>CAIYYA010000242.1 GCA_903930255.1 uncultured beta proteobacterium
ATTGTTGTTGTCAAACGCTTCGCCCCAGTACCGCCTCCGCGCGGACCACCAATTCCCTCCTGAACTATCAAATTCATAGTGCTTTGCGCATGCCAGACGTGCGTTAGAACCCTATTTGTCTTGAATTCAGGAGCGTCTTTTGAGTCAACCTTCTCGGCATTTTTTCGCCGCAAGTGCGGTTTTATGGCATCGTTGCGCCCGTTTTTTGGGGCTGTTGGCTTGCTCGTGCGTGATGTCATGTGCTTTCGCGCATGGCACGCAGACCGGTGGCTTGCTGTTGGATCACCCCTATGCTGTGCCCAGCCAAGCCGGGCAAACGTTGGGTAAAGCATATCTGCGGGGTATCCAAAACACGGGCGGTCAAGCCGACAAATTGCTCAGTGCCAGCACACCGGTGGCCAACCAAGTCACGCTGCACAGCCTCAAGATGGATGGCAATGGCCTGCGAGGCACGCCGGTAGCGGCCATTGATCTCCCCGCCAAAAGCGTGACCCAACTGCGTCACACGGGTGACTACCAACTGACCCTGATCGACCTGAAGGCACCGCTCAAAGACGGCGACCGCTTTGACTTGACGCTCAACTTTCAACATGCTGGCAGCCAGACCGTGAAGGTCTGGGTGCAAACGCCGCGCGAAGCGGCAGCAGCGCATGGCCACTGAAAACCGAACTGATGCTTTTTTATATTTTTAACTTGAACATTCAAATGAAACAAATTTTCAAACCGACATTGGCTGCCAGCAGCCTGATTGCCGCCGCTGTTTTGACCGCGTGTGGCGGAGGAGGAGGGGGCGGGGTCACTTCTCCACCAACCGTTTCGCTGGCTGGCGTGGTGGCTGATGGCTACTTGACCGGTGCCAAAGTGTGCCTGGACAAAAACGAAAACTCGGTCTGTGATGCGGGTGAACCTTCTGCTACAACGGGTACAGATGGCAAATATTCAATTGACGGCTTGACTGCGGCGGAGGCTGCGGCTTACCCAGTCGTGGCAGAAGTGCCTGCTACGGCAACGGACTCAGACTTCGTGGGCACAGTGGGCAAAAATTTTGTGCTGACCGCCCCCAAGGGCAATACCACGATTACGCCTTTGAGCTCCCTGGTGCATCATGAGTTGCAGGCAAACGCGGCTCTCAGTGCTGCTTCAGCTGCCGCCAATGTGCAGACAGCTATGGGTATCACGGTAGATCCACGGGAAGACTACATTGCCAAGGCTGACTCGGATGCCCATCTGAAAGCGCAATTGCTGACGCAAAGTGTCAAAAACAACCGTGATGCTGTTGGCGGTGGCACCGTGGCTGAACGAAAAAAACTACAGGAAACCTTGTTTGCTCTTGCTAAAGAATCGGTCATGGCCAGCCCCCCCCTCAAAGGTGCTTCCGCCCCAGCCTCCGTGGCTTCAGCACCTGCGGTCGGCTTTGAGGACTTCAACACTGTTCGTGCCATTTTGGCCAACAAGCTGACCACAGGCACCGCTTCACAAGCAGTAACACTGAATTTTGATGTGGTCAATGGCGCTACTTCAGTCAAAGCCTGTGACAACGTCACGCTGCCTGGCCTGAAACTGTGGGATCAAGCCCCGCTGACGGCAACACCACCCAGCCTTGCAACCTTGCTGGCGACCTCAGCCCAAACCACGCAGCAGATCGCCGGTCAAATGGTGGATATCCGCTTCTTTATCTCCAACGTGCTGCTGTGGGATGCCGCTGGCAATGCCGTACCTCTGGTCATGACCGAAGACGCTTACCAATCGAAAAACGTGGCGTTGATGGACTTTGGGCGCAACACCGCTGCCACAGGCGCGGCAGTCTGCACTGCGCCCGCTCACACAGCGATCACCGGCAAAGTGGTGCCGGGCACCTACACGGGCATTTCGTATACCCTGGGCGTGCCAGTGCGTTCCGCTGATATGACCACCAAGCTCAACCATTCCGCCAATACCACAGCCATGGTGACAGCCGCAGCCGCATCTGCACCAGCCGCAGTTTTCTCCAACCCCATTCCTCCGCTTGACACGGTGGCGCAGCCAGGCATGGCGTGGAACTGGCAAGGTGGACGCAAGTTCACCAAAATTGAGTTCAAAACCACGACTCCGGCCAATAAATTGGGTGGAACCAACGCCGTGTTTAATGTTCACATCGGCTCTACCGGCTGCTCTGGCAACCCCGTGACTGGAGTGGATACCGCTTGCACCAACCCCAATCGTCTTGGTGTGAAGTTCCCAGCTTTCAATACTGCTGTTGACACCGTCAAACTGGACTTGGCAAGCTTGTATGCCAATGTGGATGCGACCTATGAAGGTGGCGGCTCACCAGGCTGTATGTCTGGCACCACCGACCCCGAATGCACAGGTATCTTCAAGTCGTTGGGCTTGAGCCTGACCAATGGTCAAACCTTGACGGGGGCAGCCATTCAAACCGTGTTTGGCAAGTAGTAAACCATGAAAAAACCAGCCCTGGTGTTTGCCGGGCTGGTCACTGCGTTGGCAGTGACCAGTGCCCATGCCGCTGGCGCTTTGGTCGCGCCTGACCAGAGCGCCCCCGCTCCGCAACAAACCTCTTCCGCTTCAACCCAAGACAAGCCGGTCAGCGCCTGGCAATGGCATTTGCCACCCGACATTCCAGAACCCTGGGTGCCGCCGGAAAACCCCATGAGCGAGGAAAAATTCCAGCTTGGTCGGCGTCTTTTCTACGACAAACGTCTCTCAAGCAATGCCAGCATGGCCTGCGCCACTTGCCATTTGCAAAAACTGGCCTTTACCGATGGCCGAGCCGTGTCGCCCGGTGTAACTGGCGAGCGCGGCCTGCGCAGCGCCCAAAGTATTGCCAATGCCGCCTACCACCCCACCATCACCTGGGCCAATGTGACGCTGAACAGGCTTGAGATGCAAGTGCCGGTGCCGCTGACGGGCGAAAACCCGGTGGAAATGGGCTTGAACGACAACAACGCCAAGCAGATACTGGCGCGTTTTGTCAACGACCCTGACTACCGGCGCCGCTTTGTGCGGGCTTTTCCCAACTACAAGCAACCGGTGAACCTGGACAACATCGCCAATGCCATTGCCACGTTTGAGCGCGGTGTTCTGTCATTTAACGCCAAATACGACCAGGTCAAACGTGGCATAACCAGTTACAGCGCGCAGGAAAAGCGTGGCCAAGACCTGTTCTTCAGCGAGCAAGCGCAGTGCGCGCAGTGCCACAGCGGCTTTAATTTCACCGAGATGACCCTGCAGGCCAAGCCAGCGGTGTGGCAACCCGCCTATCGCAACACCGGCTTGTACAACGTGGACGGTAAGGGTGCCTACACCAACAACAACCAGGGGCTCATCGGTGTCTCAGGCAAGCCCGAAGACATGGGCAAATTCCGCGTGGCCAGTCTGCGCAACATCGAAGTCACTGCCCCGTACATGCACGATGGCTCGATTGCCACCTTAGAGAAGGTTTTGGAGTTCTACGCCGCAGGCGGGCGCAATATCGAGTCCGGTCCCAACAAGGGTGATGGTCGCAAAAACCCGTTCAAGGATACGCGGCTCGACAAGATCAAGCTGAGCAAGGCTGAGCAGGCCGACATCATCGCTTTCCTTAAAACCCTGACCGACCACGAATTTCTGACCAATCCGCGCTTTTCTGACCCCTTTAAAACCCCGTGATGATGAGCCACAGGGTCTGTTAATGACTATCGAAACAATAGCTACTTATGCTTGTCTATCAAGCGTTAAAGGCTCATTTTGCATATAAAAGGAAACCCATGAAAACCTCAATCAGTACGCCACATAGCCACCCACTCAATGCCCGCGAAGCTTTGCCTTTGCATGACCTCAAAACCATGTGGCGAGTGCAATCGGGGGCCTTGCGCATTGACAGTGCCGTGGGGGAAGAGGCCAGCCGGTTCATGCGCCTGGCATTGCCCGGTGACGTGATTGGGGTTGAGCAATGGGTGGGAACGGATGACAGCCTGAGTTTTCGGGCCCTGACCGCAGTTGGGCTGGTTCCCGTGCAAGCCACGGGTGCCGCCATGATGGAAATTCTGATGGAAACGGTGGTCATTGCCCACCAGCGCTGCCGCGAGGTGGTGAGCTTGCGCACCGGGCCGGTGTCGCAGCGCGTCAAGTGCCTGCTGCTGATGTTTGCAGACAGCGTGAACCATGAGGCCCGCAGCACCGCTGAATGCACCTTGCCCAACCTCAGCGACATGGCCGACATTCTGGATGCAGCCCCGGAAACCGTGTCGCGAGTGTTCAGCAGCATGCGCCAGCTTGATTATTTGCAAGATCGCAAGCCCCACAAAGCACGATTTAGTAGTCTTGCTTTGCGTGCACAGCAATTAATTCCTGGTATGACCGTTAGCTCGGCGCTGCAACGCAGCCAGTTGGTGGGGGCGTGATGATGTTTCGTTTGACCACCGTGGCCGCTGTGTTGGCGGCCCTGCCTTTTGCCAGCGCGAGCCAAGAGGTCAAGACGCTGGGTGCCGTCACCGTGACCGCTACCCCAATCCTGCCCCTGGGTGCCGTGCAAACGCCAGTAGCCAGCCTGGTCGCGCAGCGCGCCGCCACCAGCGACAGCGCCCGCTTGTTGCAAGACACGCCCGGCGTCAGCCTGTATGGCGCAGGCGGTGTCTCAAGCCTGCCGGCCATTCACGGCCTGGCCGATGACCGCATCCGCATCCAGGTCGATGGCATGGATTTGATGGCTGCTTGCCCGAATCACATGAACTCGGCACTTTCGTACATCGATCCTACGCGTGTGGGCTCCATCACGGTGTTTGCCGGCATTACCCCGGTGAGTGTGGGCGGCGACAGCCTTGGTGGAACGATTGCAGTTAACTCGGCTCCACCAGAGTTTTCTGATCAAGCCGAAAACGTCATCGCCAAGGGGGTGTTGGGCACGTTTTACCGCAGCAATGGCAACGCCAGTGGTTTTAACGTGGGCGTCACGTATGTCGGGCATATCGTCAACTTGACCTACAGTGGGGCTAGCGCCAAGTCGGCCAATACCTTCGCTGGGGTTGACTTCAAGCCCGCAGGACCGGGCGCTGTGGGTGGACCCTGGCTGGGGGCCAATGAGGTGGGTTCTACCCACTTCAATACCGAAAATCACGACATCGCTCTGGCGCTGCGCCTGGATAAACAGCTGCTGCAACTGAGCGTAGGCACACAAAACCTGCCGTTTGAGGGTTTTCCCAACCAGCGCATGGACATGACCGGCAACAACAACACGCAAATCAACCTGCGTTACCGCGGGCAGTTTGACTGGGGCAAGTTGCAGGCACGCTACTTTGACCAGGACACCCAACACTTTATGGACATGGGGTCGGATCGCTTCAACTACGGCACCGGCATGCCCATGAACACCACAGCCAAGACGCGTGGTGCCCAATTGCAAACTGACTATGTGCTGTCTGAACGTGATGTGATCAAGGCGGGCCTGGAGTCGCACACTTATACGCTGTACGACTGGTGGCCCGCAGTAGGTGGGGTGATGGGGCCGCGAACATTTTGGAATGTTGATTTCGGCACACGCGACCGTTTAGGTGCATTTGCCGAATGGGAGGCGCAATGGAGCCCGCAATGGCTCAGCCTGATCGGTTTGCGCACTGAGACCGTCAAAACCGACGCAGGTCCGGTGCAAGGCTACAACGCCCAAGCCATTTGGGCGACAGATGCGGCCGCATTTAACGCACAAAACCGCCAGCGCAGCGACAACAACTTCGATTTCACCGCGTTGGCACGCTACACACCGGCCGATACACAAAGCTTTGAGGCCGGTTTTGCCCGCAAAGCGCATTCACCCAACTTGTACCAGCGCTACCCTTGGTCAACCCAGGCCATGGCCTCGTTGATGAACAATTTTGTGGGTGACGGCAACGCCTACATCGGCAACCTCAACCTTCAACCCGAAGTGGCGCACACCGTCAGCGTCAGTGGTGACTGGCATGATGCCGTCCAGACCCAGTGGGGCGTGAAAGCCACCGCTTATGTCACCTGGGTGCAAGATTTCATTGACGCACAGCGCTGCAACTTTGGCCAGTGCGGTGCGGCCAATCTGACCAGCACCACCGGGTTTGTCAGCCTGCAATACGTCAACCAATCGGCCCGCCTTCAGGGTCTGGATTTGTCGGGCAACGTGCTGCTCGGCAGTAGTTCCAACTGGGGCAGTTTCAAAGGAAAGGGTGTCCTGAGCTATGTTAATGGGAGCAATACCAGCACAGGTGACGGGCTCTACAACATCATGCCGCTCAATGCCAAACTGGCACTTGAGCAGCGCATCGATGGCTGGACGAGTACCGCCGAAGTGCAATGGGTGGCGGCCAAAACCAATGTGTCGCGTGTGCGCAATGAAGCGCCCACACCCGGCTACAGCCTGCTTAATGTGC
Source organism: uncultured beta proteobacterium (assembly GCA_903930255.1). Classification (GTDB taxonomy): domain Bacteria; phylum Pseudomonadota; class Gammaproteobacteria; order Burkholderiales; family Burkholderiaceae_C; genus Rhodoferax. The sequence continues at coordinate 6,369 of CAIYYA010000242.1, forward strand.
GCACCAGTTTCGAGATCAAAAGGCTCAGACTGGATTTTGGCATCGAGAACCTGCTGAATCGCGCCTACACGCTGCCGCTGGGTGGCGCCTATTTGGGTCAAGGCGCGTCCATGACCAGCCTGGGCATTCCATGGGGTGTGGGCGTGCCCGGCATGGGCCGATCGGTCAATCTGGCTTTGAGCCTGCGTTTTTGAGTGAGAGCAACATGAGAATACTTCCCTTGAATCGATTTGGCATGGTTATTGTGACGGCGTTGGCAGCCTGTGGTGGAGGCGGTGGAGGTGGTCGTGGTGGCCCGGCCATTCAGGCCAAACCACAAACCATCCAGTTTGCCGCTGCACCCAGCCTGGCGTTGGGTGGCACGGCCACGGTGACTGCTACGGCCAGTAGCGCGTTGCAAGTGAGCTATGGCACGACCACACCCACGGTCTGTAGCGTTAACGCCAATACGGGCTTGGTTACCAACAAATCAGTGGGCACCTGCATCATTGCCGCCAACCAGTTGGGCAGCGACATATTCGCGCCGGCAGCGCAGGCCACACAAAGCTTGCAGGTGCTGCACGATCCGGCACAGGTCATCACCTTGGGAACGGCGCCCAGTCTCACCTTGTTTGGCTCGGCTAGCGTATCGGCCAATGCCAATTCTGGCTTGGCTGTGGTGTATAGCAGCCTGACACCATCGGTTTGCACGGTCCATGCCAGCACCGGATCGGTGACCAATATCGCCTCGGGCACTTGCATCATCGCCGCCAATCAAGCGGGTAATGCCAACTACAACGCAGCATTGCAAGTCACGCAAAGCCTCACAGTGGCCGCATGGCCGGGGCCCATCACAGTGGCGAGTGCACCCACCAGCGTGAGCGCCACCTTGGGTAGCGTGGCGAATGCCGTACAGGTCAGCTTTAATGGCCCTTCTTCCAGCGGTGGCAGCCAGATAAGTAGCTACACGGTAGCCTCGGTGCCCGCCAGTTTCACGGCCACGGGAGCGGCTTCGCCCATCACGGTCAGTTGTCCTGTTACCTGCACGGGTTACGGGTTCACTGTGGTGGCCACGAACGGCGTGGGCAACAGTGCGGCATCGGTTGCGGCTGATGTGTTGACTAACTATCGAGTCACAACAAGATGGTATGAGCCCGACACCCAACCCAATGACAGCATCTTTACCGGCAGCTTCACGCTGAATTCGACCCAACAGACCGTCACGGCAATGGCTGGCCAGTTGACAGAATCCATGACCGGCCCGCCCATGATCAGCGTGCCGCTCAGCTACCAGTTGTCCACCTTGAGCGATGGTGCGGGTGGGCTAAAAGTCACCACCTTTGCCCTGAACAGCACCAACGTGTTTTCAGAAGGCGGTTTTCCTGCCAATTCGCAGGGTCTGTACTACGGTTTTGGCAGCACCCCGAACCCGTCAGCAGGTGGCCCTGGCAATGCCTTTGCCACGATTTACGTCAACCTATCCAACCCCACGGCAGCGCTGACGCAAGCTCAAATCAACCAACTGGCCTATGGCGACTGTTACCCCGGCGGCATGATGGGCGATACCTGCATGACCGGGTATTCGGGCATTGGCACCATGGGGGGGTACCCGGTGGCGCAAAGCATTTCGCGTCAATAAATGATTGAGTGAGGCTCTCGGTCCCAGTTATTTCATCTTCGGTGATACCATTAGCAGATGAAAATCGTCATGGACACCGATACCATCGTTGCCGCTCTGCGCAGCCCAACCGGGGCATCCGCAGAACTGTTGCGCAAAGCCCGCCGTGGCGAAATCACGCTGGCAGCCAGTATCAGCCTGTTCATGGAATATGAGGCGGTGTGTTCCCGGCCAGAGCATATTCAGGCTGCTGGCCTGGACGCTCACCTGATGGGCATTTTTCTGGATGGCTTGGCGCACCTGGTTGAACCGGTTGAAGTGCATTTTCTGTGGCGGCCCCAGTTGCGCGATCCGGCTGACGAACTGGTGCTGGAAGCCGCAGTGAATGCCTCGGCCCAAGCGTTGTTGACCTTTAATCTGAAACATTTCGCCAATGCGGCACAGCGCTTTGGTTTGTGTGTTTCACAACCTGGCCCATTTTTGAGGAGTTTGCCATGAGCCAATTAAGCACTTATCCATTGCGCCTGCCGCGTTCTATCCGCACCGGCGTGGAGCGCTTCAGCAAGCAAGATGGCATCAGCATCAACCAGTTTGTCAGCATTGCAGTGGCTGAAAAGCTGGCCATGCTGCAAGCGCAGGCTTACTTTACCGAACGCAGTGCCAGGGCTGATATGAGCGCTTTTGATCAACTGATGCAACGCAGTGGCGGTGAGTCGCCACGCGACGGGGATGTATGAGAGTCGGTGCCTTTACGACCCTGACTGCCAAAGCGGAGGAAAGCAAGCTTTAGCTTAAATTACCAGTAGCCATCACAGCTCCGGCTGACATGGCGCAAGGCAAACCAGCCGCCATGGACCATTCCATGCACATTCTGGATGCCGCACCCGAGACCGTATCGCGCGTGTTCAGCAGCATGCGCCAACTCGACTATCTGCAAGACCGCAAACCGCAAAAAGCCTGCTTTAGCAGCCTGGCACTGCGGGCGCAAGCACTGATACCAGGCATGACCACCAGCTCGACTTTGCAGCGCAGCCAGTTGGTGGGCACGTGAGGATGCGTATTTTTACTATTGAAGTAGTAGCTGTAAGCGCACTACCTATAAGCGCTACAGCCTGATTTTGGCTATACCCCACAGCATCCGCCTGGCTTACGGCCTGTGGATAACACCGATGCTGATGCCGCGGGCTCGCGCCGACAGCGGTAAAAAAGATCATGGTGTGTGAAAAACACCCAATTGCCGGGCAGAATCACAGCCTGCTAGGGACCTCGCCCCATGAAAAACAACAACATCCGCTCCAACTTCGACGTGCTGCGCGCCTACGAGGCGCAGCTTTGGCGTTTGGGTGCCTTGGCCGAGCGGTATTTTGCAGAAGACCCCAACACCAGTCTGCTTAAACTGCGCCAATTCTCTGAACTATTGGCCCAGTCATTGGCAGCTCGCACTGGCCTTTACACCAACCCGCAAGAGTCGCAATACGAGCTGATTCGCCGTTTGCAAGGCGAGGGCGCTCTACCCAAGGAAGTCAGGCAAGTTTTCGATCAAATCCGTGTCAACGGCAACGCGGCTAACCATGCCTTGCAGGGCGACCACGCGGCGGCGCTGTCCACGCTCAAGCTCTGTTGGCAGCTGTGCCTGTGGTTTCACCGCACTTTCAAAGACTCGGCCTATCGGTCTGGCCCCTTTGTGCCGCCCCAGGCACCAGCAGATGAAAGCGCCGAGCTGCGTACCGAGTTGGCCCAGTTACGGCAAGCGGTTGCCAGCTTTCAGGCGCAGCAGGAGCAAGTCAGCCACGAGCTGCAATCCACCAAAACCCAGCTTTCGTCGCTCAGCGAAGAGCGCGGCATCTGGGAGCAACTGGCCACCGAGTCCGACAAAGACAAGGCGCTGCTGGCCGAACAATTAAAGGGGTTGCAAGCCGCCGCAGTGGCAGCGCCAGCCACGCAGTTCAAAACATTTGTGCAATCTGCCACCGCTGCCGCCAGCCAAGTGCAGCTAGACGAAGCCGAGACCCGCCGCATCATCGACGAGCAGTTGCGCCAGGCGGGCTGGGAAGCAGACACGCCCACCCTGCGTTACAGCAAAGGCACCCGCCCGCAGCGGGGCCGCAACATGGCCATTGCCGAATGGCCGTGCGACGGTTACTCCGCCGATTACGTGCTGTTTCAGGGACTCACCCCCATGGCCGTGGTCGAGGCCAAACGCAAAAACGTGGACGTTTCCGGTGCCTTGCAGCAAGCCAAGCGCTACAGCCGCACGTTCAGCGCCAGCACTGAGACACTGCTCCATGAAAGCAACTGGGGCGCGCAGTCTGAGTTCCGCATTCCTTTTGTCTTCTCCGCCAACGGCCGGCCCTATTTGCGGCA
>CAIYYA010000243.1 GCA_903930255.1 uncultured beta proteobacterium
ATCGCGCTCAAGGACTGGTCGAGGTTTGAAGCACTCTTGGGTTCACGCTCGAATCGCTCGCAACTTCTGGGCCTGAAGCCAAAACCCCGTCTGCATTTCCACACCGGCCAAACCTCTGCGTGTTCGTACCGGCGGCCACATTTGCCGGGCTGACTTGTCCGGATGGGTCAGCATCACTTCGGTGCAGTGAACCAGGCGGCTGCCCAACACGTGATGCGCAAGATACGCCAGAGCCTCCGCACGGTTGGTGATGGCGTAGCGCTGCGCCATGGCGCTATGCCCTAACCCGGCAATTTGTGGAAAGATGAACCACATCCAGTGGGTTGTCTTGTCGCCCCTGACCAATTCGGCGCATGCGTCGGCATACGCCTTTGACTGTGCGGCCAAAAAACCGTTGCAGGTTAAAAACGTCGTTCATAATTCGCCCTGTACCAAATCTGATGCGTGCATCTTATGGCATCATCGTGCCGCAGTTCCAGCACTGTTGAAACCCGCCCTCCACCAGTTCACCACATGCACAAAACCAACGTTGCTGTGGCAGATGCCAAAGGTCATGCAGAACATGCTTTGCCTGTAATTCTTGATCGTCGTTCTCGATCCAAACCTCTGGTTGACATTGGTCAGGGGGCAATTCACCTGCCGCACTGCCCAGATACTGGCGTTGCACATTGGCTGAAATACCTTGCGCCACAAGCGCATCTGCCCACAGGGTGGCGATGGCTAGGTTGGGGGGCTTGTGTGAGGCGTAGCATGGGCTACTTATATATAGTAAGGGGGGTCTGATTTCAGATATCCAAGGATAGACGCTATTGGATTTCCCCATCACAACGAAATTCAACAATTTCAGAGGGATCACATGACATTTCAAGAATCAATCAGAGTCTGTTTTGCAAAGTATGCTGACTTTACGGGCCGAGCGACTCGTCCTGAGTACTGGTGGTTTGCGCTGTTTGTTGTGTTGGCTAGCTTAGGGACTTCGATGGTCAGCCCAATCTTGAGTGGCATGTTCTCGCTTGGAACACTCCTTCCGTCACTCGCAGCAGCAACCAGAAGGCTGCATGACACCGGAAGAAGCGGTTGGTGGCAACTGATTGTTCTTGTCCCAGTGATTGGGTTCATCGTCATTCTGGTTTTTTTGGCGCAAGAAGGTAAGAACGAAAACGAGTTGCGCGGATAAGCGGCACTGAGGGGCTCACGCCCTAACCGCCGGCATATACGCCACACACGTCGTGTGACCTGGCGTGCGAAGTGGGCTGGTGTGAATGAAGGCCAGAACCTGAAAGGCTGCAGACCCTTGCTTGCGCGCCTTCTGCGCCGCCCGAGAGGCAAACTCTGTTACGGCTTCCGTGAGTTGATGAAGTTCGGTAATCGCACGGCCAAAAGATCTGATGCAGGCATCATTGTGGCTGAGGACGACGACCGGAATGCCTTTAAGACTGGGACGGAATACGCGTTCGCAACTCACATAAAAGTTGTTGGCATCAACAGGCGCATACATAGCAACTCACCACAAGTGGATGACCTCTGCGGCCCCACCGAGAATCGGCCTGCACAAGATCTTGTACCCATCGGCATCAAATTCCGTAGCAAGATGAGCAAAAATCGAATTGCCTATTTGAGTGAAAACGACTTCACAGGGTTTCATATAGGCCGTGGTCAGTGGGTCAGAAACCAAATGAGCCTGCGGGGCATCAACAGGTGACCAAAACGCCGACGATGGGTCTGCCGTGATTGTGAATACGTTTTGGAATGAGTTGCGCAGGGAACTGCCCAAGGTGCAGTGAACTGGATAGCTGGCAAGCCATTGACGTTCATTGGACGTAACTGCAAAATTCCGTTTGGCTGTTGCGCCAACGTGCCGTTTCAGAAGTGAATCTGGCGATTTGCAATTGGATTGTCATTAGTTACATAGGGGGAAGCGAAATGCTGCAGAAGGCCATTCTTTTCGCAATTGCCAGCGCGATGGCAAGTTACTCTTTTGCCGATGAGAAAGACTGCGACAAGTGCAACAAGGGTGCAGAAGCAGCTTTTTTCGTGTGCCTTAAAGATGCAAAAGCTGACGCTGCCAAGAAGGAATGTGACGCGAAGCGAGATCGACAGAAAAACACCTGCAAACTATCAGTCTGCTTGAAGATGCCGTTTTCTTGAAGATATTGGTTGGGTCAGGCACTTGCCTGACTGACCGTTTTAAACCTGCATGCGCTGACTGATTTTGCAGCGTTGTGCTTCCCATCGATGACACGTGGCAGACCCTAGAAGACGGACTGGCCGCATTCGATTCAGGCCCTGCTGGTGACAAACAACACCCGCGAATTCGCAAAAGTGCCCAGCTTGCAGATTGACAACTGGATCGCTTCGACGTGAAGATTCGCCGACCATTCTGGGGCGAAGGCAAGACAATAAGCTTGTGTATTCTCAAACATCACAATCAAAGTGAGCTACGTCACGACCGACCAGAAAGTACCCCAAAAGCGCACAACAATTGTTGGGGAAGGCGATCATCTTTCACCACATCAGCTCCAGCATAGCAACCCAGAATAAATGCGACTGCTTGAATACCATTTCACTTAAACTCATTTCGGTCAGTTCAAACCCCGTTGAATGGGCCAATCCGTAGGAGGTTAGATCATGCCAAGTTTCACTCGCGGCGGACATTCAATCCACTACGAAATCCACGGCGAGGGAAAGCCAGTCATTTTGTTGCACGGCATTTGCGTCAGCTTCGCTGGAAACTTCGCTGTTTTTGGCTGGATCGAAAGTCTGCG
>CAIYYA010000244.1 GCA_903930255.1 uncultured beta proteobacterium
CGGCATGTTGTGCTGCTTGTTGTCGTAAAAATACATGTAGACAACAATGCCGTAAAACATCGAAAGAACCGGCATGTTAGGTTGCCTCTTTCTCATCGCTCTCGAACTCTGAGACGCGTGGGGACTGAACGGTGTTCATGAAGATGCCTCCAAGTTGACTAGCATATTACCCAGATTTTTATCAAAACACCCTCTCCCCCAACAACCCCAGCAAATACTGTCCATAGCCATTCTTGGCCAGTGGCAAAGCCAGTTGCTCCAAAGCTACAGGTGGCGTGACGCATCCATACGGTCATGCAGAATACGAACGACCGCAATCCCATAGTCTGTCATGCGAAAGTAAATCACGTGCCGCTCAACGTTTCGACGGCGATAGCCAAGCCGAATGTTGTCACAGGCGGGAGCAGTCTCGGGCGATAGCGTCAGCTCTTCAAAGGACTCCGTTAAGAAATCGGTGTTGCGACTCGCCTGCTCTACACCCCACCGCTGGACGGTGTAAGTCCAGATCGACTCCAAGTCGCGCTCAGCGGCTGGAGTAAGGCGATATTCAGCCATGTGCGGCTAGCATTTTCTGCTTGAATGCAGCGGCATCGAAGGCTCTTGGTTCACCGCTGGCCTCGCCTTCGATCAGTGCTGTACGAATGGCTTCGATCTCCGCGCTGCGCTCATGTTCGCGCCGAATAAGATCTCGAATGTATTCGCTGTCATTGGTGTAGCGCCCAGCGTCAATTTGCGCCTTAATCCAGCTGTTTTGTTGATCAGTCAACGTAATAGTTTTGCGCACGGTCCCCATAGCAAGCCTCCCAAATGACATCAATAGTATGATTATTTCATACTATTGATGCACTCTTGCCCCTCAAAACACCCTCTCCCCCAACAACCCCATCAAATACTGCCCTTACCCATTCTTGGCAAGCGGCCGAGCCAGCTTCTCCAGCGCGCAGCCGTCAATCCAGCCCTGGTGGAAGGCAATTTCTTCGGGGCAGGCCACTTTGAGGCCTTGGCGCTTTTCTAGCGTGGCCAGAAACAAGCCGGCTTCCAGCAAGCTGTCGTGTGTGCCGGTGTCTAGCCAGGCAAAGCCACGGCCCATGATTTGCACGCCCAGTTGCTCGCGATCCAGGTACAGGCAGGCTGATCACGCGGCCTGCGGCATCAAACTCGGCCACACCATAGCGCTCGGGGTCGTGCACATGGTAGGCAAACACTGTGGCACCCGCGCTGCGGGCGTCGGCGTTGGAGAGCAGGCGCTGAAAATCGTGCCCGTAAAAAAAAATGTTGTCGCCCAGCGCCAGGGCCGAAGGGTGGTTGCCGATGAAATCTGCACCAATGGTGAAAGCCTGCGCCAGCCCGTCGGGGCTGGGTTGCGCAAAACGCGGCGTGTCTTGCGGCGTGCTGATGAGCAAGATGTCGCGAATGCCCGCCAGCATCAGCGTGCTGAGCGGGTAATAGACCATGGGTTTGTCGTACACCGGCAGCAATTGCTTGCTTATGGCCAAAGTGGCCGGGTGCAGGCGGGTGACAGTTTGCACGCATTGCGCCTTGGCCCTGTCTACTTTGGAAAGTTTTCCCGCGCATGAACCACTGCAAGCACTTCAATTACGTCTGCAACTTCATAAAAAACAATGTAATTGGGATGCACCACTATTTCCCTCGTGCCTGGCAAACGCAAACTGCTCTTGTACAGATAGGGGTGCTCGGGAAGACGCTCCAAAGAGCGCTCTATCCGCTCGTGCAAATCAAATGCAGCCTGCTCATTGCGTTCTGCAATGAACTCCATGATCTCCAATAGGTCTTCCCTGGCCTCGTCATGCCACTTAACCAGCAACATGCTTCTTTCTCTTCGCCACGATCACTTCGCGGGCTTGCGCCATCACTTGATCATGAGGAACAAGCGCCTTGCTGCTTGTACGTGCACGGTCAATTTTTTGCTTTAACCAAGCCGTATAGCTGGCCTCTTTCTCATCGCTCTCGAACTCTGAGACGCGCGGGGACTGAACGGTGTTCATGATGATGCCTCCAAGTTGACTAGCATATTACCCAGATTTTTATCAAAACACCCTCTCCCCCAACAACCCCAGCAAATACTGCCCATAGCCATTCTTGGCCAGCGGCCGGGCCAACTTCTCCAGCGCGCAGGCGTCAATCCAGCCCTGGTGGAAGGCAATTTCTTCCGGGCAGGCCACTTTGAGCCCCTGGCGCTTTTCCACACAAAGCCACGGCCCATGATTTGCACACCCAGTTGCTCGCGCTCCAGGTACAGGCGGTTCAGGTCGGTAATCTCCAGCTCGCCA
>CAIYYA010000245.1 GCA_903930255.1 uncultured beta proteobacterium
ATTCGCAGCGGTCACGCGGCACCAAAGCCGGGATTTTCCGACTGGCTGATCAAGTTCGACAACACTGAGAGTAGCGATGCGCAAGAGCATGCAAAAAACGATGGTCGCGAGGAATATGCCTTCTATCTGATGGCCAAAGCCTGCGACATCAACATGAATCGTTCGCGTTTGCTGCAAGAGAATGGCCGGGCGCACTTCATGACGCAGCGCTTTGACAGGCCTACATCTGATTCGCGAGCGTATGTCCAAAGCGCCTGCGCGATTGGACACATGGACTTCAAGCAAGTAAAGTCCTATAGCTACGAGCAGCTGTTTCAACTACTCATCGAGTTGGGATGCCCAGACTCAGACAGGGTCGAATTGTTTCGTCGGATGGTTCTCAATGTGCTCATTGTTAACTGCGATGACCATACCAAAAACACCAGTTTCTTGATTACTCAGGACAATATGCAGTGGAGACTTTCACCTGCTTACGACATCACTCACTCGTACAAGCCAGGTGGAAAATGGACTGGTGAGCACTTCTTGTCCATTAACTCCAAGCGCATGGATATCCAGCGGGATGATCTGATGCTCGTCGCTCAGCGATTCCAGGTTCCTGGTGCAAAGGCTTCACTTGAAAGGGTTCGAGATGCTGTTCAGAACTGGGCTGAATACGCGACGCGTGCTGAACTCGATCCGTCGAAAAGACCTTGGGAATTGACGAAGTCTGCTTGACCGGATGAAACTTTGAGCCACTACTTACATGTCAAACGAAGTAAAGTGTTTCTCAAAGATGTCCGGCCTAAGGCATTACTGCAACCCGGCGCTTTTTCACAATAACCACCGGCACCGGCGAATCCTTGCGCGCTTCCAGCCAGGGCGGTGTTTCTCTTAAAAAGTTTCGATTCGATTCCTTGGGTGCATTTGCAATAGCCTTTGCAATATCCTTGGTTTTCAGAGATACCAGATGGTCGCCAACCACTTGCACATACTCACCTTCAGCCGTCATGGCCAGCGCACCAACCTGCGCCCCTTTGCTCACGCTGCCAAGCAGCTTCAAAGCATCACCTTCGGGGCGTTCATACGTGTATGAAGACCAGGCGGTCCTGCCAAGGACAACCCGCCAGCCCATTTTTCGCGGCTTCAGAAGTTGTTTGCTGTTGGCGGTTGTTTCAGAGGATGGCTGAACTTGCATCGGGTATCTGATTGGTTTGACTCGATCCAGGATTGTTATTGCTTTCTCACCATTGAGCAACAGTTCTTGATCAATATTTTTTCTGGTCAAACCGATTTTTAAGCACTGAACTTGGCGTAATACTGCGCCACTACCGGGTCCTGGGCGATACGCTGCATATGGGCATTCAGTGCAGGCGCGACCTTTTCTACCAGATCAGTAGGCACATGGTCCAGACGACCGGAATTGAGGGTGCGCACATCGACAAACACCTTCAAATCAGCAACTGTGAGACGATTGTCTGCAAAATATTGACCGCCATGAGCTTGCAACTGGTTTTGCAGCCAGCCAAGGTAGACGGGCATGGAGCCATTAACCAGGGCAAGGCGAGCTTCCCTTTGGGTATCGCCCGTCATGCGAAAACTCGGACCCATCTTGACACCGGCTTCCTCCACTACGTACATCACCTCGTCGCACAAAAGAGCCTGGTAAGCATCGGTGGGATACAGACCTGCCAGTTTGCCCGCGTATCGCAGAATCGAATCGCATTGCGTCACTTGCACGGCATCGACCATCAGAGTGGGCACCTGACCAAAAGGTGTGGACTTGCGCACCTCGGCAAATTCAGAAAAAGCAAAGCGATGGTCTTCAAAGGCAACGCCGCCAATATGCAAGGCCAAGCGAACGGGCTCAGCACGGCCTCCGTGGAAATCGAAATAGGTGAGTTTGAGTTGAGGCATGGTGGTTACTTGAGGTAATGAGGTGGGCCCGAAAGGGTAATGGGCAATTTGCAGATTCTAGGCGGGTACAACTGTTCGACAGAATTGTCCAGGGTTTTGTTGGTGTAGGGAAAATAGTCACCGTCAAGATTAGTCACAAAAATCACGCTCTGATTCTCGATATCCGCCCATTCGCTGGTGGCGTGGCGCATGGCTTCGCGGGCTTTGACCGAGCAGGCAATCTGGATAGCGCCCGAGAACAGCAGCAGCTTCTCGGTCAGTTATAGGGTGTACCGGCGCGATTTCTGCGTTGAATTGGTGCCAAAATGGAGTATCCCCTTTGCAGCAGGTGTTTTCTCCATGACTATCCAGACCCTTCTCTCCCAGCCCTTCGCTGGGCAGCGTCCCGGAACCTCCGGTTTGCGCAAAAAAGTGACGGCGTTTACACAACCGCTCTACCTGGAAAACTTTGTCCAAGCCTTGTTTGATGAGCTCAATGCGTCCACTGCCGATGGCCAGGCGCTAACGGGTCAAACGCTGGTATTGGGGGGCGATGGCCGGTTTTTCAATCGCACTGCGGTACAAATAATCCTGAAGCTGGCAGCTGCCAACGGGTTTGCCCGCGTGCTGCTGGGGCAGGGCGGCATTTTGTCCACACCCGCTGTCAGCGCGGTGATTCGCAGGCACCAGGCATTTGGCGGCATTGTGCTGTCGGCCAGCCACAACCCGGGCGGGCCCGATGGCGACTTTGGCATCAAATACAACGCGGGCAACGGCGGCCCAGCCACGGAGACACTGACCGAAGCCGTCTATTTGCGAACGCAAAGCCTGTGTCAACTGCGTATCAGCGATGCGCCTGATCTGTCGCTTGACCTGATGGGTGTGCAGCCGCTCGAACAGATGCAGGTTGAGGTGATTGATTCGGTAGCTGACTATGCAGCAGTGATGCGTGAGCTGTTTGACTTTGACATGCTGCGTGGCATGTTTGCAAAGGGCTTTAGCGCCCGTGTGGACGCCATGAACGCGGTAGGTGGCCCGTATGCCAAAGCGATTTTGGAAGGCGAGCTGGGTGCACCTTCTGGCACGGTGGTGAATGCCACGCCGTTGGAAGACTTTGGGGGCCTGCACCCCGACCCCAACCCTGTGAATGCCGAAGACTTGATCGCTTGCATGAGCGCCCCTGGTGCGCCCGAGTTTGGTGCCGCGATGGACGGCGATGCCGATCGCAACATGGTTGTGGGGCGCAACTTTGTCGTTACCCCCTCCGATAGCTTGGCGCTAATGACGGCGTATGCACGGTTGATTCCAGGCTACAGCGCGGGTTTGTCGGGTGTGGCGCGCTCTATGCCTACCTCCTGCGCGGCTGACCGTGTCGCTAAAGCGCTGGGCATTGACTGTTTTGAAACCCCCACCGGTTGGAAATTTTTTGGCAATTTGCTTGATGCTGGACGCATCACCCTGTGTGGTGAAGAAAGCTATGGCACAGGCTCTAACCATGTGCGCGAGAAAGACGGACTCTGGGCCGTTTTGTTCTGGCTTAGTTTGCAGGGTGCCACCGGTCGTTCGGTTGAGGAACTGGTGCGTGATCACTGGCAAACCTATGGCCGCAACTATTACTCGCGCCACGACTACGAAGCTATTGCCGTCGATGTTGCCAATGCCCTGATGTCCGATTTGCGCAGTGCCTTGCCGGGTCTGCCGGGGCAGCGTTTTGGTGCGCGCAGCGTGGTGTTGGCAGATGACTTCGCTTACACCGACCCGGTCGATGCGTCGGTGTCTAAAAAACAGGGCATTCGGCTGATCTTTGATGATGGCGCGCGTGTGATTTTTCGTTTGTCGGGTACCGGAACCGAAGGCGCTACGCTGCGTGTTTATCTGGAGCGCTATGAGGCGGATCCGGCGCTACAAGATGTGCCGGTGCAGCAAGCGCTGGCCGAGTTGGTTGCGGTGGCTGAGCAGGTGGCGGGCATTCATGCGCGCACTGGCATGGCTGCACCCACGGTCGCGACCTGACAAACGTTGCTGTCCGCAGCAGATTTGGCAAGATTTATTACTAGGAGAAATCATGGATAAAATTGAGAAAAAAATCCCTGAAACGCATCAACTGGTGCGCCACACGGTGGCTCTGGTGCTGGCCGGTGGACGTGGCTCGCGACTTAAACAATTGACAGACACCCGCGCCAAACCTGCGGTTTATTTCGGCGGCAAGTTTCGCATCATCGACTTTGCCCTGTCGAATTGTCTGAACTCGGGCATCCGGCGCATGGCTGTGGTCACGCAATACAAATCGCACTCGCTGATGCGCCATATGCAGCGTGGCTGGAGCTTTTTGCGTGCCGAGCTCAACGAAATGGTGGATTTGCTACCGGCCTCTCAACGCACGGGTGAAGAGCACTGGTACCGCGGCACAGCCGACGCCATTTTTCAAAACCTGGACATTATTCGCTCCAGCAAACCTGAATACATCGTGATTTTGGCGGGCGACCATGTCTATAAGATGGATTACTCCATCATGCTCAAGGATCACGTGGCTCGCGGAGCTGGTTGCACCGTGGGCTGCATTGAGGTGCCGCGAATCGAGGCCAGTGCCTTTGGTGTGATGGCCATTGATTCCGAGCGACAAATTACCGCTTTTGTTGAAAAACCGGCTGACCCGCCCCCCATGCCTGGTAATGCCGCAGTGTCGCTGGCCAGCATGGGCATCTATATTTTTGATGCCAGTTACCTGTACCAGTTGCTTGAAGCCGACCTGGCCAACCCCGACTCTGAACACGACTTTGGCAAAAACGTCATTCCTGCGGCGGTTTCGCAGGGGCGCGCGCTGGCGCATCCGTTTGGTATGTCGTGCGTTTCACGCGTCAAAGGGATCGAGCCTTACTGGCGCGATGTGGGCACGATTGATGCCTTTTGGTCGGCCAACCTCGATCTGGCCTCGACCGTGCCTGAGCTTGATATTTACGACACCGATTGGCCCATTTGGACTTATCAGCGCCAGTTGCCACCGGCCAAATTTGTACCGGACAAAGACGGCAATAACGGTATTTACGTCAACACGGTGGTGTCGGGTGGCTGCATTGTGTCAGGCTCTTATGTGGCGCACTCGGTGCTGTTTTCCGAGGTGCGGGTGCATTCCGACTGTCGCATTGTGCAAGCGGTGATCCTGCCCGATGTGTTGATCAGTCGCCATTGCCGCCTGAGCAAAGTGGTGATTGACCGGGGTTGTCAAATCCCCGAGGGGTTGGTGGTGGGTGAAGATGCTGCGCAGGATGCCTTGCGTTTTGAGCGAAGCGAAGACGGGGTGGTGCTGATCACTCAAGAGATGCTTGATAAGTTGGCCTGATCGTCACGCCATGATGAAAGTTTTGCAAGTCAGCGCAGAAATATTTCCTTTGCTCAAAACGGGTGGCTTGGCCGATATTGCCGGAGCATTGCCGCAGGCTTTGAATGCAGCCGGAGCCGACGTTCGTGTGGTGTTGCCGGGGTTTGCAGCCATTTTGGCTGACCTTGAGACGCCGTCTGTCCTAGCTCAAACGTTGGCACCTTGGGGTGAATTGGTGCGAGTTTGCCAGGGTCGTCTGCGTACGCTCGGTGTGCAGGCCTATGTGATTGATGTGCCACATTTTTATCAGCGTAATGGCACGCCTTATGAAAATCTGCAGCGCCAGCCGCACGGTGACAACCATCGGCGCTTTGCGCTGCTGGGCTGGGTGGCTGCGCAATTGGCCTATGGGCTGGATGCGCATTGGCAGCCCAACGTGGTGCACAGCCACGACTGGCACGCCGGTCTGACGTCGGCATACATGGCTTTCATGCCTCACAGCGGTGCACGTGTTGCCAGTGTTTTCACAGTGCACAACCTGGCTTATCAGGGTGTCTTTGCGCCGAGTTATTTTTTTGATCTGGGTTTGCCGCACGGTGCGTTTTCTTTGAATGGACTGGAGTTTCATGGGCAGGTTTCGTTCATGAAATCGGGTCTCTATTACGCCGACCACATCACCACAGTGAGTCCGACCTATGCGCGAGAAATTCAAACCCACGAGCAAGGCTGTGGTTTGGATGGCTTGCTGCGTGAACGTGCCAGTGCGCTCTCGGGCATTCTGAATGCGGTCGACGAAGCCGTCTGGAACCCTGCAACAGACCCCGCCATCGCCTCGGTTTATAGCGCAGACAAGCCGGCTGGCAAAGCGCGTTGTAAAACAGCTCTGCAGCAGGAGCTGGGCTTGGCTGTGCGTGCTGATACCCCGCTGTTTGGCGTGGTGAGTCGGCTCACCGAACAAAAGGGTTTGCATCTGGTGCTGGCTTCGCTCGACGCGATCTTGCGCCGGGGTGGCCAATTGGTGGTGCTCGGAACTGGTGACGCAGCGCTTGAAGTGGCGTTTCAAGGTCGTGCTGCAGCGTATCCAATGCAGATGTCGGTGCGAATTGGTTACGACGAAGCATTTGCTCACCGGATTTTTGCCGCGACAGATATCACCCTGGTGCCTTCGCGTTTTGAGCCCTGCGGCTTAACCCAAATGTATGGCCTGAAATATGGCAGCCTGCCTTTGGTGCACCGCGTGGGTGGCCTAGCTGACACGGTGGTGGATTGTTCGCTTGAAGATTTGGCCGAAGGACGTGCCAACGGCTTTGTCTTCAACCATTTTGAAGCGCATGCACTTGAGCGCGCGATTTGCCGTGCGTTTGCGCTGTTTGCACGCGCAGCCGAGTGGCGTCAGGTGCGTGGCGCTGCCATGCGACAAAAGTTGGGTTGGGAAAACGCTGCAACGCAGTACATGGCGCTTTTTCAGCGTCTTTGCGCCTGAGGGTTCTTGAAAAATGCTGAGTTCTGTTTTTGATCAACGGCGTTCCGGGGTCATTTTGCACCCCACGTCGCTGCCAGGCCCTAACGGCTCGGGAGACGTGGGGCCAAACGCCTATTATTTTGTGGATTGGTTGCACACGGCAGGGCAAACGTTGTGGCAAACCTTGCCGTTGGGCCCGGCGGGGCCTGGATATTCGCCTTACATGGGCAGCTCAGCCTTTGCTGGAAACCCCTTGCTGGTGGCTTTTGAACCGATGCAGGCGCGCGGCTGGCTCAGCCCTGAGTCACTTCAGGCCGAATTTGATGACACCCAGATTGACTACGTCGCATTGGAACCCTGGCGTTTGGCACGTTTGCGCGAAGCTTTTGCGGGTTTTCAAGGCAGCGCATCGGTGCAGGAACACACTGCGATGCAAAGCTGGGTGCAATCTGAGCAGGCTTGGCTGGATGATTACAGCTTGTTCATGGCTCTCGATCAGGCACATGGCGCGCAATTGTGGCCACTCTGGCCGTCCGGATTGGCGCGGCGCGAGCCACAAGCCTTGGCTCAGGCACGTCTGGACATGGCGCAAGAGATTACCTTTTGGTGTTTTGTGCAGTGGCAGTTTGACGTGCAATGGCAAACACTCAAGGGCTACGCGCATAACAAAGGTGTTCGGTTAGTGGGCGATTTGCCGATTTTTGTAGCACATCACTCGGCTGACTGTTGGGCACGCCCTGATCTGTATTTGCTCGACGCAACGGGGCAACCCGCGGTGGTGGCCGGTGTGCCACCCGATTTTTTTTCGGCCACAGGGCAACGCTGGGGTAACCCTCTGTACGATTGGTCTGCCATGCACGCTGATGGCTATGCGTGGTGGATTGCCCGAGTCAAACGCCAGTTGCAGCTGGCCGATGTGGTGCGCATTGACCACTTTCGTGGCTTTGTCGATTATTGGGAAATCCCCGCGGATGAACCCACTGCCATCAAAGGCCGTTGGCGCAGCGGGCCCGGCGATGCTTTGTTTACGGCCCTTACGCAGGCTTTGGGCGAGTTGCCCATCATTGCCGAAGATCTGGGCATCATCACTGACGAGGTATTGGCCCTGCGTAAGCGCACAGGGTTCCCGGGCATGCGGGTGTTGCAGTTCGCCTTTTCGGGCGCAGCAGACCACCCATTTTTGCCGCACAATTTTGAGCCCAACACGGTGGTTTATACCGGCACGCACGATAACGACACGGTGCCAGGCTGGTGGGCAAGCTGCACAGCACATGAACGCGCTTTGGCACGGCATTATTTGCCGACCGATGGCAGCGATGTGCATTGGGCGATGCTGCGGGCGGCAGCGTTTTCAGTCGCCTGTTTTTCGCTTTGTCAGTTACAGGATGTGCTGGGGCTTGACACACAGCACCGCATGAATACGCCTGGTAGCATGGGCTGCTGGACCTGGCGTTTCAAGTGGGACTGGGTTGGTGCCGAGGCGGCTGAACGGTTAGCCCACATCAGCGCAGCCAGTGGCCGCTGCGCTATCGAGCGCCTGCAACTGCCCGTTTAGGTCGTAACTCCTGTCGAGATGGCGCACATCGCCCCACCCAACCAGGGTAAAGCCTTCGGTCGTCCAAAGCAGCCGGTTGATGGCAGCGTTGCCCAGGTGCCACGTGCGCGGAGCTTGCAAAGTCTGACCTGTGGCAAGCCGATAAAGCTGATCCATCACACCACCGTGCGCCACCACGACGATTTGCTGACCTGGATGTGCGCGAGCCATCGTGCCAACTGTTTCTGCCACACGTTCACGCATCACCAGGAGTGATTCGCCGCCTGGCGGTGCCCATGTGGGTTCGCGTTGATGCCAGCGCTTGGCATCGTCGGGGGACTCGGTGGCGATTTGGACGTGTGTTTTGCCTTCAAATGAGCCAAATCCGCGCTCGCGTAGACCCACATGGGTTTGCAAGGGACAGTTTTTGAGTGCAGCTATGGCGCTGGCAGTTTGCTGAGCGCGCGCTAAGTCGCTGGTGTAAATGGCGGCGATCTCTTCGTCAGCCAGCGTCTGTGCTGCACGCTGGGCCTGCCAAAGGCCATGAGGATTCAGCGCGATGTCTAGCTGGCCTTGCACGCGGGTGTCCACGTTCCAGGCCGTTTCGCCGTGGCGGATAGCGATGATGCGGGTCAATTGCATGTGGTATTAGTGGACATATTTTGCTATTAATAAGAAAGCATATCGAGCTTGCTACGTATGCTCTGAATGGCAATTTAGTGCTAAAGATTAGACTGGCAGCAGCGCCAACCCCTGCCGTTGCGGCAAGCCCAAGGGTTCTTCGTCAAAAACCTTGTCACCATCGGCATCGGCCACTCCGGTGATATCGATGTTCTTGAAGTCGTGGCGTTTGGCATCCATCAGATGCGAGGGCACCACATTTTGCAGCGCCGTGAACATGGTCTCGGTGCGGCCCGGGTACTGGCGTTCCCAGGCGTGCATCATGCGTTTGATTTCCTGGCGCTGCAGATTCTCTTGGCTACCGCACAAGCTGCACGGAATGATGGGGAACTGGCGGTGCTCGGCCCAGCGAATCAAGTCTTTTTCGGCCACGTTGGCCAGTGGGCGGATCACGATATGACCGCCATCGTCGCTGACCAGTTTGGGCGGCATCCCTTTGAGCTTGCCAGCAAAAAACAGGTTCAAAAAGAAGGTGTGCAGCATGTCGTCGCGGTGGTGTCCGAGCGCGATCTTGGTGATTTTTAGCTCATCGGCGACGCGATACAAAATGCCCCGGCGCAAACGGCTGCACAGACTGCACATGGTTTTACCTTCGGCGATCACACTTTTGACGATGCTGTAGGTGTCTTGCGTCTCGATGTGATATTCGATACCCAGTTTGGCCAGGTACTCCGGCAGGATGTGCGCCGGAAAACCGGGTTGCTTCTGATCCAGGTTGACCGCCACGATCTGAAAGTTGATGGGTGCGCGCTGTTGCAGTTTGAGCAAAATGTCCAAGAGTCCAAAGCTGTCTTTGCCGCCACTCACGCACACCATCACCCTGTCACCTTCCTCGATCATGTTGAAGTCGATGATGGCTTGCCCGACCTGGCGGCACAAGCGTTTTTCGAGCTTGTGGGTTTCGCGTTCGATCTTCAATTTCTTATGGGTCGGTGCAGCCACGGTATCGGTGCCGAAGTCGGCTTGTGTCCAAAGTTTGTTCATGAGTTACAGGGCTTGCAGCGCTAAAAATTGTGCTGGGGTGTAGGCACGCACCGGGCTTTTGGCAAAGTCGCGCAGGTTGCGGGTGACGATGGCCTGCGCACCCGACTGATGCGCGCTATGGGCCAGCACGGCGTCTTCAAAGTCGGGCATGTCACTGGCCAGCGCCTGATGCAGCGTGGCGCGGGTGACAGCTGCGATGTCATACAGGCTCAACAGCGCTGAGACAGCCCTGCGAGCGGCAGCACTGCCCAACTGCTTACGCGCCAGGTAGTCGATGGTAGTGACGGTGGTGGCGCAAAGCATGGCACGGCAAGCTCCGGCTTCAACACGGTCGTTCAGGCGTTGCGCTTCGTCAATAAAGGCCGCTCGCTCCAGCAGCAAATCAAGAATGACGTTGGTGTCAATCAGCACACAGGGCAAGTTGTTCAAGACGGCGACCCGGTTTGACTTGTGCTGTCAAGCCCTAAGTATTTGCGTTCCAGGTAGGCGTGATAGTCATCTTCGCTGACCTGTGCTTGACCCGGCGGGGCTTTCAGGATGCCAATCAGACTGCGGGTGATCGGCCCCAGTTTTTCATCCGAATCTGCATCATCGGCAGGGGGTGCGGCTGGGGAACGTTGATTTTTATTTGGATTGATGGACCCAATCGCCGCAAAGTAGTTGGCCACCATCTGTGAAACCGAACTGCCATGGGAGGCAGCGTAGATTTTGGCTGATTCAATCAGCGACTCATCTAGGCGCAGGGTAAGTTTTGCATTCATGATTTAAAGAAAGGAATAATGTGACGTATTGTTAAAAATAATTGTACGCCACAGCCTACCACTGACCGGTTTCCACCCGAATCGCCACTTCGCAGTCGGCAAAAATCTCCAGCTTGGCAATTTTGACGCGCACGCCTTTTACGCCAGGCAACTGCATCAGCCGGGTGGCCAGCTTGCCGATCAACGTTTCCAACAGGTTCACATGCTCGGCGGTGCATTCGTCGATGATGATTTTGCGCACCTTGCGGTAGTCCAGCACGCTGCAAATATCATCGTCGCAGGGCAGCAAGGGTTGCGCACCCAAGCTAAGCTCGGCATCGACCTGAATCGGCTGCGGCGCGGTTTTTTCGGCTTCAAGGATGCCCAGATTGGCATCAAAGCGCAGGCCGGTGAGGGTCAGAGTTTGCTGGCCGTGGGCAGGGAGAGAGCTGAGCGTGGTCATGGGGCTGGACAATCAAAAATAAGCCGGACAGAGTGTTGGTGCTTCAAAGCAGTGAGAAATCACGCTCAAACTTCATCAGATGCTGGCCACCATCAACCAGTAAAGTGGTGCCGGTGATTGAGTTGTTGCTCAGCGCAAAGGCCACCGTAGCAGCTACGTCAGCAGCAGTCGAGGATTGACCCAAAGGTGACAGCTTGTGCAGTGCTGCAAATTTCTCAGAACTTAGCATGTGGCTGGTGAGCGTCAGTCCAGGCGCCACGCCGACCACCCGGATGCGCGGGGCTAACGCCAGCGCCAGCATGGTGTTTGCTGCTTCCAGCGCTGCTTTTGACAGGGTGTAGCTGACAAAGTCGGGGTTCGGGTTCCACAACTTTTGGTCGAGCAAGTTAACCACCACGCCACGCGTTTCTGCACTGCGTGCTTGCAAGTGGCTGTGCAAGGCCTGGCTCAGCAAAATGGCAGCGCCGGTGTTGGCGCGCATGTGTTTTTCCATGGCAGCAAAGCTGAACGTCTCGGGCGTATCGTGCTCAAAGGTGGACGCGCTATTGACCAGTGCATCCACTTGGCCCAGCTGATCGATGACCGTTGGCAGCAGTTTACGCACTGCCGCTTCGTTCGATAAATTTGCACGAAAAGAGCTGCTTACGCCCGCCAGCATTGCGCAGTCAGCTACTGTTTTGCGAGCATCTTCGACGGAGTCGCGGTAGTGCACGGCGACGATCCAACCAGCTCGAGCCAGACTCAAGGCGATTTCTCGACCCAGTCGCTTGGCTGCGCCGGTGACGAGAACAACCGGTTGTTTGGAGGGTTTTTGGGGTGCTTGGGACATTCGGGGACAATTCGGCGTCTATGACAACATTCCACAGTTTAACGAGCGACCTTGAGCGGCATATCGAGCAGGCCATTTTGAAGGCCGGAGGCTGGATCGGTTTTGACGTCTTTATGGCGCAGGCCTTGTATACGCCGGGCCTTGGATACTATGCCAACGACAGCACTAAATTTGGTGTTTTGCCCTATGTGACTCAAGATGGGGTGCGGGTTGCGGGCAGCGACTTTGTGACTGCACCCGAGATGACGCCACTGTTTGGCTGGTCGCTGGCACAGCAAGTGGCGCAGGCCTTGCAGGTCACCCAAACGCACGAGATTTGGGAGTTTGGTGCTGGTTCGGGCGCACTGGCATTGCAGATTTTGCAGGCATTGCAAGCGCAGGGCGTTGCTTTGCCGCGCTACACCATTGTGGATCTGTCGGGTAGCTTGCGCGCGCGCCAGCAGGTCACCCTGGCCGCTTTTGCAGCGCATGTGCGCTGGGTGGATGCCTTGCCCGATACCCTGCACGGCGTGGTTTTGGGCAACGAGCTGCTCGATGCAATGCCCGTCAAGTTGCTGGCGCGACTCAATGGACGATGGCATGAGCGCGGCGTCACCCTGGCGCAAGAGGTTCCAGCAGGTGCGCTCAGGTTCACTTGGCAAGACCGCCCGACCGATTTGCAACCGCCTTATGAAATTTTGGGTGAGCACGACTATCTGACCGAAACCCATGCGCAAGCTGAATCCTTCATCCGCACCTTGGGGGACAAACTGCTGTGTGGCGCGGTGTTTTTGCTGGACTACGGGTTCCCCGAAGCTGAATACTTTCACCCGCAGCGGCACATGGGCACGCTGATGTGCCACCAGGCGCATCAGGTCGATGCCGACCCTTTGGTTGAGGTTGGCAAAAAAGACATCACAGCGCACGTCAACTTTACGGGCATTGCTCTGGCAGGCAATGCGGCTGGCCTGGATGTGCTGGGATACTGTAATCAGGCTCGCTTTTTAATGAATTGCGGGCTGCTGAAGCAGCTCGAAGCGGCCGATCTGCCAACCCGGGTGATGGCGCAAAAACTCATCATGGAGCACGAAATGGGCGAATTTTTTAAGGTCATCGGCTTTTATAAGGGTGAACCCTGGGAGGCGATGGGGTTCTCACATGGCGACAAAACGCACACACTCTAAGCACATGCACTGCCTATGTTTCGCTGGTTGATTGTCATCCTGCTGGCCTTGATTCTGATCAATGGCTTTACGCCTTGGTTGCAAAAACTGGGCTTTGGCAAGCTCCCTGGAGATTTGCGCTTCAAGCTATTTGGCCGTGAGTTTTTCATTCCGTTGACCACCACCATCCTATTGAGTTTGCTTGCCGCCGGTGTTTCCAAGTTGCTTTGATGTTTCGCATGGATTGCTGGTGTGATACTTGATTAATTGGAAAACAGCACTATTTGAAGCTCCTGAAAGGATTTACCATGACTGATTCACTGCACCTTGTTTGCCCGCATTGCCACACTACCAACCGTGTCGCGCAAGCCGATTTGGTGAAAACTCCCGACTGTGGTGGCTGCCACAAGCCACTGTTTGTGGCTCATTCCACCGCACTCGATGAAATTTCGTTTGATAAACATATTTCGCGCAATCAGATTCCGGTGCTGGTCGATTTTTGGGCTCCCTGGTGCGGTCCTTGCCGTCAGATGGCTCCTGGCTTCGAGCAAGCTGCCGCCCAATTGGAGCCACAGGTTCGGGTAGCCAAACTCGACACCGAGGCTTATCCCAGCTTGGGTTCGCGCTTTAATATTCGTAGCATTCCGACGCTCGTGCTGTTTTCCAATGGCGCTGAAGTTGTGCGCCGAGCTGGCGCATTGGGCGGCAATGACATCGTGCGCTGGGTCAGGTCAAACTTGCCACGCTAACAACAAGGACTTTGCCTTGACGTAATCAGTTGGTAACCGGCTTGTGTTTAATCGCTTAGCATTGCAAAAGAATCACCTCTAACCTAGACCTCCGCCACAGCCCATCAACGTGTCTGTATCGACATCTCCAACCAAAGCCAATGCAGCAAAACTGCCCCCCCATCATCGAACGCACCGTTCGCCCCTGGGGTTGGTATGAAACCGTTTGGCAGGCACCTGGCAATAAAATCAAACGCATTGGTGTTTTGCCGGGTCAGCAGATCAGCCTGCAAAAACACCTTCGGCGCACTGAGCATTGGGTGGTGGTGCAGGGCGCTGCACGTGTCACGCTGGACGAGCAGGTGTTTGATTTGACACTAGGGCAACATTGCGATATTGCTTTAGGGCAAGTGCACCGCTTGAGCAACCAGGGGTCTGAGCTGGTTGAAATTGTCGAGCTACAGTTTGGTGAGTATCTGGACGAAGACGACATCGTGCGCCTGTGCGACGATTACGGCCGTGTTTAGTAAAAGGATGAACCCATGACTTCAAATGGTTTGGTTGACGGCTTCAAACTCCCGCCTGGCGCGGCACCCGTGGCCTGTGTGGATATAGGTGGCACCAAAGTGGCGGTGAATATTGTGGATCAACAGGGCGCGCGAGGCAAAGTGGTCGAGCCCACCGCCACCCAAGGCACACCTGATGCGCTGGGTCAACAGATCATCCGTCTGGTGGGGCAAAGTTGCGCTCTGGCCGGTGTGGCGCCAAACACGGTGGCCAAGGTGGGGGTGTCTTCATGCGGGCCGTTTGTGCTCAATCGGGGCATGGTTGAACTGGCCGCACCGAATATTTGCGGTGGCTTGGCGGGCTTAGCGCGCGGTTTGCCCAATGATTGGAAAACGGCCTTGCTGGAGGCTCCTTTGCGGGCGGTATTCGCCCACGTTCGGGTAGAAAATGACGGTATTGGAGCGTTGGAGGCCGAGCGCCGTTGGGGTGCGCTGCAAGTGGCTGGCGTGCCCATGGCCAACTGTGCTTATGTGACTTGGAGCACCGGCATTGGCACCGGGCTGTGTGTTGATGGTCATGTGCTGCGTGGCAAAAACGGCAACTCCGGCCATGCCGGGCATATTTTTGTCAGTGACAACCTAGATGCTTTGTGTGGCTGTGGCAATGTTGGCGATGTGGAAGGACTGGTTGCTGGCAACGCCATAGCACGCCGTTTTGCAGCCCAGGGTTATCCTGATGCCGCTATGCTTTTCAAAGCAGCTTATGCAGGTGACACGGGCGCTGTAGCCATTATTGATGCATTGTGTGAAGTGATGGGGCGGATGCTCTACAACCTGATCGCCACGCTCGATCTTGAGCGCATCAGCATCGGTGGCAGTGTCTATTGGCATCACCGCGACTATCTGTTGCCCAGATTGCAAGCCCATGTACAAGGCAAGTTACCGGCTTTGACGAACGGCTGCGAACTGGTCAGCGCGGGGCTGGGCGAGCGCGTGGGCGACTTTGGTGCGTTGGCGTTGGTGGTGTGAACCGCTTGTGAAAATTCAGCCTTAAATCAGGCTTTAAAGCTTGTCCAGAAAGCGCCAATAGATACTGTTTTTATAGCAAATGTTGGTGCCCTTGAGAGACTACCTGGATGATCTGCATTGACCGGCCGATGCCCGCGAAGGCGGTTTTCTAGCGGCCATTTGGCGGCCGTCATAATCGACAAAAAAGACTCCAAATCCTTTGCTTCAGGGGACCTGTGCGCATGCCAGAGTCCGCCCGCTGGGAAAGCCTGCGTGCCGCTGCCAAGCAGCCCGACATTGGCAAGCGCATTGATGAGGCACTGACCCAGATCGAGCTGGAAAACCCCAAGCTTAAAGGCATATTGGACAAGCGCTACGCCCGCGCTCAGTTGCCTGATGGCAAGTTGGGCGAACTGGTGGATTTGGTGTCCACCATCGGCTTTGGCGACAACCCCTCAGCCGCCCGTGACATCTTGGGCCAGGTTTACGAATACTTTTTAGGCATGTTTGCCAACGCCGAGGGCAAACGTGGTGGTCAGTTTTACACCCCGGCTAGCATCGTGAAAACGCTGGTGGCGGTGTTGGCGCCACACACTGGCAAGGTCTATGACCCCTGTTGCGGCAGCGGTGGTATGTTTGTGCAAAGTGAAAAATTCATAGCAGCTCATGGAGGCCGCACGGGCGATGTAGCCATATTTGGGCAAGAAGCCAACCCCACCACCTGGGGACTGGCGGCGATGAATCTGGCTATTCGCGGCATTGACTTCAACCTGGGGCGCGAACCCGGCGACACCTTCACCCGCAACCAGCACCCGGATTTGCGAGCCGACTTCATTCTGGCGAACCCGCCCTTTAATATCAGCGACTGGTAGCACGGAAGCCTGACGGGCGACCCGCGCTGGGTCTAGGGCGATCCGCAGCAGGGCAACGCCAACTATGCCTGGTTGCAACACATGCTGCATCACCTTAAGCCCACGGGCAGGGCGGGCATCGTGCTGGCGAACGGTTCCATGAGTTCTAGCCAGAACAGCGAAGGCACTATCCGCGCAGCCATGGTGGAGGCTGATGTGGTTGAGGTGATGGTCGCGTTACCCGGCCAACTGTTCTTCAACACCCAGATTCCGGCCTGCCTGTGGTTCCTGGTCAAGAAGAAGACTCACCGCAAGGGCGAAGTGCTGTTTGTAGATGCCCGCAAGCTGGCAACCATGATTAGCCGCGTGCAGAGCGAGTTCACGGATGAGGTGATTGAGCGCATTGCCTACACCGTGGCGGCATGGCGTGGTGAATCCGACACTTGTCGCTCTGAAAATGATAGCTCCTCACGCACTGTCTACGGGGATATTCCGGGGTTTAGCCGCTCAATTCCACTCGCCGAGATCGCCCAGCACGGCCATGTGCTCACCCCCGGCCGCTACGTGGGCGCGGAAGAAGTGGAAGACAACGACGAAGACTTTGCCACCAAGATGCAACAGCTCACCGAGAAGCTGGGTGAGCAGATGGCGAAGGGCGCGGAGCTGGACCAGTTGATACGTCAAAAAGCTGGGAGGGTTGGGGTATGAGTTCTAAAAAGAAGATTGCGCAAGCACTGCTTGCACTTTCCGGCACGCCGCAAAGCGCCAACCCGCAGCCTGCGGGGTATGCGGATTTTTTGGTGGAAATTAAAACCCAAATTCGCCAGCGCCAGCTACAAGCATTTCGGGCCGTCAATAGCGAGATGCTGGCGCTTTACTGGTGGCTGGGTGAAAACATCAGCCAACGGCAAGCCACATTGGGCTGGGGCAAGGCCGTGGTGGAGAATTTGGCACGGGATTTGCAGACTGAATTTCCGGGTCGCAACGGGTTTTCAGCGCAACACCTGTGGGCGATGCGACAGTTTTTTAACGAATACAGCGACAAACCAAAACTCCAATCGTTGATAGGAGATATCAGTTGGGCGAAAAATTTGCTCGTCATGGCAC
>CAIYYA010000246.1 GCA_903930255.1 uncultured beta proteobacterium
CGATCTTGCCTCCGAAGAGCTGGCAGCGACCAGCGAAGAATTGTTGGGTCAGGCGGAGCAGTTGCAGCAAAGCTTCGCGTTCTTCAACACGGGCGAAGCGCAAGCGTCGGTGCGTGACCGCCACGCTTTACCGGCTCCAGGGCGGCGTGGGGGGGCCGGCAAAGCCCACGCCCCACTGCTGTCCGCACCGGTGCGGCGCAGCGATTCAGCTAATTTCAAGGCGGATTAACTTTTCGTTGGAGCAAGATAAAAAAATGAAATACAAAGTTGTACCCACCACGCGAGAGCGGGTCATGCGCGAGGACGATTTCATCGTCTCGAAAACCGACCTGAAGGGGCACATTACCTATTTCAATCGGGTTTTTGTTGAATTCGCTGGCTATGACGCCCATGAACTGATGGGCGCGCAGCACAACATCGTGCGCCACCCCGATATGCCGCGTGGTGTCTTCAAGTTTTTGTGGGACACGCTGGAACAGAAAAAAGAATGCTTTGCCTATGTGAAAAACATGAGCAAAGATGGTGGCTATTACTGGGTGTTTGCCAACGTCACCCCAGACCTGGATGAGCAGGGGAACGTGGTCGGCTATTTCTCGGTGCGCCGAAAAGCCAAACCTGCAGCCATTGCCGTGGTCACTGATGTTTATAAAGCCATGCTTGCCGAAGAAAACCGGGTCGGACCGAAAGACGCTTGCGCTGCATCGCTGGCGCTTCTGGTCAGTGTCTTGAAACAAAAAGGACTTAGCTATGAACAACTCATCCTCTCGCTCTGAAGGTGCCGGCTACGCCTGGTTGATGGGTGTTGTGCTGGTGCTGGGAGGCGTGCTGCAAAGCTGGCATGAAAACTGGAGCCCGTTTGCTTTGCTTTGGTTGCTGCCCGCGCTGCTGATCTTGGTGTTTTGGCAGTTGAGTTTGCAGCGCCAGTTGCGCCAATTGCTTGAGATTCAGGGTATTGCACAATATGTGTCGCATGGCAAACTGAGCCAGCGCTTGCAAGACGTCCCGGCCAGCGGGTTGTTGCACGATGTTTGCTGGGATATCAATGACATGCTGGATCAGCTGGAAGCGTGTTTTCGCGAACAGGCTACGGCTTTGCACTACGCCAGTCGCGCTGAATACTTCCGGTTGGCACAGCCCGTAGGTTTGCGAGGCACTTTCAACAAGGCGCTGGAGCAAACCAACCAGTCATTGCTAGCCATGTCAGCGGCAGATGCTGCAGAGAAAGCCGGTGCTTTGG
The DNA here is from genome assembly GCA_903930255.1 of uncultured beta proteobacterium. GTDB lineage: Bacteria > Pseudomonadota > Gammaproteobacteria > Burkholderiales > Burkholderiaceae_C > Rhodoferax. Next base: position 1,238 of record CAIYYA010000246.1, read on the forward strand.
CTCAAGAAGCGGCTCAAATCAAAGAGCGCGCAGTGGCCAATGAAAACCTGCGTATCCGCATGGCGTTGGACAGCTTGCCCGAATGTGTGACGATCTCCAACGAGCAGGCTGGATTTGTGCATGGCACACCGGCTGCCAAACAGTTGCTGAAAATTTTTGGTGGCCCTGGCTTTGATGCTGAAAAGTTTTATGGCAACAAACTCAGTAGTTTGTTGAAAGACCCGCAGGCTGTTGCCAAGTTTGATAGCGCTGTGCAGTCGGGTGAATTCGTCGATGCCGAAATTGAGGGGCGGCAAATTCGTTTGCTGGCCAAACCGATTTTGGGACCCGATGGGGAGCGGCTCGGCCGCGTAACGCATTGGATTGATCGCACCGAAGAAGTGAAATCGCAGATGGAGGTGGCCGATGTTGTGTCGGCAGCGGCGCGGGGTGATTTGACCCACCGGCTCGAGCTAAAGGGCAAAACCGAGTTTTTTGCCACCTTGGCGCAGGGTATGAATGAGATGGTGAAAACCACCGAGCAAGGTTTGAGCGATGTGGCGCAAGTGCTCGCAGCGGTGGCCGAGGGTGACCTGACGCAGCGTATTACGCGTGACTACCAGGGCTTGTTTGGCAAGGTCAAAGACAGCGTCAATACCTCTTCTGAAAACCTGACCCGTGTTATCGGCGAGGTGCGTGCTGCGGCAGATGCCCTCACGGGTGCGGCCAATCAAGTGTCAGCCACGGCGCAGTCGCTCAGTCAGGCGGCCAGTCAGCAAGCCGCCAGTGTGGAAGAAACCACCGCGCAAATCGACACCATGAGCGCCTCCATCACGCAAAACAGTGACAACGCGCGGGTTACCGATGGCATGGCCACCAAAACCAATAAAGAAGCTTCCGAGGGTGGTAGCGCCGTCAATCAGACAGTGGTAGCTATGAAACAGATAGCGGCGAAAATTGGCATTGTGGACGACATTGCCTACCAGACCAATCTGTTGGCGCTGAATGCAGCGATTGAAGCCGCGCGTGCCGGTGAGCACGGCAAAGGCTTTGCCGTGGTGGCAGCCGAAGTGCGCAAACTCGCCGAGCGCAGCCAAGAGGCAGCCAAAGAGATTGGTGAACTCGCCAGCAACAGTGTCACCACTGCCGAGCGGGCTGGCCGTTTGCTCGATGCGATTGTGCCGAGTGTGCAAAAAACCAGTGAGCTGGTGCAAGAAATTGCCGCCGCTAGCGCAGAGCAAAGCGAATCGGTCGTGCAAATTGGCGGTGCCATGGGTCAGCTCAGCAAGGCGACACAGCAAAATGCATCAGCCTCCGAAGAATTGGCCGCTACCAGCGAAGAGCTCTCCGGCCAGGCCGAGCAGTTGCAGCAAAGCATTGCGTTTTTTAACATTGGTGACGAAGCACCGCTGCCTGTGCCAGACCGTCACGCTGCACCGCGCTTCAGCGCTGCACCGCGCCAGGCGGCGCGCTTGGCGCATGTGCCGGTGAGTGCACGCGGTAGTTCATTCAAACCCTATTAATTCAGCGACAAAGAGCACAGCCCCATGAGCCAAGACAAAGACATAGAAGAACGCACCCGACTGGCGGGCAACAACAAGTTCGAGTTGTTGCTGTTTCGCCTGGGCGAAGCGCCCAGCACCGGTGAGCGTGAGCTCTATGGCATCAACGTGTTTAAAGTGCGCGAAGTGTTGGTGATGCCCAAAATCACTGCGTTGGCGAATGCCCATGCGCATTTGATGGGTGTTGCCAATATTCGCGGGCAAATCATTCCGGTGATCGACTTGCCAGCTGTTGTGGGCTGCAAGCCCAGAAAAGGGCACACCATTTTGATGGTGACCGAGTTTGGTCGAACGGTGCAGGCTTTTGCTGTGGAAGATGTGCGCGAAATTGTGCGCCTCGATTGGGATCAGGTGCTGCCCGCCGAAGGCACCCACGCGGGCGCTTTGGTTACGGGTATCGCCCGGCTCGACCCCGGCAACCCCGACACCCGCTTGGCGCAGGTGCTCGACGTGGAGCAGGTGCTGCGCGATGTAACACCCGTGACCAAAGAAGAAATTACCCGCGAAGTGGTAGGCGATTCACTGCCGTTGCCACCCGGTACCAAGATTTTGGTGGCTGATGACTCGCATGTGGCGCGCTCGGTGATTGAGCTGGGACTCAAAGCCATGAATGCACCTTATGCCATGGTGCACACCGGCAAACAGGCTTGGGACTACATGTTGGCAACGGCAGAACAATGCAAAATCGAAGGGTGCCATGTAAAAGATCGTATTTCAGTGGTTCTGACCGACCTTGAAATGCCTGAGATGGACGGCTTTACGCTCACCAAGCTGATCAAGCAAGATGTGCGCTTTAGAGGCATTCCGGTGGTGATCCATTCATCGTTGACAGGGAGCACCAACGAAAATCACGTGAAAAGCGTGGGTGCTGATGGCTATGTTGCCAAATTTGCCCCGCGTGAATTAGCTGCCACGCTGCGCAAAGTACTTAGTCTTTAGTCGGTAGTTGTTAGTCGGTAGTCGGTAGTCGGTAGTCGGTAGTCGGTAGTCGGTCGTTGTTTGTGGGTAGTTATTAGTTGGGGTATCAACTAAAAACTAAAAACTAAAAACTAAAAACTCATAACTTATAACTTAATAGGAAAATTCATGAATCACACGCAATATTCACTGTCGGACCGTCTCTTTAATGGCGAGTCCATCAACCTGCATGTCGCGGCGCTGGAGTCTGAACTCAAAGTGCGCACTGACATCATGAACATGACCAGCATTGTTTCTGAGGCAGATAAAAAAGGTGACATTCTGAGCATCAACGAGAAGTTCATCGAAGTCTCCAAATACAGTAAAACTGAGCTGATTGGGCATCCGCACAGCACCACGCGGCACCCCGACATGCCCAAAGAGACCTTCAAGCAGATGTGGGCCACCATCGGACGCGGTGAAATGTTCCGCGGGGTGATTAAAAACCGTGCGAAAGATGGCGTGCCCTACTATGTCGATGCGGTGATTGCGCCGATCATGGGCGACAACGGCAAACCGATGAAGTATCTGGGTGTGCGTTACGACATCACGGTGATGGAAACCGAGCGGCAAAATGCCCGCGGTGTTCTGAACGCCATTGACGCGTCCTACGGCATGATCGAATTTGATCTGGCTGGCCATGTCCTCACGGCAAACGACAATTTCTTGCAGATCATGGGCTACAGCCGAACCGAAGCGGTGGGCAAGCACCACCGCGTGTTTGTAGATGCTGCTTATGCTGCCAGCCCGGCTTACCAGCAATTCTGGGCCGATCTGAATGCTGGCAAGGCGCAAAAAGACACTTATAAGCGCGTCGGCAAGGGTGGCAAAGAGATCTGGTTGCAGGCGGTTTATAGCCCGGTTAAAGACGAAATGGGGCGCGTGCTCAAGGTCGTCAAAATCGCCTCCGATGTCACAGCAGAATACAAGGCCAATGCCATGCTGCAAACGGCAGTACAAGAGTCGCTGGCGGTGATCGCTGCGGCCAAAGACGGTGACCTGACGCGCCGCATCGATTTATCCGGCAAGACCGGACCGATAGAAGCACTGAGTGGGGGCATCAACAGCTTGCTTGAAACCACCGTGGTGGCGTTTGTTGATGTCGGGCGTATTTTGAGCGCCTTGTCGGTCGGTGACCTGAGTCAGCGTGTCACGCGTGACTACAAAGGCACCTTTGACCAGATTAAAAAAGACGCCAATTCAGCCAGCGAAAAACTCTCGAACATCATCGACGACATGGCACGTGTGTTTGAGGGCTTGGCCACGGGCGACCTGACACAGCGCATCACCCGCACAACCGAAGGCGCTTTTGAGCGCGTTAAGCAAGACGCCAACAGCAGTTTCGAAAAACTCGTTGGCATTATTGAGGAGGTGCGTGGTGCTGCCGATGCCCTCACGGGTGCGGCCAACCAGGTTAGCGCGACGGCCCAGTCGCTCAGCCAAGCGGCTAGCCAACAAGCAGCCAGCGTCGAAGAAACCACTTCACAGATTGACGTGATGAGCGCCTCGATCACGCAAAACAGTGACAACGCCCGGGTCACCGATGGCATGGCGACCAAAACCACCAAAGAGGCGGCTGATGGCGGCAGTGCGGTGAGTCAAACCGTGATGGCCATGAAGCAGATCGCTGCCAAGATTGGCATCGTGGACGACATCGCGTATCAAACCAATTTGCTGGCACTCAACGCCGCCATTGAAGCCGCCCGTGCAGGCGAACACGGCAAAGGCTTTGCCGTGGTGGCAGCCGAGGTGCGCAAGCTGGCCGAGCGCAGCCAAGAAGCCGCCAAAGAAATTGGCGAGCTCGCCACCACCAGTGTCACTACGGCGGAACGTGCCGGCCGACTGCTTGATCAAATTGTGCCGAGCATTCAAAAGACTTCAGAGCTGGTGCAAGAAATTGCCGCTGCCAGCAGCGAGCAAAGTGAGTCGGTGGTGCAAATTGGGGGTGCCATGGGGCAGCTTTCCAAAGCCACACAGCAAAACGCCAGTGCTTCCGAAGAATTGGCCGCCACCAGCGAAGAGTTATCGGGTCAGGCCGAGCAGTTGCAGCAAACCGTCGGATTCTTTAATCTGGGTGGCTCAGCGGTAGTGCTGCGCGATCGACACACGCCATCGGCAGCAGAGCGTCGCACACCGGTGCCGCGTGCCCCGGCACCTCGTTTGAGTGGGTCGGGTCGTGCGGGGGGCAATTTCACGCCTTATTGAGATCAACATCACGCCCGGTTGTGCAGTGGGGAGGAGTCCGTCGAAGCAAACGGATATCATGAACTGCCGGGACAAGAAGCATCAGCAGAAAGCCATTTGTGTCAATCATCCAATTCAGTGACCGAGAGTTCAAGCGCATCAGCGAGATCATGTATGAGGCGGCAGGGCTGTCGTTCAATGATTCCAAAAAATCACTGATTCAGTCGCGCTTGTCACAGCGCATTGCACGTCTGGGTCTGTCAGGTTTTGGCGCTTATATCGCCTTGCTCGAAGACGAGTCGAATGCCGCCGAGTTCCAGATGGCGGTGGACATGCTGACCACCAACGAAACCTATTTTTTTCGTGAACCCAAGCATTACGAATTGCTTGAAAAAGAATTGACCGCGCGGCGCAGTCGTGAACCCTTGGCGATTTGGAGCGCGGCGTCGAGTTTTGGCGACGAGGCCTACAGCACCGCCATGTTGTTATCTGATATGCAAATGCAGGGGCGAATCGGACCCGATTGGTCGATTTTGGGCACCGACATCAGTCATCGCGTGTTGCTTTCGGCCAAAGAAGCGATTTACCCCGAAGACCGCTTGCGCGCAGTGAGCGCCGAGCGCCTCAAGCGCTATTGTTTGCGTGGCGAAGGCGAGTCGCAGGGGCAAGTGTTGATTCAGGACAAAGTGCGCCAGCGCGTGCAGTTTGGCCAGCTCAACTTGTGCAAACCGATCGACGGAATCGGCCCATTTGACGTGATTTTTTTGCGCAATGTGCTGATCTACTTTGACATTCCTACCAAAATCGAAGTGGTGGACCGGGTTTTGGCGACGCTCAAGCTGGGTGGTTTGTTCTTTTTGGGCACTGCCGAAGGCCGTGTCAATTGCAAAACTCCACTGCAAACTGTGCAGCCGGGTGCCTTTCGTAAAATTTCGTGATGTTGTTCTGAATGGCTGTATTTGAACTTATGCCGGGTCAAGTCGCTTTGGGGTATGCGGGTGACCAATTAAAAACACTGCTCGGCTCATGCGTCAGCGTGATCCTCACCGACCCGCGTCGCACAGTGGGGGTGATGTGTCATATCGTGCACGTGGGTCACCCCAACGCCGAGAACAAAAACAACACAGCTTTTGGTTCGGTAGCTATGGCCGACATGACGCGCCGGCTCTACGCCATTGGGTTTTCACCGCGCAGCTGCGAAGCTTATGTGGTGGGTGGGGGCAACATGTTTCCCAAGCTCGTGACGCGTCACCATGTGGGGTTGAACAACATTGACTGGGTGATGGGTTACCTTGAGCATCACAAAATTCGTGTGCTCAAGGAAGACTTGGGTGGCCAAGGCTACCGCAAGTTAACCTGGACTATCGGGCCTATGGAGCCTGTCGTCGAAACTGTATTTTCAAGTTAAGGACATCGAAATGGTTGTAAAAGTGTTTGTGGTGGATGATTCGGCCGTGGTTCGGCAGGCTTTGGCGCACATGCTCTCGGGCAACCCCGAGGTTGAGCTGATCGGCAGTGCGCCCAACCCGTTGCTGGCGATGGATGCCATTCGTAAAAATCCGCCCGATGTGCTGTTGCTCGACATTGAAATGCCGGGCATGGATGGCCTGACTTTCTTGCGTCAGATCATGGCGGGCACACCGATTCCCACGGTGATTTGCTCGACCTTGTCCACCGAAGGCAGCAAAGTGGCGTTGGATGCCTTGAGCGCTGGTGCTGTGGCGGTGCTGGCCAAACCCAAGCTGGGGCTGAAACAACATTTGGATGACTCGCGCCATGAAATGATTCAAACCCTGAAAACTGCTGCGCGCTCTAAACCACGTGCCAGGGGTGCTATGCCTGCGATAGCTGCTAAAGCAATAGGGGCGGGCGCTGCAGCCAGTTTGGCTGCTTCTGCTAATCGTGCTCCGGTGCTCAGTGGGGTGCACGCCTTTGCCATGAACAAGCCAGTGGTGATTGGCAGCTCAACCGGTGGCACACAAGCGCTTGAACTGGTGCTAACCAGTCTGCCCGCTGATGCACCTGGCATTGCCATCACCCAGCACATGCCCGAAAAATTTACCGCCATGTACGCGCAGCGCCTCGATGGCATCTGCGCCATGCGCGTGCGCGAAGCCAAAGATGGCGACCGACTGGAGCGCGGACTTGCGCTGATAGCGCCCGGTGGCTTGCACATGCAGTTGCAAAAAATGAATGGTCAATATTACGTGAAAGTGGTCGATGGCCCACCCGTGAACCGGCACAAACCGTCGGTGGATGTGCTCTTTAGGTCGGCCGCTGAGTGTGCCGGGCGCGACGCTTTAGGCATCATCATGACCGGCATGGGTGACGATGGTGCGCGTGGCATGAAGATCATGCACGACGGTGGCGCCCGCACGATTGCACAAAATGAAGAAACCTGCGTGGTTTTTGGCATGCCCAAAGAGGCCATCAAACTGATGGCGGTGGATGACATTTTGCCGTTGGAAAGCATCGCGCGGGCGATTTTGCAGTTTGATTCGCGCGCTTGACGGCTATTGTATTCATAGCGACTTGCGCTTGTGCAGAAAGCTCTACAGCCTGATTTGTTGTCAAGAATGGAAAATTTTCCTTAAGAATTCTGTCAACCCGCACAAGCGCCAGTAGCAAGCTTAAAAAGCCAATGAACACATCCAACTGGTGATGAATGCAAAGTACGGGAAGAGCGCGCATCAACGTGCAGAGCAGCTTAGGATCCATTACGTAATGGACCCTAAGAGCGAGCGGTTCAGAATTTATCGGGCCGAAGCAATAGGCATCACAAGGTATCTGTGAAAATCGCCCAGCGCGATTAACTTTACCCCTCCACCACCATGCCCCGCACTGCCAATCCACCCCGCAAAGCCAATGCCAAAAAGTCCAAATCTAGTCAAGCAACTGAACCCCGTCTGTCGCGCACACGCCGTCCGCCAGAGCTGCTTGCTTCGGACTGGCAGACCGCATTGCGTCGACAATTTGGCCGGGAACAAAAGTTCGGGTTGAAAAACCTGGGTGCAGAGCCGGTGTTTTCTGATTTTGCCGTAACCAACCCGGCCAGCAAATCGCATTACCGGGTGGCGATTCGGGGGCAGGCTGTGGGGCAAAACTTTTGCACCTGCCCGGACTTTGCCACCAACGATCTGGGCACTTGCAAACATATCGAGTTCACCTTGGGCCAGTTGCTGGCCAAGCGCGGCGGCAAAGCGGCACTGGCGCGTGGCTTCGAGCCCAATTACAGCGAAATTTGGCTGGACTATGCGGGTCAGCGACAGGTGCGTTTTCGTGCAGGTGCGTTTTGTCCACCAGTTTTGCTCACGCAGGCCAAAAAAATGTTTGATGCCAAGGCCGCCTGGGCGCTGCACGAAAACGCTGAAGCGGGTTTGGAGGCCTTGCTGCAAGCCGCCGCAGAGAGCGGCCACGAATTGCGTTGTTATGATGATGTTTGGCAGTTTGTGGCGCAGCAGCGTGATGCCCGGCAACGCCAGGTGGTCCTGGCCAAAGCCTATCCCAAAGGGGTTGATGACAAAGCCCTGGCCAAGTTGCTCAAGGTCAAACTTTACCCGTACCAGCTCGAAGGCGCACTGTTTGCAGCACACGCCGGACGCAGTTTGATTGGTGACGAAATGGGCTTGGGCAAGACCGTTCAGGCGATTGCCACGGCGGAAATATTGGCGCGTCATTTTGGCGCCCAGCGGGTGCTGGTGGTGTGCCCTACGTCGCTCAAACACCAGTGGAAAAACGAGTTTGCACGCTTTACCGATCGACCGGCGCAGGTCATCCATGGGCTACGCACCCGGCGCAGCGAGCAGTATCGTGAAGAGGCATTTTGCAAAATCACCCACTACGAAACGCTGGCTCGCGATGCCGACTTGATCGCCGCCTGGGCTCCCGATCTGGTGATTGCCGACGAGGCCCAACGCATCAAAAACTGGAACACCATTGCGGCGCGCGCGCTGAAGAAAATCGTCAGCCCCTATTGCGTGGTGCTGACCGGCACACCGCTGGAAAACCGGCTCGAAGAGTTGATCTCAATCGTGCAGTTTGTCGATCAACACCGCCTCGGCCCCACGTGGCGCTTGCTCGATGAGCACCAACTGCGTGACGAATCTGGGCGCGTGATTGGCTACTGTGGCTTAAATCAAATTGGTCAAACCCTCAAACCGATGATGCTACGCCGGCGCAAGGCCGAGGTGCTGACGCAACTGCCCGAGCGCGTGGATAGCCGCATTTTTGTGCCACTGACAGCGCAGCAACGGGTGCACCACGACGAAAACGGTGACATCGTGACACGCATCGTGGCGCGCTGGCGCAAAACCGGCTTTTTGTCGGATACCGACCAGCGCCGCTTGCACTGCGCACTGCAAATGATGCGTATGGCCTGTAACAGCACTTATCTAATTGACCACGAAACCGATCATGGCAACAAGGTCGAAGAGCTGATGACGGTGCTTGACGAGCTGTTCGAAGACCCCAGCGCCAAAGCGGTGGTGTTTAGCCAATGGCTGGGCACGCACGAGCTGATCGTGCGCCGCCTGGCGCAACGCAATTGGGGTCACGTACTGTTCAACGGCAGTGTGCCCGGTGACAAGCGCGGCGCGCTGGTGGAGCAATTTCACACCGATGCCGGTTGTCGTCTGTTTTTATCGACCGATGCGGGTGGCGTTGGTCTGAACCTGCAACACGCTGCAGCGGTGGTGGTCAACATGGACATGCCGTGGAACCCTGCGGTGCTGGAACAGCGCATTGGCAGGGTGCATCGCATGGGGCAGTCGCGCGGTGTGCAGGTGATCAACTTTGTCGGTCAGGGCAGCATTGAAGAAGGTATTTTGGCCGTCCTGGCGTTCAAAAAATCACTCTTTGCGGGAGTCCTGGATGGCGGTGAGCACGAGGTGTTCATGCAGGGAACGCGTTTGTCCAAATTTATGGAAAGCGTGGAAAAGGTGGCTGGTGCAGTGGGTCCGGCGGATACCGATGCCGAGGTGCAGAGCGATGCGGTTGACCTGGCCGGGGCAGAGGCTGTGCCAGCCAGCCCTGACAACCCAACTGTGGCAGACCCCGTGCTCTTTGCCACCGACGCGGCAGTGTCTGAAGAGGCCACGCCAGGTGCACCAGCGCAGCCCAGCGTCCAGCCCCAGCCCACACCAGAGGCCACCACGGATACACAGCCAGCACATGGGTCGAAGCTAGAAAATAAGCCGGTCCCAGACGACCCTTGGGCGGCCATTTTGCAAGTTGGTGCGGAGCTGCTGCAAGGTTTGGCACAGTCGCGCACCAGTGCGGCCAATGGTAAGCCTTCGATTCAGATAGAACGTGATCCAAAGACAGGCCAGGCCAGCGTGCGATTGCCGCTTCCAGAGCCGGCCCTCTTGCAGAAGCTGGCCAAAGCTTTAGAGCCCTGGCTGCGTTAGGCGGCTAGAACTTTTGTTCAGCTGCCTCTTCTTCGCTTGACATGGGGAGAGTGTCTTGAGCATCCTCTGGCGCCTGTTCTGCTGTGCTGGGCGCAGCCGTTAAACCCTGAATTGCGGCGGTTTGCAGCATCGGGTGGTCGATTTTGTGCAAAAAGGCCAGAGTCGCACGCGGTGAAGCATTCAGCAGTTGAGAGATGTCCTGAATGTCATCGGGCAGAGCTGCGTTGTCCCAGTCTTGGCTGGTGTGCCGGGCCAGGCGCACGGCCAGCAGCACATTGCGCACAATGGCGCGCTCGGCATGGCGGTCATCGCTAAGGTAGATCAAGAGTTCAGGCAAATGCCAAAGTTTCATCAAGGATTGGCGCAAATCGTTGAACTCCATGCCCAAAACTTCCCGCTGAATCAAGTTGGAGCGCAGGGTTGAGTCGGCTTTTTGTGCGTCTTTGATTTGAATCACCAGCGTGGGCGCATGTAGCCAGACCAGCATTTCTGCAAAATCGTTCAAAAATGCAGCCAGATGAATCACCGCGGCATCGGTGTCACCTCGGTGCACTGCAAAGCCCAGTGCAAACTGGCCTGCCCGTTCAGCGCGAGTCAGCAGCACTTGCAAGGCGTCCAGTGCGCGGGGTTGCTCTTTTAGCCAGTCTTCAACCGTAGGCTGATCTCCAAAGTGCCTGAAAAAAGGCCCGATACCCATGAGCACCAACGATGCCGTGATGGATTCGGTTTCAGTGGCTCCGTTCGGGCGGCGCACTTGCGCCATACGGGCAAATAGTTTGAGTGTCATCAAGGGGTCGGACTGAATTACCGCCGTGAGCATATTCGGATCGACATCGTCTTCAATCTCACGCAAGGCGGCCAGTGCTTTGGCGGTGGCGCTCAGCACCGGGATTTCAGCCGTAACAAAATACTGCGTCCAGGCACCGATGTGGGCGAGCGGTTTTGTCAGATAGTGGGGCACTGATTGGCTTGCGTTTGTCGTGCTGTTAGCGGCTTCGGTCATGGTTGTCACCTCGTATTGTGGGCGCAAGTATGGCGTTGCACGCGCATTGGGTCAAGTGCTTGCTGGGCGCAAGATAATGCAGCTTTTCGAAAATCACACAAAACGCCAATGAATGCTGCTAACCAAGCCTCGATTTCAAGCCTCAATGCGGCCTCTCCCAAAACTGAGCCGCGCCTGACTAGCCTGTCGCACGGCGGTGGTTGTGGATGCAAGATTGCGCCGGGCGTGCTGTCGGCCATTTTGCGCGGCACCAGTGCCATGCCGATCCCGCCGCAATTGCTGGTGGGTATAGAAACCTCGGACGATGCTGCGGTTTATCAGCTCAACGATGAACAGGCACTGATTGCCACCACCGATTTTTTTATGCCAATCGTCGATGATCCGTTTGATTTTGGCCGCATCGCCGCAACCAATGCCATTTCAGATGTGTATGCCATGGGTGGCACGCCCATCATGGCGCTGGCGCTGGTTGGCATGCCGATCAATGTGCTCTCGATCGACACCATTGGGCGCATTTTGGAAGGCGGTGCCAGCGTTTGCCGTGCTGCAGGAATCCCGGTTGCGGGGGGGCACACCATTGATTCGGTGGAGCCCATTTATGGCCTGGTTGTGCTTGGTTTGGTGCACCCAAGCCGGGTTAAGCGCAACGCTAGCGCGCAGGTCGGTGACCGGCTGATTTTGGGCAAGGCACTGGGGGTTGGTGTTTTGTCAGCTGCCTTGAAAAAAGGGCTGCTCGATGCCAGCGCTTACGCAGACATGATTGCTTTGACAACCCAGCTCAACACGCCAGGCCCTGTGTTGGCGGGGCTCGCGGGGGTTCACGCTTTGACCGACGTGACGGGTTTTGGTTTGGCTGGGCATGCATTGGAGATGGCTCGCGGTGCCGACTGCACGCTGCAGTTGGACTGGCACAAACTACCTTTTGTCGACGGGGTGCGCGCATTGGCGCAGCAAGCTTGCATCACCGGGGCCTCTGGACGCAACTGGACGGCCTATGGTGCTGAGGTGCATTTGCCGGATGACTTGGGTGACGTTGACAAAGCCTTGTTGTGCGACCCGCAAACCAGTGGTGGTTTGCTTGTGGCTTGTGAGCCAGCGGCCGTGGCGTCGGTTCTCGAGGTTTTTAAAAATTTGGGCTTTGCCCAAGCGTGTGAAATTGGTCAGGTAACGCCGACACAGCGGCACGGACGCCTGGTTTTAACGACTGCGTAAATCTTTAATCGCACGTTGATCCAGCCATTTTTTGAGCCACCAAACCCAAAAGCCTTGCGCCGAGTGCTCACCCCAGCTGGCAATGGCGCTGCGCTTGCCGCAGGCCAGTAGCAGCAGTTTTTGTTCGAGCGGTGTGTAGGGCGTGGGCGCAATGCCTGCGAGTTGTGCGCGTACATTGCGCACCAGTGCTGCACCCGTTTGCGTGGCATGAAAACCATTGTGCGGCTGGGTGCAGTCGGCTCTGCTGCTGACATCACCCGCCGCAAATACCTGCGCATGGCTACTGGAGCGTTGCAGCGCATCCACGGCAATGAATCCGCTGTCATCCAGTGCCAGAGCACTCGTTTGTAGCCAGGCCGGAGCCTGCCCAGCGCTAGCGAGAATTGGCACATCGCATAGCAAGCGGGCGCCATTGCTCAGGCTGACCTGTTCGGCATCGATGCTCAATGCAGTTTCTTGCAGCACGGTGATGTGCCGGCGCTGCAAGGTTTTCAAAATCCGCTGCTGAAACGCTGCGGGTGTATGGCAAGCAGGCAGCTGGGGTCCACAGACCAGAGTCACTGAAGCATTGGGTAGATGCCGCGCTACGGCAAAGGCCAATTCAATGCCTGCCAAACCTGCGCCAATCACGCTCACCCGCAAGGGGCGCTGCTGCCCCAATTCAAGCACTTGTGGCCAAAGCATGCCAAAAGTTTCAAAAGGTCGCACAAACAACGCATGTTTGCGTGCACCTGGCAAGGTGCGCTCAATCTGCTGGCGGTCTTGCGTGGTGCCGCAGTTCACTGACAGCACGTCATAGCCATGCGTGCTGCCGTCGTCCAGTGTTAGCGTGCGAGCGTTGGCATCCAAAGCACAAGCGCTCTGCTGTAGCCACTGCACGGACGTGTTTTGCAGCAGGGGTTGCAGCGCAATCGTGCAGTCATCCAAGGTGGCATAGCCGGCTACAAAGCTCGGCATCATGGCAAAGTAAAGCTGGCGCGGATGCGGCGAAATCAGGGTGATTTGCACCCCGGCCATTGGCTCTTTAGCCAAGCTTTGGAGCAACTGCAGGTGGGCATAACCGCAGCCCAGCAAGATCAGATGTTTCATGGGTTACTGTTCATTCAGTTCAAATGCGAACTCTATTGTCGTTGCATGCGAGTGGGCTTGCATCGGTTAAGCTTCGGGTTCGTTTGATTATTAAAGGTAGTGCTCTATGAAAAACTGGGTTCCATTTGGTTTGATTTTGTTGTGTGGTTCGGCAATGGCGCAAGTCCCTGCCTCCAAAAAAGACCTTGTCAACAAGGTATTGAGTTTGCAGCAAGCGGTGATTGAACAAACTGCACAGGCGGTGGCCGAGCGTCCGGCATTGCAAATGATGCAGCAGGCCAGCATGGCTTTGCAGACCCGTGTGGCACCCGAAAAGCGCGAGCAAATTGGGAAAGACATCGAGGCCGACATTAAAAAATATGCCGAACAAGTGGTTCCTTCGATTCGCCAGCATGCTGTGAAAATTGCCCCGGCAACCGTCGGTGCGTTGCTTGAGAAAAATTTTAATGAAAAAGAGCTGACCGAACTGATTGGCATCATCGAGTCTCCCGTAAACCGCAAGTTTGCGCAAATGGGCGGCGAGTTGCAAAAAGCGCTGGTCGAGCAACTGGTGAAAGATGTTCAGGCAGATATCGATCCCAAGCTCAAAGCGCTGGAGCAAGCCATCGTTAAACACCTGGCTTTACCTGCTGAGGAAAGCCCCAAACCAGCTGCCAGCAAAGCGGCACCATCTGGCAAAGCCAAAAAATAAGCCATGCGCCAGCAGCAACTGCCTGCACGCGTCAAGCTGGTCGAAGTCGGCCCGCGTGACGGCTTGCAAAATGAAAAGCAAACGGTTCCGGCAGCCATCAAAATCGAATTGGTTCAGCGCCTGCAGGCTGCAGGCCTGAAAGAAATCGAAGTCACCAGCTTTGTCAGCCCCAACTGGGTGCCGCAGATGGCGGATAACGCGCAGGTGATGGCTGGTATTACCCGGCTGCCGGGTGTGCGCTACTCGGTGCTGACACCGAATTTGCAGGGCTTTGAGGCTGCCGTCTTGTCCAAGCCCGACGAGGTGGTGGTCTTTGCCTCGGCCAGCGAAGCCTTTAGTCAGAAAAACATCAATTGCAGCATTGAACAAAGCATTGCGCGCTTTGCGCCGGTTGTAGCCGCCGCGCGGGCTGCTGGCATCTATGTGCGTGGTGCCATGAGCTGCACTGTGGGGTGCCCCTATGAAGGTGAAGTTGCACCCGAGCGAGTGGGGTATCTGGCTGGGCTGATGAAAGACATCGGTGTGCAGCATGTGGGGGTGGCCGACACGATAGGTGTGGGCACACCCCTGAAGGTGCAGCGAGCGGTCGAAGCCACCCTGCAGCACTTTGACATGAACGACATCTCCGGGCATTTTCACGACACCTATGGGCAGGCATTAGTGAACACGCTGGCATGCCTGCAAATGGGTGTGTGGCAGTTTGATACCTCGGTAGCGGGCCTGGGTGGCTGCCCTTATGCAAAAGGTGCCACCGGCAACGTGGCCACTGAAGATGTGGTTTATTTGTTGCATGGTATGGGAATCGATACCGGTATTGATCTGGACAAACTGATCGATGCGGGTCAGTTCATCAGCGACTTTTTGGGGCGACCTAGCAACGCCCGTGCCGGCAAAGCCTTGTTTGCCAAACGTGCCTGATGAAATTAACCCGGTTTGCTATCAATTCACTAGCTTCTGGTGCTTGTGCAGCAAGCGCTGGAGCAAAAAATGATGTTGTACCATCGCCTTGCCTGTCGGTTTGCAAAATGCACCCAGACAACGGTTTGTGCATGGGCTGTCTGCGTACCTTGGATGAAATCCGCCAGTGGGGCCAGGCCGATGCTGCGACCAAGCGGGGGATTTGGATTCAGATCAGCCAGCGATTGAAGGAGTATTCAGTTTGAAACACATCACCTTTTATCTCGATTTCATTTCACCTTTTGCCTATCTGGCGTTTGAAAAGTTGCCTGAAACCCTGATGGGACACAGCTACAGCGTGAGCTACAAGCCGGTGTTGTTTGGCGCTTTGCTCAAGCATCATGGGCAATTAGGCCCGGCAGAAATTCCAAGC
>CAIYYA010000247.1 GCA_903930255.1 uncultured beta proteobacterium
CACACCCGCCACAATGCGCGTGGTGCAAATAGAGCCGGGGCCAATACCCACTTTGACGGCATCAGCACCGGCTTCGACCAGCGCCAATGCCGCAGCGCCCGTGGCAATATTGCCGCCAATAACTTCGACCTGTGGAAAATTTTGCTTGACCCAGCGCACCCGATCGAGCACACCCTTGCTGTGGCCATGCGCCGTATCCACCACAATGGCATCCACTCCGGCACGCGCCAGCAACTCAACACGCTCTTCGGTGCCCTCGCCCACTCCAAAAGCTGAACCCACGCGAAACTTGCCTTGCGCATCGCGCGCAGCATTCGGAAAGCTGGTTTGTTTGGTGATGTCTTTGACGGTAATCAGACCTTTGAGTTCAAAGGCATCGTTAACCACCAACAAGCGCTCAATCTTGAACTGATTCAGCAGCACCTTGGCTTCGGTGATGGTGGTGCCGTCGGGCACTGTGACCAGTTTGTCGCGCTGCGTCATGATGTGACTCACCGGCAAATCGTAGCGAGTTTCAAAGCGCAAATCGCGCCCGGTCACCAGCCCCACAACCTTACCGCCGTCACATACGGGGAACCCTGACACGCCTAACTGCTCCGACAAAGCCATGACCTGGCGCACAGTGTGCTGCGGCGTGATCACCACTGGATCGCGCAACACGCCTGATTCGTAGCGTTTGACTTTGGCGACCTTGGCCGCCTGCTGTTGCGCTGTCATGTTTTTATGCACGATGCCGATGCCCCCTTCTTGGGCAATGGCAATGGCCAGTCGCGATTCGGTCACGGTGTCCATCGCGGCCGAAACCAGCGGCAAATTGAGCGCAATATTGCGTGTCAGACGGGTGGCAAGAGAGGTGTCCTTGGGCAGGACTTGGGAGTAGGCGGGCACCAGTAACACGTCGTCAAAGGTGAGTGCTTTTCCAATCAGGCGCATGTTTAAAGCTCCAAATCGCCAAATTGTATCTGCCAGCCGCTTGCGCATCTTCAGTGTTGATCTCAAAATATCCGCAAGTGGCACTCAGAATCGCGCACATGCTGCCATAAACTCGATACCCATGAAGCTCCTTATTCGCACTATTTCCCTCGCGCTTTGCTTGTCACCTTGGCTTGCCTCTGCACAATGGGTCTGGTTGACGAAAGAGGGTCAAAAAGTGTTCAGCGACCGACCACCATCACTCGATGTTGCTGAAAAAAACATTCTGCAACAACCCGGCTCGACGCTCAAAACACTTCCTCCTGCTGAATCGGCGAGCGAACCTGCGCGCAAAGTGGCGACACCAGCGGCCAGCAAAGCCAGTGGTCAAGATTCCACACTGGCTGCGCGCAAGGCCGGCGTTGAGCAGATCGAGCAAGCCAAGCGCAGTGCCGATACCAGCAAAGCTGCAGCAGCCAAAGCGGCTAACTGTGAGCGTGCCAAACAGGCCAAGCGCAATCTGGAGTCCGGCACTCGAATGAGTCGCACCAACCAGCAAGGTGAACGCGAATTCATCGACGACGCAACGCGCGCGCAGGAACTCAAACGAGTTGAGGCGATCGTGACAGCAGATTGCCGTTCTTCGTGATCTATTGCTCCGGCCCGATGAAGTTTGAACCGCTCGCCCTGAGCTTGTCGAAGGGTTTCGACAAGCTCAACCCGAACGGAACTTGATACATCATCGGGCCGGATCAATAGTCAAGCACGTTTTCAATCAGTCAGATTAGCCAGCCGTTTTTGCAGGCAGGCGCTTTTTGGCAAATAGCCCGGCAGTGCGCGCACCTTGCTTGACAAAGCGCTCACGCCGCGCCACTTTGGGATCGACCCGCAAAGGCCGGTAAATCTCAATGCGATCATTTTCACGCAAGGTCTGGTCGAGTTTGGCCCTGCGCCCCCACACGCCGAGCAAAATACCTGTGGTGTCGAGTTCGGGAAATCGAGCCAAAAAACCAGACTGCTGAACGGCATGCAATACATCACACGGCGTGCTTAGTTGCAAGGTAATTTCGTGAATCTGGCGTGCGGTTGGTGCATAAAGCACCGTAACGGCTATGCAGCGACTATTCGCCATAAACCTGTTTTGCGCGCTTCACAAAAGCTTCCACCATGTTGCTGGCAATTTTGTCAAAAACTGGACTGATGATGCGTCCAACTGCGCTCTCAAAGCCATAAGAAAGCGTTAACTCAACTTTGCAAGCTCTCTGCAAGCCATCACCAACCGGCAAAAAATTCCACTCGCCTTCAAGCTTTGAAAATGGCCCTTTGACCAATTTGATTTTCACCTGCCGGTCTGGCACGTGCGAGTTGCGGGTGCTGAAGGTTTGCCTCACACCCGAGAAAGCAATGCCAATTTCAGCCAGCATGCCATTTTCTTCGTGCGCCGCCACGCGAGCTCGATCACACCATGGCAAAAATTGCGGATATGAATCAACATCAATGACCAAACGGTACATTTCAGCAGGTGCATACCAAATTAAGACGGACTTGTTGACGGTTTTCATAGAATGAGTCTAGGCGCAAGATTGTAGACAACCCCGTAGCGCCGTTTTACTCCACATCCCAATTCACGACATGGCAAAAAAACCAGATCCATCTAGCCGCATTGCCGATAACAAAAAAGCGGCTTTCAACTATTTTTTTGAGGAGCGCTTCGAAGCTGGCGTTGTGCTTGAGGGCTGGGAGGTCAAGTCTCTGCGTGAAGGCAAAGTGCAGCTCACCGACGGCTACGTTGTGATCCGAAATGGCGAGTTATTCATCATTGGTTTGCAAATCAATCCGCTGGGCACAGCATCGACGCACATCAGCCCGGACAAGCAGCGAACCAAAAAACTGCTCATGCACAAGGAAGAGATTAAACGGCTGATTGGCAAAGTTGAGCAAAAAGGCTACACACTAGTCCCCATCAACTTGCACTGGAAAAACGGCAAGGTGAAATGCGAAGTGGCATTGGCCAAAGGAAAGGCTGAACACGACAAGCGCGACACCATCAAAGACCGAGAAGGAAAACGCGAAGTTGAACGCGCCATGAAAAGCCGGCATCGCTAACGCTACAATCGCGGACTTTGCTGACATCATCTACAGACTCAAGGAACATTTATTATGGCATCTGGAAAACCTAAGAAAAAGAACCCGCGCCTGGCGTCGGGCCGTAAACGCGTCCGTCAGGACATCAAAATTAATGCAGCCAACACCTCGTTGCGCTCGCAATACCGCACCGCTGTCAAAAGCGTAGAGAAAGCAGTTTTGGCAGGCGACAAGGCTAAAGCCACTGAGTTGTTTGGAAAAATGCAAGCTGTGGTCGATACCGTGGCTGATAAGGGCATTTTTCACAAAAACAAAGCGGCTCGTGACAAGAGTCGCCTTTCTACCAAGGTGAAAGCCTTGGCAACAGCCGCCTAATATTATTTAGGCAAATCGCACGAGCCAGTTCAATCTAAACACCGAACAGGCTCGCCGTTTGTAACGGGTGCGCTGTCAGCAAAAGCAAAAAAGCCGTTCTCATGAACGGCTTTTTTGTTGGCTATTTCTTTTGTGCTACGTGTTCGGGAACTTCACCATGAAACACTTGCAGCTCATTGTCTTTGGCAAAGTTCATACAAAAATCCCATGCCATGACCTCGTGCGCCCGCAAATTTTCGTGCACCACAACACAACGCACACCATGCACACTGGTTGGCACGCACCAGGGCGAATACGCCATATGGCTGCCTGGCCGCACCCCTCCGGGGCGAAATTGGCTCATCACACCGGCCAAACGCTCGGCCCAATCGCTGGGTCGAAATGCGCGCCCGTTTTGCGTTAAACCCAGAATAAATACTTTTTTAGAGGAATGCGAAACCATTTTGTGGTGCTTGATCAGTGGTGCGTTAGCAAGATAGTGCAACGTGCACAAATTCTAGCTCAATCTTATGTCTTATACAAGACTCAAACACCCAGACCAACACCACCCACGTTTATTTCAGAATATCACCCATGCACAGGTACTTAATTTCTACGTAATCGTCAATACCATGGTGTGAACCCTCACGTCCCAAACCTGATTGCTTGACCCCGCCAAACGGCACATGCTCGGTGGCCAAAATGCCCACATTGATGCCAACCATGCCGTATTCCAGCGCTTCGCTGACACGCCAAATTCTCCCAATGTCACGGCTGTAAAAATAGCTTGCCAGGCCAAATTCGGTGTTGTTGGCCGCATCGACTGCCTCTTGCTCGGTATTAAATTTAAATACTGGCGCAAACGGGCCAAAGGTTTCTTCTTTCGCGCATAGCATGTCGGCCGTGGCGTCTGCAACCACAGTAGGTTCAAAAAACTGCCCTTCCAAACGCTTGCCACCCACCAACAAACGTGCCCCTTTGGCAAGTGCATCAAGCACATGGCGCTCTACTTTTTGAAGTGCAGCCTCTTCAATCAATGGGCCCTGGTTGACGCCCTCCTCAAACCCGTTGCCGACTTTGGCGGTCTTGACCTTGGCGGCGAATTTGCTAACGAACTCGTCGTACACGCCGGCTTGCACATACAAGCGGTTGGAGCACACACAGGTCTGACCCGCGTTGCGGTATTTGCTGGCAAACGCGCCTTCTACAGCGCTGTCAATATCGGCATCGTCAAACACGATAAAGGGCGCGTTGCCACCCAACTCCAGTGACATTTTTTTCACCGTAGGGGCAGATTGCGCCATCAAGATACGACCGACCTCGGTAGAGCCGGTAAAGCTGATGTGACGCACGACATCGCTGGCACAGAGCACCTTACCAACCGCAATCGAGTTATCAGCATCAGCCGTGAGCATGTTCAGCACGCCAGGCGGAATGCCTGCGCGTATGGCCAATTCTGCGGCCGCCAAAGCCGTCAACGGCGTCAGTTCGGCCGGTTTGATGATGACGGTGCAACCCGCAGCCAGAGCAGGTGCAACCTTGCGGGTGATCATGGCAATAGGAAAGTTCCACGGCGTGATTGCGGCGCACACCCCAATGGGCTGGCGCAGCACCAGTAGGCGGCGGTTGTTGTCAAACTGGGGCAGGGTTTCACCATTGATACGTTTGGCTTCTTCGGCAAACCATTCGACAAAACTCGCACCGTAAGCGACTTCGCCTTTCGCCTCGGGCAGCGGCTTGCCTTGCTCGGCAGTCATGATGCGGCCTAAATCATCCTGGTTGGCCATGATCAAGTCGTACCACTTGCGCAAGATGATGCTGCGCTCTTTGGCCGTTTTGTTGCGCCAGGCTGGCCAGGCTGCATTTGCGGCGGCAATCGCTTTTTCAGCATCTGCCGGGCCCAGATTGGCCACATCAGCCAGATGCGCGCCAGTGGCGGGGTCGGTGACGGCAAAGCGACTGCTGCCAGCCACCCACTGGCCGTTGATCAGGGCATCAAATTTGAGCAGGCTGGGGTCTTTGAGCAGGGAAAGTGGTGAAGCAGACATGAAAACTCCAAAAATAACAATAAAAAATGGTGCCAGACCAATCTGAATGAGCGCAAGCAGCTATATAAATGTTAGCGTCTTACAACACCAGGCAGCACACAAAGCATTTCAAACAACAAATTCGCACCTAACAAAGCGGTGTTACCGCAGGAATCATACGGTGGAGATACCTCAACCAGATCACCGCCCACGATGCGCAGACCGTGGCAACCCCGAATAATTTCCAGCGCCTGGGGCACACTCAAGCCGCCAATTTCAGGCGTGCCGGTACCCCCGGCAAAGGCTGGGTCTATGCCGTCAATATCAAAGCTGATATAGCACGGCGTCTCTCCAATCTGGGCGCGAATGCGTTCCATCAACGGGGCTAACGATTGGTACCAAACCTCATGTGCCAGCACCAGGGTAAAGCCCTGCTGTCGCGGCCAGTCAAAGTCGTCTGACGCATAACCGCTGCCACGCAGGCCGATTTGAAACACCTTGTGGCAATCCAGCAGATTTTCTTCTACCGCACGTCGAAATGGCGTGCCATGCGCAATGCGTTCACCAAACATGTCCGGATTGACATCGGCATGTGCATCCACGTGAACCAGCGCCACTGGACCGTGTTTTGCTGCGACGGCACGCAAAATAGGCAGTGCTATGGTGTGGTCACCACCCATTGTTAACGGAATGCAACCGGCCTCCAGCACGCTACGGTAGAAGTCGGTGATGATGGGCAGTGACTTATCGAGCGAATAGGTGTTGATCGGCACATCACCCAAGTCTGCCACTTGCAGGGTGTCGAAAGGTGCAGCACCGGTAGCCATGTTGTAGGGGCGAATCAACGACGATTCAGAGCGAATTTCTCGCGGACCAAAACGGGTGCCGGGCCGATGACTGGTGCCAATGTCCAGAGGCACACCAATGAAGGCAGCGTCCAGCCCCTGCGCCGAGCTAACCACCGGCAGTCGCAGCATGCTGGCAATACCGCCAAAACGCGGCATGGCATTGCCTGACAGCGGTTGATTCAAAATGCGTTGTGCCATGAACTCAGGCGCGTGGGCGGGACATCTGATGCTCAAGGTGGGCTTGCACCGTGGGCCACTCGGCAGCCAAGATGCTATAGACGCAGGTGTCACGCAAGGTATTGGGGGCCTCCGGGTGGCGGTTGACCTGGTGGCTGCGCAGCACACCATCTAGCTTGGCACCCAGCCGCTCAATGCCACGGCGACTTTGTTGGTTAAAAAAGTGCGTGCGAAACTCAACCGCAATGCATTGCAAGATTTCGAAAGCATGCCCTAGCAGCAAGCGTTTGCACTCGGTGTTGAGGGCACTGCGTTGTACCGCCTGGCGATACCAAGTGGAGCCGATTTCAACACGGCGGTTGGTTGCATCAATGTTCATGTAGGTCGTCATGCCGACGGCACGGCCGCCCTCATCGAGCACAGCAAACGGCAACATGCTACCGGCCTGTTGCAGCGCCAAGCGGCGCTCGATCTCGGCTGCCATGCCAGTAGGGCTAGGAATCATCGTGTACCAGAGTCGCCAAAGCTCACCATCACACACCGCCTCGACCAGATCGTCATGATGAGACTGTCGTAATGGCACCAAACTCACATGGTGACCTTGCAAAATTGTGTCTTGGGTGAAAGGCATGGCTTCATTTTCTTTCAAACTCATCTGCGCCGCCCGCGCAACCACTCCAGTCCCAGCATCAGCATGGTGGTGAAGATGATCAGCAACGTGGCAACAGCGGCAATGGTCGGGTTGATGTTCTCGCGAATGCCAGTAAACATCTGGCGAGGCAGGGTGACCTGGGTTGGGCCGGCGATAAACAAGGTCACTACGACTTCATCGAACGAAGTGGCAAAGGCAAACAGCGCGCCAGAGATCACACCCGGAGCAATGATAGGCAGCGTGATCCGAAAAAAAGTGGTGACATGCCCGGCACCCAGACTCAAAGAGGCGCGGATCAGGTTTTCATTAAAGCTCTGCAAAGTGGCAAGCACGGTGGTCAGCACAAACGGAGCACCCAGAGCGGCATGCACCAGCACCAGACCCAAATAAGTGTCATTGATACCGATGCGGGCAAAAAACAGGTAGGTACTGACCCCCACCACCACAATCGGAACCACCATGGGTGCGATCAACAAACTCATCAACAAACCTTTGCCGACGAAATTGATGCGTGCCAAGCCAACTGCGGCCATGGTGCCCAAAATGGTCGCCAACACAGTGGCCAGTGGCGCGACGATGAAGCTGTTGCGCGTGGCGCGCGCCCACTCGTCAGATGAAAACAGATTGTCGTACCACTGCAGCGACCAACCCGGCATGGGGTAAGACAAGAATGAACTACTGGAGAACGACAGCGGCATGATGACCAGAATCGGCAGCAATAAAAACAGCAGCACCAGCACACCGACTCCGCGCAAGGCATACCAGCCCAATTTGTCAGGCAATGTGGCGTAAGCCGGGAACATAGGGCG
Organism: uncultured beta proteobacterium; assembly: GCA_903930255.1. Taxonomy (GTDB): domain Bacteria; phylum Pseudomonadota; class Gammaproteobacteria; order Burkholderiales; family Burkholderiaceae_C; genus Rhodoferax. The sequence continues at coordinate 7,865 of CAIYYA010000247.1, forward strand.
TGAAGGAAGTGACATGCTTGGTTTATCCCAGATTCAGTTCAGACTTGACGACCCGTCGGTACACCGCGTACAGCACCAGAGTGGCGCTCAATAGCACAGCCCCTAGCGCACAGGCCATGCCCCAGTTGACGTTGACATTGGTGTATTGGGCAATGTAGTAGCTCAACATCTGGTCATCAGCGCCACCCAGCAGCGCGGGGGTCACGTAATACCCAATACTCAAGATAAACACCAGCAGACCACCGGCACCCATACCCGGATAAGTTTGCGGCATGTACACCCGAAAGAAGGCTGCCAGAGGCGAAGAACCGAGCGACACCGCTGCGCGCAAGTAACTCGGAGGCACCGACTTCATCACGCTGTAGAGCGGCAAAATCATGAACGGCAGCAAAATGTGCACCATCGCAATGATGACGCCCAGCCGGTTGAATAGCAGCGGCAGTGGCTCGCTGATCAAGCCCAGTTCAAGCAGGGATCGGTTCACCAGACCGTTGGACTGCAGCAGCACAATCCAGGCGGCTGAGCGCACCAGAATCGAAGTCCAGAACGGCACCAGCACCAAAATCATCAAAATATTCGCCTGACGTGGGGTCAGGGTCGAGAGCCAATACGCCAGTGGGTAGCCCAGCAGAAGGCAACACAGCGTGACCACGGCGCTGATGCTGAAGGTGCGCATCAAAATCTTGAAGAACGCTGCTGACTCCGCATCTACCGCAATGATATTGCCTTGAATATCGCGTTTCAAATCAACTGAAGTTAGCAAGTAGTCGGGGGTCCAGCGTGAGCCATTTTTGGCAATCGCCTGCCAGTAGCCAGTCTCAGCCCAACGCGGGTCGAGTTCAAGCAGGCGGACTTTGATCTGTGCCGGGGACATGCCGGTGTCAAAAGGTAAGGCACGGAAGGTGGTCATGATGAGTGAACGCGCACCGCTGATTTCGCTGTTCAGTCGACGCGCCAGTCCACCAGCATCGGATTGTTCAGAAATAGCCGAAAGGTCGCTAACCAGAGCCGCGTAGGCTGCATCGGGAGGTGCAGAGGTGCGATCCCACTCGTCAAGAGCGTTGACTGTTTTCGCCAGCGTGCTGGCCACTTCAGGGTTTTCAATGGCACGCACCAGCAGCGCACCAATCGGCACAATGAAAGTAGCCAGCAGAAAAATCAGCAATGGCAAGGTCAGAGAGAAGGCAAAGGCCTTTTTTCGACGCTGTGAGCGCCGCAATTGAGCCGCCAGATCAGTCGGAATCACGGTCATGCTCATTGTTGTAACAGCCATTGCCTTCTCTCCTTCGTGCGATTTACTGCGCTGCCCAAGCCGCAAAACGCTTTTCAAGCGCTTCGCCTTGGTCGGCCCAGAAACTCACGTTGAACTGCAGTGCGGTTTTAGCGTTGGCGGGCGCAGTTGGCAGTTGACCTAATACCTTGGCATCCAGCTTGGCCAATGCTTTGGTGTTGGTTGGGCCGTAGGAGATGTTTTTGGCGTACTCGGCCTGTGCGTCGGCGCTGCTGGCCATAGCGATGAACTTCAGAGCTGCCTCCTTGTTGGGTGTGCCCTTGGGCATGACCCAGTAGTCGAGGTCATAAATGCCACCAGTCCAGGTAATCTTCAGGTTTTTGCCTTCGCGCTGTGCTGCATCGATACGACCGTTATAGGCGGTCGTCATGACCACGTCACCGGCTACAAGGAACTGGGGTGGCTGAGCACCCGCTTCCCACCACTGGATGTTGGGCTTGAGTTCAGTGAGCTTTTTGAAAGCACGGTCAGCACCTTCCTTGGTTTTAAGCACCTTGTACACATCAGCCACCGCCACACCGTCGGCCATCAGGGCAAATTCAACGTTGTAGCGCGCGCCTTTACGCAAAGCGCGCTTACCTGGGAATTTTTTGATGTCCCAGAAATCAGCCCACGTGGTGGGGGCAGTTTTGAGCTTGTCACCGTTGTAGGCCATCACCGTTGACCAGACAAACGTACCAATGCCGCATTCATGGATGGCCTCAGGCTGGAAGTCAGCTTTGTTGCCGATTTTGCTGTAGTCAAGCTTTTCAAAAAGGCCTTCGTCACAGCCGCGAGTCACATCGGGAGACTCCACCTCAACCACGTCCCAGTTGACTTTTTTAGCTTCTACCATGGCCTTGATCTTGGCTTGCTCGCCGTTGTATTCCACGCCAACCACTTTGTTGCCGGTGGCTTTTTCAAACGGGCCAAAGTAAGCCACCTTTTGGGCGTTACCGTTGGCACCACCAAAGTTCACCACGGTCAACTGGGTTTGAGCCTGGCTGGCAAAAGCGACAAACGCGGCACAAGCGGCCACGAGGGGTTTCAGTTTCATTGACGGTCTCCTACAGGGTTAAAACAAGATATAAAAATGCACACGGATCAGGCATAGATCCGCAAATGCTCGGGGGGCAAAACCAGCCAGATGACATCACCGGCTTGCGGAATGTTGGGGCTGGATAGCGGAATTTTGACGGTGGCCGGTGCCTGATTGTTGATCTGACAACGCAAGCGCAAGTGGTCACCAAAATAAATCACATCGTTTACTCGTGCGCTCAGGCTGTTCGACGGAGCCGCTTCTGCACCCGACCTAATCAGCGCGCGCTCGGGGCGAATGCAGGCTTGCACCGGATAATTCAGCGGTGCACCATTGACATCTTGCCCTTGCAACTCGGAACCACAGGGCAAGCGCACCTTGCACACGCCGCCCGCGCCCTTGTCACTGAAGGTGATCTGCGCGTCCAGCACGGTGTTGTCGCCCACAAAACTGGCTACAAAACGATTCACTGGCTCCTCATAAAGTTTGGTGACGTGGTCAATCTGCTGAATCAGCCCATCGTTGAACACCGCCACACGGTCAGACATGGTGAGCGCCTCAGACTGATCGTGCGTTACATAGACAAAAGTCAACCCCAGCTTGCGGTGCAACTCTTTCAACTCAATCTGCATGTGTTCGCGCAGTTGCTTGTCCAGCGCACCCAAGGGCTCGTCCATCAAGACCAACTGAGGGTTAAACACCAAAGCGCGCGCAAGAGCAACACGTTGTTGCTGTCCACCCGAGAGCTGACCAGGGTAACGCTCGCCCTTGCCGCCCAGATGCACCATGTCCAAAGCTTTTTTAACCCGGTTTTCGCGTTCTGATTTGTCGACCTTTCGCACCGTCAGCGGGTAGGCCACGTTGTCGGCAATTGTCATGTGCGGAAACAGCGCATAGTTTTGGAACACCATGCCAAAGTTGCGCTTGTGTGGTGGGGTCTTGGTGATGGATTTGCCAGCCAGCGATATTTCTCCAGAGGTGGGAGACTCAAAACCAGCCAGCATCATCAACGTGGTGGTCTTGCCGGAACCGGATGGCCCCAGCAGCGATAAAAATTCACCACTTTGGATATCCAGATTCAGGTCACGCACCACCAAAGTGCTGCCGTCGTAAGTTTTTTGCACGCTGGAGAAGCGCACCAGAGGTTCAGACAATGCCATTATTTGCTATTCTTTCAAAAGCGCTAAATGCCCGTGGGACATACACTAAAAGTTAGTTTTACTATGCAAATAGTGGGCGAGTCAGGCACTTGCCGCCAGGCAAGCTTCAATGATGTCCAGACCTTCGTTGACGATTGCATCGCTGGCCGTCAAGGGCACCAAAATACGCACCACGTTGCCATAGGTGCCACAGGTCAGCAAGATCAAGCCGCGCTGAGTAGCCTCTGAAGCCAGTGCTTTTGCAAGGTCTGCACTCGGTTGCTGTGCGTCACCGTCTTTGCACAGCTCGATCGCGACCATAGCACCCAAACCACGCACATCGCTGATGCGTTTGTCTTTGGCAGCCATTGCTTTCAGACGACTGATCAAATGTGCACCCAATGTGCGGCTGCGCTCAAGCAGGTTTTCTTTCTCGAACACGTCCAACACAGCCAGTGCTGCGGCGCAGGCAATTGGGCTGCCAGCATAAGTGCCGCCCAAGCCACCGGCGGCCGGTGCGTCCATAATTTCAGCGCGGCCAACCACACCCGAAATGGGATAACCCCCGGCCATGGATTTGGCCATGGTGATCAAGTCAGGTGCCACGCCGCTTTGCTCAATGGCAAACCAGGTGCCCGTGCGGCCTGCGCCGGTTTGAATCTCGTCGGCAATCATCACAATGCCATGTTGATCACACAGGGCACGCAGGCGTTGCAAAAAGTCGGTGGGGGCCACGTTAAAGCCACCCTCACCTTGCACCGGCTCGACGATGATGGCAGCCACGCGGCTGGCTTCAATGTCGTTTTTGAAAATCGATTCGATAGAGGCAATCGAGTCGTCTACGCTCACACCATGGGCTGCGTTGGGGAACTGGGCGTGAAAAATTTCACCCGGGAAGGGTCCAAAACCGAGCTTGTACGGAGCAACCTTGCCGGTCAGACCCAGGGTCAACAGCGTGCGACCATGGTAGCCGCTGGTAAACGCAATGATGCCGGGGCGCTTGGTGTGCGAGCGGGCGATCTTGATGGCGTTTTCAACGGCCTCGGCGCCAGTGGTCAAAAACAAGGTTTTTTTAGGAAAATTTCCCGGTGCTAGCGCATTGAAGCGCTCAGCCAGCTCTACATAGGGCTCGTAGGCCAGCACCTGAAAGCAGGTATGGGTGTAAAGGTCAATTTGATCCTTGACGGCCTGCATGATTTCGGGACGGCAGTGGCCGGTGTTGAGCACCGCAATGCCACCGGCAAAGTCGATGTAGCGCTTGCCTTCAACGTCCCACACCTCGGCATTTTCACCTCGGGCAATGAACACTTCATGGCTTTGGCCTACGCCACGGGGTATGGCCGCCTTGCGGCGTGCCATCAGCGCATCGTTGGTTTTTTGAGTTTTGGTCAGCATGGGTGGTTTTCTTTCAAGAAAAAATGGCGGGTTGACAAAGTTGCGTGACTGTAGTGGTGTTGGAGCGGCTCAACCATATACAGTTAGCTCTTTTTTGAAGATGTACTGTGCAGTGCCAACAGCCTGTACATACAAACCCTGATCGCTTGCCCATGTTGACCTTAAACCCACAAAGCTCTACACCTCTTGTCTTGCAGATCGTCAGTGGCTTTCGAACTGCCATTGAAGATGGCTCACTGCGAGCCGGCTCCAAGGCTCCGTCGATTCGCCAGTTTGCCCACGCGCACAACGTCAGTGTATTCACCGTGGTGGATGCCTATGACCGTCTGGTAGCTCAGGGCTACTTTGCTTCTCGACCTCATTCAGGTTTTTTTGTTAAACAGCGCCCCACTACCATCACTGAACTTCCCGGGCACGGTCCGAATTACAGTTTTGACTCCATGTGGTATCTGCGGCGTATCTTTGAAAACAGAGCCCTTCGCATGAAGCCGGGATGCGGTTGGTTACCCGGTGAATGGTTGTTTCAGGACGGTGTGCGACGGGGTCTGCGCAGTCTGGCAGCCGATGATGTTGATTTGAGTGGTTACGGTGAACCTAAAGGTTATCTCCCGTTGCGCCAGCTGGTGCGTGATTTGCTGGCCGAGCAAGAAATTGCCGTCTCGGCGGAGCAAGTGTTGCTGACGCAGGGTTCGAGTCAAGCCATGGATTTGGTTGCTCGACGTTTGGTGCGCCCGGGGGAGTCCGTTTTGGTGGATGATCCTGGTTATCCTAACCTTTTGTTTTCATTGCGTTTTTTAGGTGCAAAGTTGATTGGTGTGCCGCGCACTGCGGCCGGTTACGACCTGGCAGTGCTGGAAAAATTGGTACTTGAACATCGTCCCAAGGTGTTTTTTACCCAGCCCCGTCTGCAGAGCCCTACTGGTTCCATCGCCCAATTGGCGCATTTGCATCGGGTCATGCAATTGGCTGACAAGCACGATTTTTTGGTGGTTGAAAACGACATTTATGCCGATCTTGACCCCGAACCAAGACCATCCCTGGCGAGTCTTGACCAGTTGAATCGGGTGATTTACATCAGCAGTTTTTCCAAAACCATCTCCCCAAACATTCGGGTAGGTTATTTGGCTGCCAATCCGGACTTATTGGAAGACCTGGCACAACTCAAAATGATCTCGGGGCTGACCTCCAGTGAATTCACGGAGCGTCTGGCCCACGGGGCGCTGATTGATGGCCGCTGGCGCAAGCACGTCAAGGGTTTACGAGAGCGCTTGGCAAAAGTGCATGCATCAACGGCTTCGAATTTGCTAAAGCTCGGGTTTGAAATTTTTTGCGAGCCAAAAGCAGGTATTTTTTTGTGGGCCAGACATCCGTCATTTCCAGATACAACCGAAATCGCCTATAAGGCTGCCGAGCAGGATATTTTGCTCGGGCCCGGTCATTTGTTCAGCCCCAACATGCAAGCCAGTGCATGGTTACGGTTCAATGTCATTTTTTGTGATGAACCCGCCGTGTTTGCTTTTTTTCAAAATCAAATCAAAAAAAACTAACGGAACCTCAATCTGTCATCCGATCTGAACAAGCCATCGCTTGAAATTTTGCAAAGCATGACTTGGCTCATGGTGCTCTGGACAGACCAGATAGTACGCACGATCACTCGGCAAAGGGGCATCAAATGCCACTACCAATTCTTTGCGAGATAGTTCCGACTCAATTAGCAATCGTGGCACCAGCGCTATGCCCAAACCACTCACCGCCGCTGCAACTGCCATGGAGAACAATTCGTATTGTGGCCCTGAGCGCAGGTGCGATGTAGTCGTGACACCAACAGCGGCAAACCACTGCTGCCAAGCGTTTGGACGAGTACTTTGCTGTAGCAAAGGCATGGCAGCGATGGCCAATGGATCAAGCTTAGTTTGACCTGACAACCATTCGGGACGGCATACCGGAACAACCTCTTCGCTGAGCAGCCGGGTCGACTGCGTACCAGCCCAGTTACGAAGCTGCTCAGTTGTACCTGCAAAAATTGCTGCATCAAAAGGCGTCTCTGCAAACATGAAAGCTCGCGTGCGCGTGTCAATATGCACGGTCAAGTCCGGATGTTGAAGCTTCAAGTCAGGAAGCCTTGGAATTAACCAGCGCGAAGCAAATGTCGGCACGGCTGCCAGATGAAGCGTACTGCCTCTGCCCAGACTCGACATGACGTCAAGTGTGTCTTGCTCCAAAGCTTGCAACCGTGGTGCAACCTGCAACGCATAGTCTCGCCCTCGTTCGGTGAGAGTCACACCATGCCGTGTGCGACGAAATAAGGTCAGCCCCAGAAATTCTTCCAACCCGGTTATTTGGCGTGAAACAGCGCCCTGAGTCAGTGCTAACTCCTGAGCGGCACGCGTGTAACTCTCGTGTCTGGCTGCGGCCTCGAGGCAGGTTAATGCTTGAAGTGAAGGAATTTTTCTGCGCATGGTGTGCTTAATATACACAATAAATTGAACTTTGTAGCATTTATTGCTATTAAATAGATAGCTATATATGCATTTAATGAAAGCAATAAGCTTACTTATTGCTTTATGGCCTCGACTATTAATAAATGATAAAAGATCATAACTGCATGATTAACAATCGCTTGCACCCAGTGACTGGCTGGGCTAGGATGACGCTTATTGACGCCCTCTCACCTTCACAATCAGGAGATAAACCCATGGCCCACGCAACTTTCAATTGGCAAGACCCCTTTTTGCTCGAATCCCAGCTCAGCGACGATGAGCGCATGGTCAAGGAGGCCGCTGCTGCCTACTGCCAAGACAAACTACAGCCACGAGTCACTCAGGCATTTCGCGAGGGCAGCACCGACCCGGCCATCTTCCGCGAAATGGGTGCGCTCGGCCTGCTCGGCCCGACCATCCCCGAGCAGTACGGTGGCCCTGGCCTGAACTACGTGGCCTATGGCTTGATTGCGCGTGAAGTCGAGCGAGTCGATAGCGGCTACCGCTCCATGATGAGCGTGCAAAGCTCGCTGGTGATGGTGCCCATTTTTGAATTTGGCACCGAGGCGCAGCGCCAGAAGTACCTGCCCAAACTGGCCACCGGCGAGTGGATTGGCTGCTTTGGCCTGACTGAGCCTGACCACGGCTCTGACCCGGGCTCTATGGCCAGCCGCGCCCACAAAGTTGCGGGCGGCTACAAGCTCAGCGGCAGCAAGATGTGGATATCCAACAGTCCGATTGCTGATGTGTTTGTGGTCTGGGCCAAAGAAGTTTCTGATACCGGCGCAGTCGGCCCGATTCGCGGTTTTGTGCTGGAAAAAGGCATGGCCGGTTTGAGCGCTCCTACCATTCACGGCAAGGTGGGTTTGCGCGCCAGCATCACCGGTGAAATTGTTATGGACGGTGTGTTTTGCCCTGAAGAAAACGCCTTCCCAGAGGTGCGGGGTCTTAAAGGCCCGTTCACTTGCCTGAACAGCGCCCGTTACGGTATCGCTTGGGGCGCATTGGGCGCTGCAGAAGACTGCTGGCTGCGCGCACGCCAGTACACCCTGGATCGCAAACAGTTTGGCAAGCCCTTGGCTGCCAACCAGTTGATCCAAAAGAAGCTGGCCGACATGCAAACCGAAATTGCACTGGGTTTGCAGGG
>CAIYYA010000248.1 GCA_903930255.1 uncultured beta proteobacterium
CACCGGGTTTGAGGTTGCGGTAGATGTGCTGCAAAAAGCAAAACTGCTTGTTGGTGGTGGGGTAGGTAAAGTCGGTGCGGGTGGGCAGGCCGCCGCCTTTTTTGGTGCCAAAGGGCGGGTTGCTCAGGGTGAGTGTGGCGGCTGGCAGGTGGCTGCCTTCTTCGCCCAGGGTGTCGCCAAACTGAATGCCGCCTTCAATGCCATGAAGCAGCATGTTCATCAGCGCAAGGCGGTGGGTGTCTTGCACCAGCTCCATGCCATAAAAGGTGCTGCTGCGGTATTTGCGCTGCTGCGCCTCGCTGCGGTCTTCCGGCTTGTATTTGGCGCGCAGGTAGTTGTTGGTAGCAATCAAAAAGCCACCGGTGCCCGCTGCCGGGTCTTGAATGACGTCGTCCAGCGTGGGTTGCAACACGGTGACGATGCTGTCAATCAAATCGCGCGGGGTGAAGTACTGGCCTGCGCCGCTTTTTTTCTCATTGGCGTTGCGCTCCAGCAGGCCTTCATACAGGTCGCCCAGGTCGTCGCGCTGCACGCTGTACCAGTCCAGCTTGTCGATCTCCACCACCAGCTTGGACAGGGTGGCGGGTTTGGTGATGAAGGTGCTGGCGTTGGCATAAATTTGCTGCACGCTGCCCTGGCCGTGCAGGCCGTAGGCCAGCAGCAGTTCTTTGTACAGGTCCAGCCGCTCGGGTGCGGATGCGGCCATCAGGTCGGCCCAGCGGGTGCCGTCCATTTGCACAAGTGGTTCGCCTTTCTTGGGGGCTTTGTGAATGACCAAGCGGTCTTCTTGCCCGGTTTCTTGCATCATGCGCAAAAACAGCAGGTAGGTGAGCTCGCTGACGTACTGGTGATAAGTAACGCCGTCGTCGCGCAGCAGGTTGCACAGGTTCCAGAGCTTGGCAACGATGTCGGACGCTGCGGGGTTGATTTGATTCATAGTTTCTTGATAGCTCTGCGTAAAAGTTAAGCGGTTTTCTGGTCGTCGGCCCATAGGGCGTCGTTAAAGGCTTCCAGCACGGGCTGGAGTTGGCCGTTGAAAAGTTTGTCCAGCCGGGCAAAGCCGCCACCGTCGCGTTTGAAGATCAGGTCGGGGTCGTCCAGCGCGTCGCGGTCCACCAGCAGGTTGGCTTTGGTTTGCGCGGCAATGCGTTTGAGCCAGTCGCGCTGCGGCTGCGTCCAGGGCTTGTCTGCCAAGGGTTTGGCCAGCAGGTTTTGCAAGGCGTGGTCTACGCGCTCGGCATAGGGCACCAGCGCATCGCCCATGGCGGCCTGGCGAATGTAGCCAATGATGCGGGCGGCAATGTCCTGGTTGCTGAGCTCGCGCCATGCTGTTGCCAGGCGCATTTCAGTGAAGCCCGCAACGTCCAGCGCCAGCACCAGTTCTTTGAGTTGCTTGCGGGTCAGGTCGCGCGGGCGAGTCAGCACGGTGATGAGGGCGGGCAGCTCGTTGCCATGGCTGGCGATGAAGTCTTTGAACTCTTTCAAATAGTCTTCGGGCTTGCTGGCGTTGCCATAGCCACGGTCGATGTGGTGCAGCGCGTCCGGGTGGTCGGAGATGAAGACGGGCTGGCCGGTGCCTTGTCGCTTGCGGTCCAGTATGTCGCCCAGGTTGGGGTTTTGGGTGAACCAATGGGCAATCTCGTCCACCGACAGGGTGCGCAGCTTTTGGATAAAGGCGTCGGGGCTCATGCCTGCTTTGGTTTCAAAGTCTTGCGCAGCTTGGTCGTCCAAGTGGCGCTTTTTGACTTGCAGCTTGGACAGGAATTGTTCGCGTACCAGTTCCCGTGCGGCGGGGTCTTGCACACTCACCATTTCGTGCTCCAGCTGGGCAAAGCTGATGTTGGGGTTGACCACCACCGGCTTCATGGCGGTCATGTCGCCAATGGCTTCAAAGATGCGCACGGCGTCAAACACGCGGAAGCTGTCTTTGGCGTCGCCATCAAAGTCGCACAGGCGGGTGGCGCGGCCCAGCATTTGGTCAAACAAAATGCGGCTGTTGACCTGGCGCAGAAAGACAAGGTTGCAGATTTCGGGCACGTCGATGCCGGTGGTGAGCAAGTCCACGGTGACCGCCACATTGGGCAGTCGCTCGTTTCTAAAGCGCTTGAACAAGCCCAACGGCTTGTCGGCATTGCCGGTGATTTTGATGACGGCGTCGTCTTCGACACTGCCGTATTGGGCTTCAAAGGCTGTTTTAAGCACATCGACCACCAGGTCGGCATGGTCGGTATTGACGCAAAAGATCAGAGTTTTGCGCAGACCGGTGGGGTCGATTTCTTGCGCCAGGTAGTTGCACACCGCTTGGTTGAAGGCTCTGGTGATGACTTTTCGGTTGAAGTCTTCCACATTCAGATTGATGTCGTCTGGCGCTTTGAACAGGTCAATCTGGTTGCGCCCGGTGTCATACACCTTGAGCTCTTCGCCCACTTTCC
>CAIYYA010000249.1 GCA_903930255.1 uncultured beta proteobacterium
ACAAACCGCTCATCCCTATCAAGGATGTCTGGCTTTACCCGTTGAACAAACATTTCCTCTCGGCCTTGCGCCGCTAACATCCTGTACGGGAAGACCGAATACTTACGGAAAAATCAATGACCGAAAACTAGTACGCTCTAAGCTGATGATTTTTAAAGATATTTTTTGGTGGTTGTTAAAGACCGGTTAGGTTTCCCTGTGATACCTTTCTATCATCCATTGCTTCCAGACCAACTCAAGGAACTGACGTCTTAAATCCGGTGCCGTCAGTTGCAAGGCTACCGACAACAACAAGCCGCCCAGTCGCAGTGCCTGCAATGCCATGAAAGTTATTCGCGCTGTTGTAAGCAACAGTAGTGTCGATGTTCCTAGTAGTCCAGGTCTGCCCGTTAGTGGATGTGTAGATGCGTCTTTGGTTACCGACCACAACGAATTGGGAGCCATCAAAGTAGATTCTGTACGGACGCACGAAAACTCCTCCAGAAGCATCAATGGCGCCCGTTGTCCAGGTCACCCCATCAGTTGAGGTTGCCCATGAACCCAATGCACCAATCGCAACAAACTTGCCGTTGCCGTAGGCCACAGACAGTGCCGAATCTTCGCCGATACCTGAGCCGAGTTGAAACCTTCCATCATGTGTGCCCGGGGTTTGCCCGCAGGTTTTGGAGCCAACCGATGTCCAATTGCTGCCGCCATCGGTCGAACGCCACGCTACACAGTTGGTGGTTGCACCGCCAACTGCCACCAAGGTATTGCCATTTGCCGCAATGCCGGTTAGGCGCAGACTGTTGGCTCCCACAGTGGCGTCGGTAGTAATCTTTTGCGCAGTCCAACTAGCGCCGTCAGTTGAAGAATAGAGGTTGTAGCCGAAGTTGGGTGATGCGGATACGTCCGTTGCCGCAAGGAATTTGGAGCCAGTCCATATGACGGCGTTCATAGTCGTGGGGTACGTAGTTTGGGTAGACTGCGTCCAATCTGTGCCATTCACTGATGTCTGGCTTTTGCCGCTGGTTCCTACAGCCACATAGCGGCCATTGGCATAAGTTACATCCAGCAAATTGGAGCCGGTAACTGGCTGCGAACCAGCAGACCAGTCCACCCCATTGCTGGAGGTGCGAATGCAACCGGAATCTCCCACAGCGACCCATGTGCTTCCCCCCTGCACTGCCGCTTTGAAACTTCGACAGCCACTGCCCGCAACTGCATTTGCGGCCGTCCAGGTGGTGCCACCTGTGCCACCTGTGCCACCATTGGTCGTTCCAGCGTAGTTCACCCAGAAACCCAACCCCTTTCCAAGCGTTAAGGCGCCAAAATCCTTGTAATTCTTGGTTTGTATGTAACTTGCCAGTGTGTTGCTGCTGACCAGAGACGGCGCGTAGAAATACCAGGCACTTTGTGCGTTGTCCCAAGCCCAAAGTGTCGTGATATCGCCGACCCCGGCGGAAAAGTTAGCGGGGCTCAAATCCGAGCCGGAGGCGACCAGATTCCAGCCTTGTTTGAGCTTGCTGGCAGTCATTTCTGTTGCTTCGCCGCTTAGCACCCCCCGATCGATCGAACTAGCACCACCAACGTTCACCCAGTAACCTTCACCGGGCTCAATGCTGGATAGAACAGCATAACCCTTCGAGTCTGCGTATTCTTTCAGCTTCAAAGCGTCCATCGAAGGCGCAAAAAAAGCCCATCTGGCTCCCACCGAATCCCATTTCCAGATAGTTTGAATGGTGCTCGCGGAGCCAAACGTTGACTGGACATTGATCGAACTGGTCAGGCTATTACCAACCATGTTCCAGCCGGGTGAAAGCGTCTGTGGGTAACTCAACGGGGCGGTGCTGGCGGAAAACGAAGAGGCTAGCGCTAAGCCAGTCAAAATCGAGACTGATGCACCCTTACAAAGGGATCCAAAAGAAAACGGTACAGCGGATTTCACAATTTCTCCTCCGTCAGAATTTGCTGTAATGAGCCGGGTTGCAATGATTTACATCGGATTCTAATGAGGACTTGAAGAATTGTGAAAACCAGTCGAATTTGCTGCAATCTGAGGCTAAAAAAATCAGGGCAGCAACCCAAAAGGGCTGGAAAATTCAAGCATTGAAACAAGCGATTAATGCGCGCCCATGAATCCCACCCTGAGTCCCGTTAGCGTACAAAAATTTTACGCACTGCAAGGCGAACTCTTCGGGCTGGTGGAGCGGGACTACACGGGCCTGCCCCCCCAAGCTCGAACAAATCATCCGAGCCTTCGAGTTCACGGAAATCGAGTTGGCGGTTTACCGTGTCGGGGCTTTGCGCAAGGTCGTGGCGTGGGGCAACCGGAGGCGGATCGCTGTGCGCTGGCTTGCGCATTTCTTGCCAAGACGGTGCTGGATTTGAAGACCACGAGGGCGTTGGACCATTTCGAAAGCATCATTGCTACGCGCCTTGAAGCTGACGGGTTTTGGGTTCGAAGGTCATTCAAAGTCAACGTAACGAAGGAAGAAAAGCGTCAAACTGGAAAGCACTCAATACCCAGGCCGGAGATTGATCTCGTTGCATTGAATTTTTCCAAGAACGAAGTGTTCGCCTTCGAAGCGAAGTCCTTTCTTGACTCACCGGGTGTGAGCTCGATCACTTACAGGAGGAGCACGAATTTCCAGAATGAAAAGACAAACTATTTGCCTCTGAGCGTCATCGCACTGTCGTCTTTTCACGGTTGCTTTTAGATTTCATCGCCTGCGACATGGCGAATCCAAATACGAAAATCATTCTTGGCCTTGCCGCTGGTAAGGTATACCAAGGGCGAAGTGAGCCACTCAGAAAATTTATGGCGGGTAAACACTGGTTATTTTGGTCACCCGTGGACATAAAACAGAAAGTCGTAGCGCTAGCCGAGCGCGGGCACGAGAATGACCCTTCCATCATCACTGCCAAGATATTGATGCGATGAAACATACAGGGGCGACCCACATGTACAAACAACATATGGTCACAAAACCGCCGAGGTGACACCCACGCCACCAGACCACCGATCAAGCCACCCCAGCACTGCAGATCGGACAGTTTCGCCCGAGACAGTAGGATTTCTGCATAAAGGCAACCACAGTGCGGCCTGTCACACCGTCCCCCTTGGCTTAGTCGAGCAGACGAAATCCGCACAAAATCACTCAATGGCCACTACCAACCCCACCCTCCACAATCAGAAAGACCATGGCGCACGAACTCTGCCCCTAGGCAATGGGACGACACCCAAACTGGACCCAATAACGGGGGCAGGCAGCGGTAGAGTGCAAGAACAGCAAAAGGTCTACATGGCCGTGCTGATCGAAAAGCTCAACGACTTGCTTCGCTCAGAGTCCAGCGAGCAGGATCAGTTGCGCTATGTGAACGGCACTATCTTGGGCAAAATGGCCGAGTCCGCCACGTTGCTGCAGCAGTCTGCCAACAGCACCAAAGTGCAGTTTGCCAATTCCCCCAACTTGCAGATCGAGTTGCAAAACGCGATTATTGACTCGCTGGATGCGCACACGTCCATGAGCATCACGGCACTAAATTCACCTGTCGTGATGGATGGGTTGGTGGATATTTTTCTGAACCACTCAGGCTTGTATGAAAGGCTGCAGGAAAAGTGGCTGCGCAACAGAAGAGCATGGGCATCGCCCGCCAGCAATGGCGGACGTGGAATCAAAATCCCCGCCCAAGCGGCGGGGAATACACCCATAGTGATTCAAAAACGGCGGCAGCATCGAATTCTGAATGCTGGGAAATCCCATCAAGCGGCTGCGGGCGCAGGCAAGTTACCCGTGCTGCACGGCTTGAATGATGGCATCGAGCTTGCCGGCTTGAAAAATTGCTTTGAAAGCATTCACCACCGCAGGGTCAAACTGCTTGCCGGCTCCTTTTTCAATTTCTTGCATGGCCTGCTCTGGCGGCCACGGCGCTTTGTAGGGGCGCTTGCTGATGAGAGCATCAAACACGTCAACCACGCTGACGATGCGCGTGACCAAATGGAACTCGGCTGAAGGCCGACCGGCCGGGTAGCCTGTGCCGTCCCAGCGTTCGTGGTGGTGCATAGCGACTTCGCGCGCCAGCTCCAGAAAACGGTCGCGCTCCAAAATGGCACCGCCCATGACGGTGTGCGTTTTGATGATGGTGTACTCTGCCTCATCGAGCTTGCCTGGTTTGCGCAGCAATAGATCTGAGATGCCAATTTTGCCAACATCATGCAGCCGACTGGCCTTGCCAAACCAAATGGACTCTTCGGGCGTGCTACCCATTTCAAGAGCCAGTAGCTGGGTATACAGATCGATGCGTTTGATGTGGCTGCCTGTGGTGTCGTCTTTGAACTCGGCAATCAAGGCCAGCATGTCGATCATGTGATCAAACGACTGAGAGAGCTCAATATGCAGGCGCAAATTCTCCAGCGCACTTGAGCATTGTTGCGCCACCACGGAGATCAGGTGCCGGTCAGCCTCATCCAGCTCTTGGGTTGGCTCAATGTAAATGAAGCCGACCGGCTTGCCCTGCACCTGCAAGGGCACGACAAAAGCCCCTTTGCGCAGACCATCCGGTATTTGTCCGGTTTGGATCGTTTGGCTGCACTGGGTCCGGATTTCGGCAAAACGTGCCTGCTTGGTCAGATCGCCTGCACTCGCATGCACCGTGATGTCACTGTCATCAAACGTAGCGATCACGCCACCCATGGTTGAAATGAAGCTGGAATTTGTGAGGTTGCACAAGCCGACGATTTGCGTCAAAACACCCTGAAAAAATTGTTCTAAAGAGCGGTTGCTGATGCGATAAATATTGGGCGCAGCATCCAGCACCTGTGCCAGGCCAATGCGGTTGAGGTCGATAGTGCGCAGATCGCGATAGGCTTTAATTCCCGAGCGCACGGCGGTGTAGAGCCTGCCGGCGGTGAGCTCGGTTTTGTCTTTGTAGTCGTCTATGTCGTAATGATCGATGACAAAGCGCTCTGGCGCCATGCCAGGCTGGCCGGTGCGGATGATCAGGCGCATCATCAGGTTTTTAAGATCCTTACGAATGTATTCCACCAGGCGCAGACCGGCATCATCAGTCTCCATGACCACATCCACCAGCGCCAACGCGATGTCGTTATGTTGGTTCAAAACCTCGCGTGCTTCATGGGCAGAGCTGGCTTCGATGATTTCGAGATCACGCTCGGCAAAGCGAAAACCACGCAGGTTAAAACGGGTCAGTTCCCGAATATCGGGCTCGTCATCGATCACCAGCAATTTCCAGGTATGGCGTTGACCTTGATCGGGTTCGGTGGCAGCCGGTTGGCCGGTGGAGCGTACAAGTTTCATGGAGAGGGTCTTTGCGCAGCGAAGTCGAATTGGGCCGGAAAGCGAATGGTAAAGCAACACCCGGCCTGCGGTGTGCTTTCGCACACCAGTGTGCCGTGAAGCTGGCTGGTGACGATGTTGTAGCATAGATAAAGACCCAAGCCAGAGCCACCCTCACCCCGTCGCGTGGTGAAAAACGGCTCAAAAGCGCGCGCCAGCTGTTGCGCCGACATGCCTGCCCCATCGTCTTTGAATATCAGCACCACTGAGTCGTCTTTTTGACTGACGTTGATTTCGATGGTGCCGCCGATCTTGCCACCTTCGAACGCATGTTGCACAGCATTCATGATCAGGTTGGTCAATAGTTGCTCTATCAAGCCAGGCATGCTGTGCAAGCGTAGCTTGGTGTCACACATCACATTAATTTTGATGGGCAGACGTTTGAGAACATTTTGCAGGGTGTAAAGCACATCCTGAATCAGTTCGTGAATGGCAAAAACGCGCACTTCGTCGGAGCTCTGGTCAATCGAGGTGCGTTTGAAGCTGTGCACCAGTTTGGCAGCACGTTGCAAATTCGACAGCGCCAGTGCGCCACCCTGGCGCAGGCTGTTGAGTTCAGCGCGCAACGCGTCTTCGTTGACTTCGTCCTGCGTCAGCATGTGTTCGATGCGCGCTAGCGTTTCTTCATGCTGCGAAACCGCGCCAACGGCCACGCCAACGGGCGTGTTGATCTCATGCGCAAAGCCTGCCACCATGCGCCCCAAAGAGGCCATTTTTTCACTTTGCAACAGCACGCCTCGGGTGTCTTCCAGTTCGCGCACTTTGCCGGCCAATTCAAACCAACGCTTGCGCAGCAGCTCCAGCAGCACCCAACCCAAGAGGGCAATCAGCACAAAAATGCTTGCATGAATCAGGCTGCTTTGGCGCGTGCTGCTGCTGCTGCTCGCCTGAATGGTCGAATAGCGCTGCGAAACGCTGATGCCGCCACGGACATCACCCAGTTTGTAGCCTTGCACAGCATGGCATGGCAAACACGACTTCAAAACAACCAGTGGTGCCATGTAGCGCAGCAATGTCCCATCCTGGCTGGGCTCCATGGTGATCGCTTCTGGCACACCGGATTCAAATTCCAACAACGATTTAGCTTCCCAGGGGTCGGGTGCGTTTTCAGGGCGTAAAGGCTTCAGGCTGGTCAGACGAAAGATCGCGCCTGATTCGATGTTGGCAATTTCACCGATCAAGCGCGTCATGAAAGCGGGGTTGACGAGCGTCAGCGCCATGCCATCTGTGGTGAGCACATCACGCTGGGGATGAATCAGATAGGGATTGGGTTGGGTTAACGGCGTTATCGGCACATAAACACCGCCATGGCTGGCATTCCAACTGCGCGACAGAACCACCATGCGAAACATATTGCGTGCACCCTCGGTGGCCACCTGAATGCTTTGCTGCTGAATGTCTTGAATATGCGACTGCCACGACAAGCCCACAGCACCTGACCAAAAAAGCAAGGCCAGCCACCACCAGCGACGGTCGTTGATGAAAGGCAGGGATTTGCTATGTGGTTCCATTTTGCCCAAGATTTGCAGTGGGTGTTAGAAAAGTTGGATTCGTGAGAATACTCCAATTCAAAGCAATTACCAGCAAAGCGCCATGCTTTAGATTTCGGCTTGATTACTTAACCTATCACATTCATATAAGTTTCTAAGTCATTCATTTAGAACGATTTTCGGCAGATAGTTACCTTCAAAACAAACGCTAAGTCTTTGATTTCATTGTAAAAAATTGTTTCAAACGGGTTTCCAGATTAGGTTTTTGCTGATACAGTGCAAAAAAGTGCAATTTTGTGGTGAATTGTGCTTTTTCATGCGCACTTCCCAGTTTCCCAATTCGGTCAAAGGTCAGCAATCGTGTTTCAAGGGGCTTCCTCATTAAGTCTGGATGCAAAGGGTCGGCTATCGGTGCCGACCCGGCATCGTGACGTTCTGAGCGCGACAGCCAATGGGCAACTCACCATCACCAAGCACCCACACGGCTGTCTGATGATTTTCGCCCGTCCAGAATGGGAAAAATTTCGCGAACGCATCGGCTCCTTACCGATGTCCGCTCAGTGGTGGAAGCGCATTTTTCTAGGCAACGCCATGGATGTTGAGCTCGACAGTACCGGTCGTGTGCTGGTATCGCCCGAGCTTCGCGCAAGCGCTGGCATTAGCAAAGAAACCGTGCTGCTGGGCATGGGAAGTTATTTCGAGCTATGGGACAAAGCCACCTATGAGGCGCAAGAAGCCCAGGCCATGCAGGGTGACATGCCCGATGTCTTTAAAGATTTTGCGTTCTGAAGGCAGCTGTGGCAAGCGCTTGGACACACACCACCGTGTTGTTGAGCGAAGCGGTTGACGCTTTGCTCGAGCCTGCTGGGAGTGCGCTGCCCGCAGTGCCGGTTTACGTCGATGGTACGTTTGGCCGCGGTGGTCATAGCCGGTTGATTTTGTCAAAGTTGCCAGTCAACGCCCGCTTGATTGCATTTGACAAAGACCCAGACGCGCTGGCTGAGGCTGCCACCATTGAAGATGCCCGGTTTTCCATACGGCATCAGGGCTTTAGCCAGCTGAGTGAGTTGGCCGACGCAAGCGTGGCGGGTGTGCTGCTCGATTTGGGTATCAGCTCACCGCAGATTGACAACCCGGCGCGAGGTTTTAGTTTTCGCATGGACGGTCCGCTGGACATGCGCATGGATTGCACACGTGGTCAAAGCGTGGCGCAATGGCTCGAAGTGGCCGATGTGGCCCAAATTACAGAGGTGATACGTGACTATGGCGAAGAACGGTTTGCTGGCTCCATTGCAAAGGCGATTGTCGCGCGCCGACAGGCTCGGGGCCCCTTTGTCTCCACCACTGAATTGGCCCAGCTCGTGGCTGACACGGTCAAAACCCGCGAGCCGGGCAAGGACCCTGCTACGCGCACATTTCAGGCTTTTCGGATTTTCATCAACGCCGAGCTTGAAGAGCTGCAACTTGCGTTAAAAGCTGCGCTCAAGGTGTTGTTACCCGGTGGACGCCTGGTGGTCATCAGCTTTCATTCGCTGGAAGACCGCATCGTCAAACAATTTATTGCTGAACATTCGCGCGATGTGTTTGATCGCCGGGCACCGTTCGCGGCACCCAAGGTCATGCAGCTCAAGGCGCTGGGGCGCACTAAACCCAGTGCAGCTGAAGTGGCTGCTAATCCACGCTCACGCAGTGCCGTGATGCGTGTGGCCCAGCGCATGCCCCAATCTGCTGCGGTGCAAGCATGATGCGCATCAACTTGCTGCTGCTCATGGGTCTGGTGCTGAGCGCTTTGTATCTGGTTAATTTGCAATATGACTCGCGCAGACTTTATGCCGAGCTTGACCGGGCGCAAAACCAGGCGCGCCGCCTAGCCACTGAAAACGAGCGCTTGCAGCTAGAGCGGCGCACCCAAGCGACCTCGATGCGGGTTGAAAAACTAGCCAAAAGCCAGCTGCACATGCGCGCTGCAACACCAGCGGTGACAGCCTATGTAGCGTATCCCGCGCCAGTCCAGGCGCAGGCTTCCTCCACAACGACAGCGCAAACATTCGTCCAAGGGCGTTTGCCATGAGTCGCAGTGTTGCCTACACGTCAAGTCCGCTGCTGGCCAGTCCGACACCGATTTGGCGCAGCAAATTTATTGTGGCCACGATCGCGCTGGCTTTTGCCGGTCTATTTGTTCGCTCGGTCTATATCCAGGTGCTGGAAAACGACTTTTTCCAGAAACAAGGCACGGTGCGCTATGCCCGCACCGTGGTGTTGCAAGCCAACCGCGGCCGTATCCTGGATCGCAATGGCATCGTGCTGGCTTCCAGCGTGCCAGTTCCCAGCTTGTGGGTCATCCCTGAAGATGTGCCGCGCGATGCGCCAACGTTGAAAAAACTCGCTCAATTGCTCGAAATGCCATTGGCTGAGCTCAACAAAAAACTCGAAGACGAAGACAAAAGTTTTGTTTGGCTGAAACGTCAGGTTGACGAACCGATGGCAGCCGCTGTGATGGCCATGGGGCTTGATGGAATTTATCAGCGCAAGGAATACAAGCGTCAATATCCCGAAGGCGAGGCTGCTGCCCATGTGGTGGGTTTCACCAATGTGGAAGACAAAGGCCAAGAAGGCATCGAGCTGAGTTTTAACAAAGAGCTCGGTGGCAAAAACGGCTCGCGCCGTGTGATTAAAGATCGCATGGGGCAGGTGGTCGAAGATATCGGCGAGCAAATTGCCCCGGTGGATGGGCGCGACCTGCAACTCAGCATTGACAGCAAAGTGCAATTTTTTGCCTACCAAAAACTGAAGGATGCGATTGAGCAACACAAAGCCAAGGCGGGTAGTGTGGTGGTGCTCGACGTGCAAACCGGTGAAGTGCTGGCACTGGCCAATTACCCCAGCTATGTGCCCGACAAACGGCAAAACCTGAGCGGTGCGCAGTTGCGCAACCGAGCTTTGACCGACAGTTTTGAGCCAGGTTCAACCATGAAGCCGTTTGCCATCGCACAGGCACTGGACAGTGGTCGCATCACGCCGGAGACCCCGATTCAAACGGCACCTGGGCGCCTGACCATTGGCAGTGCCACCATCACCGATTCACATCCGCATGGTGTGCTCAGTGTGTCTGAAGTGATCCAGAAATCGAGCAATGTCGGCACTGCCAAAATTGCCTTGCAAGCACCGCCGCGTGAGATGTGGGAGATGTACAGCAGCGCCGGCTTTGGGCAAAAACCCTTGTTGCCGTTTCCTGGAGCGGTGAGTGGCAAACTGCGTCCTTACAAAAGCTGGCGCCCGATTGAACAGGCCACCATGAGCTATGGCTATGGTGTTTCGGTGAGCTTGCTGCAATTAGCGCATGCCTATACCATCTTTGGCCGCGATGGCGACTTGCCGCCCATCTCGATGCTCAAGGTGGCTAACCCCGTTGCCGGGCACGCGGTGATCGGGCGCACCGCAGCGCACCAGATGCGCGCCATGCTGCACCTGGTGACCGGCCCGGGTGGCACCGCACCCAAAGCGCAAACCATCGGCTATTCGGTCGGCGGCAAAACTGGCACTGCTCACAAACAAGAAGGGCGTGGCTACGCTGGCAAAAAATACCGGGGTGTTTTTGCGGGACTGGCGCCCATTGACAACCCACGCATTGCCGTGGCGGTGATGATTGACGAGCCAAGCAATGGGCAATATTTTGGCGGCGACGTGGCGGCTCCGGTATTTAGCCAAACCGTGCAGCAAACCCTCAAAGTTCTCGGTGTTGCACCCGACATGTCGGTGAAGCCGCAAGTGGTCACGGTGCCAGTGGAAGAGAGCTTCTGATGCTGATCTTGAACAGCCCCGAGCAAGCCGCAGCCTGGTTGCGTGCGCACAGCACCGGCACCTTGCGCAGCGACAGCCGCATGGTGTTGCCAGGCGACGCATTTTTAGCTTGGCCAGGTGCGGCAGTTGACGCCCGTGCGCATGTGGGCGATGTGTTGACCAACGGTGCCGCTGCCTGTCTGGTCGAGCAAGCCGGGCTGGCCACTTTTGCTTTCGCCGATGCGCGCATTGCTGCCTACGCCGGACTGAAGGCTGATAGCGCGCACATTGCCAGCCACTTCTTTGGCCAGCCCAGCAGCGAGCTGGTTGTGCTCGCAGTCACCGGCACCAACGGCAAAACCTCGAGCGCCTGGTGGCTGGCTCAGGCGCTCTCAAATTTAGAGCTGTCTGCGCCCGTCCCTGCTGCGTTTGTGGGCACATTGGGCATGGGTGTTGTGCCTGACGTCGTCAGCACCGGGCTGACCACCCCCGACCCGGTGGCGTTGCAGGCCGCACTGCGCAAGTTTGTAGATGCGGGTCTGCAAGCCTGCGCCATCGAGGCCTCGTCCATCGGCATCGAAGAGCAGCGCTTGGGCGGCACCCGCATCCACACGGCAATTTTTAGCAACCTGACGCAAGACCATCTGGACTACCACCATGACATGGCCAGCTATGGCCGAGCCAAGGCCAAACTCTTTGCCTGGCCGGGCTTGCAGGCGGCAGTCATCAATATCGACGACCTGTTTGGCGCGGCGTTGGCAGCACAGTTGAATACCAGCCCCCACCCCAACCATCTCCCAAAGGGTGAGGGCGTAATACCGGCGCTCGATCTCTGGACGGTGTCAATGTTGCCGGGTGCTGCCAACCAAGCCCGGCTGCAAGCCCAAGACATAACGCACAGCAGCCAAGGTGTCGGGTTTACCGTGATTGAAGGGGCCGAGCAGATCAAGCTGGCCACCGGCCTGATTGGCAACTACAACGTGGCCAACTTGCTAGGTGTGCTGGCCGCTATGCGCAGTCTGGGTGTGCCGCTCGGCGCCGCAGTGCAAGCCTGTTCTAAGTTAACACCTGTGCCAGGTCGCATGGAATGCGTCAACGTAGCGGGTCAGCCGCTGGTAGCTGTTGATTACGCACACACGCCTGACGCCCTGGCAAAAGCGCTCGATGCCTTGAAACCTTTGGCACAAGCGCGTGCTGGCCAGTTGTGGTGTGTGTTTGGCTGTGGCGGCGACCGCGACAGCGCCAAGCGTCCGCTCATGGGTGCGATTGCGGCAGGCCACGCTGACCGGGTGGTGGTGACGAGCGATAACCCACGCAGCGAGGCCATGGACGCCATCATCAGCCAGATTCTGCTCGGGCTGGTCAGTGTGCCTGGGGTGGTGGTCGAACCCGATCGGGCGCGTGCCATTGCCCAAACCCTGGCGCGCGCCAGCGCAACCGACGTTGTGCTGATTGCCGGCAAAGGCCACGAGGCCTATCAGGAAATCGCTGGACAGCGTTTGCCATTCCTGGATATGGCCCACGTTCAGAAGTTCTTTGCCCAGCAAACCGTTACTACAGCTGCGGAATTGACCTTGTCGCAAGTCGCAAGCTGGCTCAACAAGGCTCAAACGGTTGGCTTTGCAGCCAACAGCCCGATCGCCATCACCCGCGTGCACACTGACACCCGCAGCATTGCCCCAGGGGACTTGTTTGTGGCGCTACGCGGTGAGCGTTTTGATGCCAACGATTTCTTGGCTGAGGCCAAGAACAAAGGGGCTGTAGCTGCCATTGCACAAGGTGACAGCGCTGCTGCCAAACTGGCTCAAGCGGGTCTGCCCGGCCTGCTGGTTGTCGATGCCCGACTCGCATTGGCCCAACTGGCAACCGGCTACCGGGCGCAGTTTGTCTTGCCACTGATCGGTGTGACCGGCTCCAACGGCAAAACCACCGTGACGCAAATGATCGCATCGATTTTGCGTGCCTGGCAAGGAGATGCTGCGCTGGCCACGCAAGGCAACCTGAACAACGACATTGGCGTGCCGCTGACACTGCTGCGGCTGAACCAGACGCACCACTGCGCTGTGGTCGAACTCGGCATGAACCATCCGGGCGAAATTGCCACGCTGGCCGCCATGGCCCAGCCGACCGTTGCATTGGTGAACAACGCACAACGCGAGCACCTTGAATTCATGCAGACAGTTGAGGCCGTGGCACAAGAAAACGGTGCCGTTATATCGGCTTTGCCGGCTGACGGGGTTGCTGTTTTTGCGGCGGACGATACGTTCAGCCACGTTTGGACTGGCTTGGCGGGGAAGCGCCGGATGCTGCGCTTTGCCTCCGAACGCCAAGCTGATGCCGAGGTGTTTGCACTGCAGGCTCAATGGCAAGGGGCTGCCTGGCAAGTCCGTTGTGCCAGCCCGGCAGGCGAATTGGACTACGCACTGCACATTGCCGGAGCGCACAACGTGAAAAATTCCTTGGCAGCCGTGGCCTGCGCGTTGGCTGCCAACGTCCCCCTGGCGGCCATTGTCCAGGGTTTGAATGTATTTGAGCCGGTAAAAGGTCGCAGTCGGGCGCTGCAAGTGATGCACCAGGGTTGCCCCATCACACTGGTGGATGACACTTACAACGCCAACCCGGATTCGGTGCGTGCGGCGATTGACGTGCTGGCCGCCTTGCCGGGGCCGCGTATGCTGGTACTTGGCGATATGGGTGAGGTAGGTGACCAAGGGCCGGCTTTTCATGCCGAGGCACTCCAGCATGCGGCAGAAAAAAATATAGAAAAAGTGCTCGTTACGGGCTCTGCATGTGCGCAAGCCGCTATCAATTTCAGTACTGTTGAGGTACATCCGGCGATGACCGATTTGCAAGTGGCCGTGCTCGCTGCCCTGCCCGGAGTGGCCAGTGTGCTGGTCAAAGGTTCACGCTTTATGAAAATGGAGCGGGTCATCGAGGCGATTTGCGCCGCTACCGAAAAGGGCAACACCCCATGTTGATCTGGCTCGCTCAATGGCTGCAAACTCTGTCACCCGAACTTGGGTTTTTGCGCGTTTTTCAATACCAGACTTTTCGCGCTGTGATGGCAGCCATGACTGCACTGCTGATGGGTTTGGCGGCTGGCCCGTGGGTGATTCGCTACCTGACATCGCTCAAAATCGGTCAACCGGTGCGTGGCTACGGCATGGACACGCATCTTGCCAAAAGCGGCACGCCCACCATGGGCGGCGTGCTGATTTTGCTGTGCATTGCAATTTCGACCCTGCTCTGGTTTGACTGGAGCAACCGCTTTGTCTGGATCGTGCTGATCGTCACGCTCGGTTTTGGCGCTATAGGCTGGAGCGACGACTGGCGCAAAGTGGTCAACAAAGACCCCGAAGGCATGCCCTCGCGCGAGAAATACCTGTGGCAGTCGCTGATCGGCCTGGCGGCAGCGCTGTACCTGGTGTTCAGCATTTCCGAGAACACCAATTACCGCGTGTTGGAACTGTTTTTTACCTGGATTCAGTCGGGGTTCGACTTGAGCCTGCCGCCCAAAGCCGGGCTGATGGTGCCATTTTTTAAGGAAATTAGCTACCCGCTGGGCGTGTTGGGCTTTGTTGTGCTGACCTATCTGGTGATCGTGGGCTCGAGCAACGCAGTCAATCTGACCGATGGGCTCGATGGCCTGGCGATCATGCCGGTGGTAATGGTGGGTGCCTGTCTGGGCATTTTTGCCTACGTCACCGGCAACGTGGTGTTCGCCCGCTACCTGTTTTTGCCGCACATCCCAGGTGCCGGTGAATTGATGATTTTTTGCTCGGCAATGGCCGGCGCCGGGCTGGCGTTTTTGTGGTTTAACACGCACCCGGCGCAGGTTTTTATGGGCGACGTGGGGGCTTTGGCCTTGGGCGGTGCGTTGGGCACCATCGCTGTGATCGTGCGCCAAGAGATTGTGCTGGCCATCATGGGCGGCGTGTTTGTCGCCGAAGCCCTGTCAGTGATGCTGCAAGTGGCGTACTTCAAATACACCAAAAAGAAAACCGGCACGGGCAAGCGTATTTTGAAGATGGCCCCGCTGCACCACCATTTTGAGAAAAGCGGCTGGAAAGAAACCCAGGTGGTGGTGCGCTTCTGGATCATCACCATGCTGCTGTGCCTGGTCGGCTTGTCAACCCTGAAGTTGCGCTAAGCATGAATTACTTACGCGATCAACACGTACTCATCCTGGGCCTGGGTGTTTCCGGCCTGGCGATGGCGCGTTGGTGCGCGCGCTGCGGTGCGCAGGTGACGATAGCCGACACCCGCACGGAACCGCCGCAGTTGGCCACCTTGCAACGCGAAGTGCCGCAGGCGCGCTTTGTAGGTGGCGCATTTGCTGCGGAACTGCTTGGGATTTTCGCCTTCCCGCCTTTGGGGGACGGCGGGGATGGGGGCTTGCAGTTGGGCCTTTCAGTCACGGCCGTGTTCAAAAGCCCGGGTCTAAGTCCTGCTGAAATTGCTATTATTTCAGAAGCTGCTTATGCCCGTCAAATAAGCGTCAGAGGTGAATTAGCTTTGTATTCAGAGGCACTTGAGCAGCTCAAAACCAGCCGAGCTTATGCGCCTAAAGTGCTGGCCATTACTGGCACCAACGGCAAAACCACCGTGACCTCGCTGACCGGGCAACTGGTCGAACGCGCTGGCAAAAGTGTCGCCGTGGCGGGCAATATTGGCCCTACCTTGCTTAGCACGCTGATCGAGCGGCTTGACAGTGACAGCTTGCCCGAGGTCTGGGTGCTCGAGTTGTCGAGTTTTCAGTTGGATGGCGAGCGCAACTTTGCGCCCAGCGCGGCCAGCGTGCTTAACATCACGCAAGACCACCTGGATTGGCATGGTTCGATGCAGGCTTACGCACAAGCCAAGAGCAATATTTTCGGTGCAACAGGCCTGATGGTGCTGAATCGCGAAGACGAATCGGTCATGGGGATGTTGCCTGCGCCCAGCAAAGTCAAGCTTCAAGACGCCACCCCAGCCCTCCCCCAAAGGCGGGAAGGTGCAAAGCCGCAACGACGCGATTACGTCACTTTTGGTGGTGACATGCCTCAGCGCCCGGGTGACTTTGGCATTCAAAGCGTCAACGGCATGACTTGGCTGGTGCGTGCGCAAGACAGCGATACGGCAGGTCGCAAGCGCAAAGATGCGCCTGAAGAACTGCACATCCAGCGCCTGATGCCGGCTGATGCCCTGCGCATTCGTGGCCGACACAATGCCATCAATGCGCTCAGTGCGTTGGCACTGGCCAGTGCCGCCGGTTGCGCGCTGGCGCCCATGTTGTATGGCCTGCGTGAATACACCGGCGAGCCGCATCGCGTTCAGCCGATTGGCATTCTGAGCGGCGTTGAATACTTTGACGACAGCAAAGGCACCAATGTGGGCGCGACTGTGGCTGCCCTGCAAGGCTTGGGCAGCGAACGCAAGGTGCTGGTCATTCTGGGTGGTGAAGGCAAGGGGCAAGATTTCAGCCCGTTGGCCGCTCCGGTGCAGCGCTATGTGCGCGCCGTGTTGCTGATCGGCCGTGATGCACCGCTGCTGCGCGCCGCATTGGCGCAAACAGGCGTACCCCTGCTCGATGCCAGCAGCATGGCGGATGCCGTGCAGCAAGCCAGTGGCCAGGCTCACGCCGGGGATGCTGTGCTGATGTCACCCGCTTGTGCCAGTTTTGACATGTTCAACAACTATGAACACCGCGCCCATATGTTTGTGGCCGCCGTGCAAGCGCTGGCCTTAGAGCAGGGCGTGGCGCTGGAGGCGGGTCTGTGAGCGCCGCTGTTTTACAAGGTCTGCGCGCACGCTATCAGCGTCTGTTTGCACCGGGTGCCGACGTGCTGCCGGTGCGCTTGGGTGGCTCACGCCTGGGCAGTGTCAATCCGAGCCGTTTTCATGGCTTTGATCAGGCACTGGTGTGGGTCACGCTGACTTTGCTGTTGTGGGGGCTGGTGATGGTGTATTCGGCATCGATTGCCATGCCCGACAACCCGCGCTTTGCCCGCTACACCTCTCATTATTTTCTGCTGCGACACGCCATGTGGCTGGTGATTGCCCTCCTGGCGGCGGCGGCAGCATACCAAGTGCCTCTGGCGCTCTGGGAAAAATCGGCACGCGCGCTGTTTTTGTTTTCCATCGTGCTGTTGGTGCTGGTGCTGATTCCACACATTGGCAAAGTGGTCTACGGTGCCCGGCGCTGGATCGGGGTCGGGCCAGTGAGTTTTCAACCGTCTGAGCTGGCCAAGCTCACCGTGCTGCTTTACGCGGCAGACTACATGGTGCGCAAAATGGAGGTGAAAGAGCGGTTTTTCCGCGCTGTATTGCCCATGGGCGCAGCTGTGGCGGTGGTGGGTGTGCTGCTGCTGGCCGAGCCTGACATGGGTGCCTTCATGGTAATTGCCATCATTGCCATGGGAATTTTGTTTCTGGGGGGTGTCAACGCGCGCATGTTCTTCTTGATTGCGGCTGTGCTGCTGGTGGCCTTTTCGCTCATGATCGCTTCGAGCGAGTGGCGTCGCGAGCGCATTTTTGCGTATCTCGATCCCTGGAGCGAAAAAAATGCACTGGCCAAAGGCTACCAACTCACGCATTCGCTGATCGCCATTGGGCGCGGCGAGATTTTTGGTGTTGGTCTGGGTGGCAGTGTCGAAAAACTGAGCTGGCTGCCCGAAGCGCACACCGATTTCTTACTCGCCGTGATTGGCGAAGAGTTTGGCCTGGTTGGTGTCACGCTGCTGATTGTGTTGTTCTTCTGGCTGGTGCGGCGCATGATGCAAATTGGTCGTCAGGCGATTGCATTGGAGCGCGTTTTTGCCGGTTTGGTGGCGCAAGGCGTGGCGATCTGGATGGGTTTTCAAGCCTTCATCAACATGGGCGTGAACCTGGGCGCACTGCCGACCAAAGGGCTGACCCTGCCGCTAATGAGTTACGGCGGCTCGGCCATTCTGATGAACCTGGTGTCAATCGCCATCGTGCTGAAAATCGACCAAGAAAACAGAACCCTCATGCACGGAGGCCGTGTATGAGGGTTCTGTTTCATCAAAATCGAACCCTGCGCACAGCGCAACAGGACGCGACTGCGGCCTGGCTTATGCACGGAGGCCGCGTATGACAACCGCCAAGGTAGCGCTGGTCATGGCAGGCGGCACGGGCGGGCATATCTTCCCCGGGCTGGCGCTGGCGCATTGTTTGCGTGAGCGTGGTTGGCGTGTGCATTGGCTGGGGGGCACGGGCTCAACTGCGCAGCCCAGCATGGAAAGCCAGCTGGTTCCCGCCCAAGGTTTTGCCTTTGAGTCGATTGACTTTGGTGGCTTGCGTGGCAAGGGGCTGAGCACCGTGGCGCTGCTGCCCCTGCGCCTGCTCAAAGCCTTCTGGCAGAGCATTCTTGTGCTGCGTCGGGTGAAGCCCAACGTGGTGGTCGGTTTGGGTGGCTACATCACCTTTCCGGCCGGCATGATGAGTGTGCTGCTGGGCAAACCGCTGCTGCTGCACGAACAAAACTCGGTGGCTGGGTTGGCCAACAAGGTGCTGGCAGGCGTGGCTGACCGGGTTTTTACGGCCTTTCCCGATGTGCTTAAGGGAGCCCAATGGGTCGGTAACCCACTGCGCGCGGCATTTATGCAACAGCCAGCGCCACAGGAGCGCTTTGCCGGGCGCAGCGGCCCGCTCAAATTGCTGGTGCTGGGTGGCAGCCTGGGTGCCAAAGCTTTGAATGAGATCGTGCCGCAAGCACTTGCCCTGATTCCTGAAGTCAAGCGTCCACAGGTCACCCACCAAAGTGGGGTCAAACAAATTGATGCATTGCGTACCAATTACGCGGCGGCGGGTGTGTCTGCCGAGCTCACGCCTTTTATCGACAACACCGCGCAGGCAATGGCCGAGGCTGATCTGGTGCTGTGCCGTGCCGGTGCCAGCACGGTCACCGAAATTGCCGCGGTGGGTGTTGCTGCGCTGTTTGTACCGTTTCCGTTTGCGGTGGACGACCACCAGACCCGCAACGCACAGTTTCTGGTTGGGCAAGGTGCTGGATGGTTGGTGCAACAAACCGACTTGAGTCCTGCTGGCTTGGCACAAATGCTACAAACAATGGAGCGCTCTACGCTTACCACAAAAGCGCTAGAGGCAAAAAAGATGCAAAAAACTGAGGCCACCCAGCGCATCGTGGCGGCCTGTGAGGAGTTAACTTGAAACACGCGGTTCGTCATATTCACTTTGTTGGTATCGGCGGCTCAGGCATGTCGGGCATTGCCGAGGTGCTGTTCAATCTGGGCTATACCGTGTCTGGCTCTGACCAGTCTGACAGTGCCACCTTGCAGCGTTTGGCCGCTTTGGGCATCGCCACCTTTGTTGGTCACAGCGCGGCCAATGTCAGCACGGCCGATGCCGTGGTCACATCCACTGCGGTCAAGTCCGATAACCCAGAGGTGCTTGCCGCGCGCGAAAAGCGCATTCCGGTGGTGCCGCGTGCGCTCATGCTGGCCGAGCTGATGCGCCTGAAAACCGGCATTGCGATTGCCGGAACCCACGGCAAAACCACCACCACCAGCCTGGTGGCCAGCGTGTTAGCCGAAGCCGGACTAGACCCGACCTTTGTCATTGGCGGGCGCCTTAACAGCGCCGGTGCCAATGCCCGCTTGGGCACCGGCGATCACATCGTGGTGGAGGCCGATGAGTCTGACGCCTCGTTCTTGAACCTGCTGCCGGTGATGGCAGTGGTGACCAACATCGATGCCGACCATATGGAAACCTATGGCCATGATTTTGAACGGCTGAAAAAGGCCTTTGTTGACTTTTTGCACCGCATGCCTTTTTATGGCACGGCGATTTTGTGCACCGACGATGCCGCTGTGCGTAGCATCGTGCCGCAGGTCACCTGCCCGATTACCAGCTACGGCTTCGACGAAGGTGCCCAGGTGCGTGCCGTGAATGTGCATGCCATCGACGGCCAAATGCATTTCACCGTGCAGCGGCGCAACGGTGTCGTGTTGCCCGATCTGGATGTGGTGCTGAATTTACCCGGTCTTCATAACGTGCTGAACGCGCTGTCGGCCATTGCAGTTGCGGTTGAGTTGAATATTCAAGACGCAGCCGTGCAACGCGCACTGGCCGGTTTCAAAGGTGTGGGGCGGCGCTTTCAGCGCTATGGCGAGCAGCCTGCCCGCAACGGCGGCCACTTTACCTTGATCGACGACTACGGCCACCACCCGGTCGAAATGGCGGCCACGCTGGCTGCTGCGCGTGGTGCTTTTCCGACACGACGCTTGTTGCTGGCATTTCAGCCGCACCGCTACACCCGCACCCGCGACTGTTTTGATGACTTTGTCAAAGTGATTGCCCGAGCTGATGCGGTGCTGCTCACCGAAGTTTATGCAGCCGGCGAAGCACCCATCGTGGCGGCCGATGGACGCAGTTTGGCGCGCGCCTTGCGAGTGGCCGGACACATCGAACCGGTTTTTGTGGATGACATTGGAGCCCTGCCGCAAGCCATCCTGGACAGTGCTCGCGCGGGCGATGTGGTGCTGTGCATGGGCGCCGGCTCAATTGGCAGCGTTTGTGCCAAAGTCGCCGATTTGCTACAAAATAAAAAGCGCCCTACGCAGGAGGGACAAGCGCTATGAGCCCATTTGATCTAAAGAATGAGAAGGTTGCCGTGCTCATGGGTGGCAGTTCGGCTGAGCGCGAGGTGTCGCTGATGTCGGGCTCAGGCGTGCTGCAAGCGCTGCAAAGTTTGGGCGTGCAGGCGCACCCCTTTGACCCGTCAGAACGCGACTTGGCTGAGCTGAAGAAAGAGGGCTTCACGCGCTGCTTTATTGCCTTGCATGGCCGCTTTGGTGAAGATGGCACCGTGCAAGGGGCGCTCGAGCTACTTGGCTTGCCCTACACCGGCTCGGGTGTGATGGCATCTGCGATTGCCATCGACAAGATCATGACCAAACACATCTGGCGCGCCGATGGTCTGCCCACGCCAGCCTGGAAGAAGGTGGACAGCGCTGCTGCGACCTGCGCTGCGCTGGCTGAGTTGGGCAGCCCAATGATCGTCAAGCCGGCGCGTGAGGGCTCGACCATTGGCTTGACCAAGGTGACATCGGTCGAACAGTGTGTGGAGGCTTTTAATCTGGTCATGAGCCTGGGTGACGATGTGTTGTGTGAGCAATTCATCGCGGGCGATGAAGTCACTGTGCCGGTGCTGGGCAGTGGCGCACAAGCGCAGGCGCTGCCGGTGATCCGCATCGTGGCACCGGACGGCAACTACGACTACCAAAACAAATATTTCACCGACAGCACGCAGTATCTGGTGCCCTGCGGTTTGCCGGCGGGCGAAGAGGCGCACATCCAGCAACTGGTGTTGGAAGCCTACAAAAGCCTGGGTTGCCGGGGTTGGGCGCGTGCAGACGTGATGATTGACGCGAGCACTCGCAAACCCTATTTGCTCGAGATCAACACCGCACCTGGCATGACCAGCCATTCGCTGGTGCCCATGTCGGCCAAGGCTGCTGGCATCAACTACCCAGCGTTGTGTCTACAGTTGCTGGGCATGGCGAGCAACGATTACCTGAAGCCATGAGCACAACGACTCCAGTAACCCCCATCGACATTCGCCTGATGAATGTTGTCAGTGCCTTGCTGCTGCTGATGTTGGGAGCACTGCTGCTGGTTGCCGGATTGAACTGGGCCATGCAGCAACCGGTGTTTGCGATTCGCGGCGTTAGCGTTACAGGCGATGTGGCGCATTACAACGCGATTACCTTGCGCGCCAACGTGATGCCGCGCCTGCAAGGCACCTTCTTCACACTCGATGTGAAAGCAGCGCGCAAAGTGTTTGAGACCATGCCCTGGGTGCGTCGGGCCATCGTAAGGCGCGAGTTCCCGAATCGACTCAAAGTGCAATTGCAAGAACATCAGGCCGTGGCCTATTGGGGCACCGAAATAGACAACCGCCTGGTGAACAGTTTTGGCGAGGTGTTTGAGGCCAACGTGGGCGAGCTGGAGCAAGAGCAGTTGCCTCGGCTCAACGCCCCGGACGGGCAGAGCGCTTTGGTGCTGGCACATTATCAAAGGCTTAAGCCACTGTTTGACGCCAAAGACCTGGCTCTGGTTCAGCTTGAGCTGAGCCCGCGTGGAGCCTGGCGCGCGCAACTTGACAGCGGCGCCGAGCTGGAGCTCGGTGGCGGTAACACAGAGGAACTGTTGGCGCGCACACAGCGGTTTTTAAGCACGATCACGCAAGTAACGGCTGGCTACAAACGCCTTCCAAACCAATTGGCATCGGTTGATTTGCGCCATACCGATGGCTATGCAATTCGGCTCGAAGGTGTGAGCACGCTGGAAGAAGTCGACAAGAGAAACACTAGAAGGTAAAGACATGGCAAAAGAATACAAAGACTTGGTGGTTGGGCTGGACATTGGCACATCCAAAGTGATGGCGGTGGTGGCCGAAGTCATGCCCGATGGACAACTGAAGTTGGCTGGCTTGGGAATTGCTCCGAGCAACGGGCTCAAGCGCGGTGTGGTGGTGAACATTGATGCCACGGTGCAAAGCATTCAGCAAGCACTCAAAGAAGCGGAGCTGATGGCAGACTGCAAGATCACCCGGGTTTATACCGGCATCACGGGCAGCCATATTCGCGGTATCAACTCGCACGGTATGGTGGCCATCAAAGATCGCGAAGTGACTGCCGCCGATGTGGCGCGCGTGGTTGAAACCGCTAAGGCCATCAACATTTCGACAGATCAACGCCTGCTGTTGGTGGAGCCGCAGGAGTTCATCATTGACGGTCAGGACGTGAAAGAGCCCATAGGCATGAGCGGAATTCGGCTCGAAGCCAAGGTGCATATCGTCACGGGAGCACAAAGCGCGGCCGAAAACATCATCAAGTGTGTGCGCCGCTGCGGGTTGGAGGTAGAGCAGCTGATGCTTAATCCGCTGGCCAGCAGTCTTTCGGTGTTGACCGAAGACGAGCGTGAGTTGGGTGTGGCGCTGGTTGATATTGGTGCCGGCACCACCGATGTGGCCATTTTTACCAATGGTGCCATTCGGCACACAGCGGTGATTCCCATTGCGGGTGACTTGATCACCAGCGACATCGCCATGGCGCTGCGCACACCGACCAAGGACGCCGAAGAAATCAAGGTTGAAAACGGCTATGCCAAGCAGCTGCTGGCCGACCCCGAGGCGCAGGTCGAAGTGCCTGGTCTGGGCGACCGTGGACCGCGCATGCTGAGCCGCCAGGCCTTGGCCGGTGTGATCGAGCCGCGCGTTGAAGAAATTTTCAGCCTGGTGCATCAGGTCATGCGGGAATCCGGTTTCGAAGAAATGCTCTCCAGCGGTATTGTCCTGACGGGTGGCAGTTGCATCATGCCTGGCATGGTCGAATTGGGTGAAGATATTTTTCTCAAACCCGTGCGCCGTGGCGTACCCAAATATGTCAGCGCCTTGTCCGACATGGTGGCCCAGCCTAGGGCAGCGACGGTGATGGGTCTTCTGGAGGAAGCCCGCCAAGCACGCTTACGCGGTTTTAAGGTAGCGCAAAAAAGTGGCTCTATGAAAACTGTCTTTGGCAGTTTTCAGGATTGGGTTGTGAGGAATTTCTGATGCTAAAAACACCCATCTGGCTGAGTCGCGCAGGACCTCCGCGACGCTGGCGCTGTGCAGATCCACCGCCACACGAACGACCCCAAGTTTGCCCATTTTTTGTATTACTTACCCATTTTGAATTACCAGGAGATAAAAATGTCCATTGAACTCATCGACGAAGAATCGTTTAACCAAGGCACACAAATCAAGGTCATTGGCGTTGGCGGCGGTGGCGGCAACGCTGTCGCACACATGATTGCCAGCGCCGTTCAAGGGGTTGAATTCATTTGCGCGAATACCGATGCCCAGGCACTTTCAACCAGCGACGCGCACCGCATCATCCAGCTGGGCACCACCGGCTTGGGGGCAGGCAGCAAACCTGACAAAGCCCGCGACGCGGCAGAGCTGGCGATTGAACACATCCGCGAAGCCATCGACGGTGCGCATATGTTGTTCATCACCGCAGGCATGGGTGGCGGCACCGGCACTGGCGCCGCCCCAGTGATTGCCCGCGTGGCCCGTGAAATGGGTATTTTGACGGTTGGCGTGGTGACCAAGCCGTTTGAGTTTGAAGGCCCACGCCGCATGGCCAATGCCGATGGTGGCATGGCCGAGCTGGAAGCCAATGTTGATTCATTGATTGTGGTACTGAACGAGAAGCTGATTGAAGTGCTGGGCGACGACGCCACGCAAGACGAAGCTTTTGCGCATGCCAACGACGTGCTGAAAAATGCAGTTGGCGGCATTGCTGAAATCATCAACGTGCCTGGCCATGTGAACGTTGACTTTGAAGACGTGCGCACCGTCATGGGCGAGCCCGGCAAAGCCATGATGGGCACCGCACTGGCGGGTGGCCCTGATCGCGCGCGCATTGCGGCAGAACAAGCCGTGGCCTGCCCCTTGCTTGAAGGCATTGACCTTTCAGGCGCCAAAGGCGTGCTGGTGTTGATCAGCGCGGCCAAGGGCTCGCTCAAACTGAGTGAATCAAAGCTGGCCATGAACACCATTCGTGCTTATGCATCACCTGACGCGCATGTGATTTACGGAACAGCCTATGACGACAAATTGGGCGATCAGATTCGTGTCACCGTTGTGGCGACAGGGCTCAGCCGCCAAAAGCCTGGCCTGACGGTGGTGCGTAACCCCGAAGTGGTCAAGCGCAACGGCACCGATGGGTTGGCCTATGGCAACCACACGCCAGCAGTTGCTGGCAACGGCATTCAACCGAGTGGGATGTTGGGAGGTGGCGCTGGTGTTGGTATTGGCACGATCGGCAGTGCTATTGGGCGCACCCAATCGGACTACGGGTCGTTTGAGAAACCCAGCGTCTGGCGCAACCGTGACCGTACCTCAGCCGCCGCCAAAGTCGATGCTTTGAGCAGCGGCGGCATGGACGACTTCGAAATTCCGGCGTTTTTGCGTAAGCAGGCGGATTGATCCCAGCTCATAGATACAGGCTGTAACCGACCCCGCGCACCGAATGCAGGGGTGTCTGTTTTGTACAACGCTGATCGAGACTTTGGACGCTTCAAAGCATTCAAAACGACCAACCCACTGGTGACTTAAGCGCAATAAATAGGTAGCGCGATGCGCCTTTATCCCTATTGAACCCAGTCCAACCTCGAAATATTGACTGGTTTATAGCTTCAAGTCACCGAATGGTGCTCGGGCAAAAGTGCTGCAACTGCGTCGCGTGCGTCAATGGCCCAGGTGCGGCGGTCACGCCCCCGGGCTTGCTCGATCGCGCCAAAGGTCAATGTCGCACACAGTGCAGGGGCGCTCAGGGTGCGCCAGATCGACCCTAGCAAAGTGTCTTGGTTGATGTAACAAGGTGCCAAACTAAGTTGGCCTGAAGCCTTATCAAAAAATCGCAAGGCAACCGGCACAATCGGCGCATGCGCTGATAACGCGGCTTGAAACAGGTTGGCATGAAACGGCAGCACCTGCTCACCATCACTGGTTGTGGCTTCGGGAAATATCACCAAAATAGCGCCGCCGCGCAAGCTATCGACCATTTGATGCACCACACGCATCGCATCACGGCGCGATTTGCGCTCGACAAACAGCGTGTCAGCCGCGATGGCCAGCCGACCGATCAACGGCCAATGCTGAATATCCGACTTGGAAATAAACCTTCCGTTGCACGATGCCAGCAACAACACAATATCAAGCCACGAAATATGATTCACCACCAGCAGTGCTGGGCCTTGCGTAGTGGGCTTGCCTTTTACTACAAGTTGTATAGCTAGCCGCGCAAGCAGGGCAAGCGCCCAGAGTCGAATTCGTTCACGTTTTTGCGGCGCTGAAAGTCCAGGAAAAACAAGCATAACGGTGACCACACCGTGCACCAGATGCGCCATGACGCTGGCAAACCTGCCTAAAACGCCAAGTTGCCTAAGCAGCCGTATCAAGCGGACACCAAAGCCTCAGTTTGGGTCGTGAGCCGGTAGCCAGCGCCGCGCACCGTTTCGATCATGCGCCCGGCGTTGGGGCCAAGGGCTTCGCGCAAGCGCTTCACGTGCACATCGACCGTGCGCTCTTCAATGAACACATGGTCGCCCCAAACCCGGTCGAGCAATTTAGAGCGGCTGTGCACGCGCTCGGAATGGGTCATCAGGTAATGCAAAAGTTTGAACTCGGTGGGACCCAATTTCAGCATTTGTTCGTTAAACGAGACCCGATAAGTTTCTGAATCAAGCAGCAAAGCCCCCACCGCGATGCTGCCCTGCACCCGCTCGGGCGCACGCCTGCGCAATACAGCCCGCACACGCGCCAGCAGTTCTTTGGTTGAAAAAGGTTTTGAAATGTAATCATCGGCACCCGCATCCAGCCCGGCAACCCGATCCATTTCTTCGCCACGGGCTGTCAGCATGATGATCGGAACCGATTTGGTGCGCGGGTGCGCACGCCAGCGTTTGGCCAGCACCAAACCGCTTTCGCCGGGCAGCATCCAGTCCAGCAAAATCACATCGGGCAAAACCTCGTCGAGTTCGCGCTGAGCCGAGGCACTGTCCATCGCCAGCGTCAGGCGAAACCCGTTATGCCGCAGATTGATGGCGATCAGCTCAGCAATGGCGGGTTCATCCTCCACCACCAAAACCCGGGGCTCATGCCTCATTTCAGCACCGCTTCAATTGCTTCCATTGAGGTGTGGCGCACATCCGCACCCTTGACAACATAAATAATCAACTCTGCAATATTTTTCGCGTGATCGCCAATGCGCTCAATCGATTTGGCTAAAAACAGCAGGTTCAAACTGGCTGAAATCATGCGCGGGTCTTCCATCATGTAGGTGATGAGCTTTCTCACGAAGCCATCAAATTCTTTGTCAATCAGGTAATCATCTTTCATGATCGACACCGCCGCAGCGGTATCAAGCCGGGCAAACGCATCGAGTGCTTTACGCAACAAATTCGAAGCCAGGTCAGAGGCCACTTTGAGCTCAAGTGATGGCAGGGAACGTGGGGCACCGTTTTCGATGATCAGTCGCACCATGCGGGCAATTTTTTCTGCTTCATCGCCAACCCGTTCCAGGTTGGCTGTGATTTTAGAAATAGCGATCAGCAAACGCAGATCGACCGCAGTTGGCTGGCGCCTGGCAATGATGCTGGAGAGCTCTCGGTCAATCTCGACCTCCATCGCATTCACGCGCACCTCACTGGCGCTGACTTGATTCGCGATGTCAATGCTAAAAATGGACAAGGCATGGATCGCTTGGCGAATTTGCGACTCGACCAAACCGCCAAGCTCCATCACCCGGCTGGAGACTTCGTTGAGTTCGCTGTCGAACTGCGTGGAAAGATGTTTATCTGGCATGGTTGTTCCTGGCTGTAGCAGTTTTGCGTTAGTTCTAATTAGCCAAAGCGGCCTGTGATGTAGTCTTCGGTTTCCTTGCGTGCCGGCTTGAAAAACATTTGTTCGGTCGTGCCAAACTCCATCAAGTCACCCAGGTACATGTAAGCCGTGTAGTCGCTGCAGCGCGCGGCCTGCTGCATGTTGTGCGTGACGATGAGCACGGTGTAGTCGTTTTTCAGCTCGGTGATCAACTCCTCGACTTTGGCCGTGGAGATCGGATCAAGTGCCGAACAGGGTTCGTCAAGCAGCAGCACCTCGGGACGAATTGCGATGCCACGGGCAATGCACAGGCGTTGCTGTTGTCCGCCAGAAAGACTGGCACCATTTTGCTGGAGTTTGTCTTTGACTTCGGTCCACAGCGCCGCCTTGCGCAAGGCCCATTCGACACGTTCTTGCATGGCGGTTGTATCGAGTGTTTCAAACAGCTTGACCCCGAACGACACGTTATCAAATATCGACATCGGAAATGGCGTGGGTTTTTGAAAAACCATGCCTACCTTGGCACGCAGCAGCGCCACATCTTTTTTGCTGGTCAGCAGGTTTTCACCATCGAGCAAAATTTCGCCTTCGGCACGCTGCTCGGGATACAGCTCAAACATGCGGTTGAACACCCTCAGCAAGGTTGACTTGCCACAACCCGATGGGCCGATAAAGGCGGTAACTTTTTTCTCTGGAATTTGCAAATTGATGTTTTTCAACGCATGAAATTTACCGTAATAAAAATTCAGGTTGTTGACTGCAATTTTGGAAGTTTCTTGCGACAAGGTTGCGCTATTCATAAGCTGCCTTTGATGGTTTATTGAGTCAATGCTGCTCAAATTTTGTTTCGGGTCAAGATTCTGGCCAAAATATTCAGCCCTAGCACCGCAGCCGTGATGATGAACACACCTGCCCAAGCTAATTTTTGCCAGTTTTCATAAGGGCTCATAGCAAACTTAAAGATCGTGACAGGCAAACTGGCCATTGGCTCACTCAGACTGGATGTCCAGAACTGATTGCTCAAAGCCGTGAACAAGAGCGGTGCAGTCTCCCCCGCAATACGTGCCACCGCCAGCAAAATGCCGGTTATCACACCGGCACGCGCTGCTGTCAAAGTAATGCTGATGATCACTTTCCACTTGGGCGCACCCAGCGCATAGGCCGCTTCACGCAAACCAGCTGGCACCAGTTGCAGCATGTTTTCGGTGGTGCGAATGACCACAGGAATCACGATCAAAGCCAATGCCATGATGCCGGCGTAGGCCGAAAACGAATTAAAACGCGACACAATCACGGCATAAACAAATAAGCCAATCACGATCGACGGTGCAGACAACAAGATGTCATTGACAAAACGCGTGACGTTCGCAAGCCAGCCATGGGTGTCGTACTCTGCCAGATAAATGCCAGCCATCACGCCAATCGGTGTACCCACGAAAGTTGCCAAACACACCATCAGAAACGAGCCGTAAATGGCGTTGGCCAAGCCGCCAGCATCGTTGGGCGGTGGCGTCATTTGAGTCAGCGTGTCAAGATTCAGCCCACCGATTCCCAAAATAATAGTCTCAAGCAGAATCCAGAACAACCAAAACAGTCCAAATGCCATGGCCAGCAACGACATCACGAGCGCAATCCGATTGACCCATTTGCGCTTGGTATATTTATCCATGCGGGACTGCTCAAAAGCAGCGCCGCTCAGCATTGTTGGTTGGCTCACGATTTAGCTCCTTCGTTCTTTTTCAATTGCAGCAATAGTATTTTTGAAATACTCAGCACCACGAAGGTAATGAAAAACAGCACCAGCCCGAGGTACATCAGCGAGGCCTGGTGCAGACCTTCACCGGCTTCTGCGAATTCGTTGGCCAATGCCGAAGTAATGCTGTTGGCGGCCTGGAACAAGCTCAGAGAATCAAGCTGATTGAAGTTACCAATGACAAACGTGACAGCCATGGTTTCACCAATGGCACGCCCCAGACCTAACATGATGCCGCCAATGACACCGGTTTTGGTGTAGGGCAAGACAACCGTCGAAACAACTTCCCAGGTTGTCGCACCCAGGCCGTAGGCAGATTCTTTAAGCAAGGTTGGCGTGACTTCAAAAACATCGCGCATAACCGCAGCAATGAACGGAATGATCATGATGGCCAAAATAATGCCAGCCGACAAAATGCCAATGCCAACCGGCGGACCCGAAAATAAAGCGCCCAGATAAGGAACACCCGAAAACATGGCCTGCAAAGGCTGCTGAACATAAGTTGACAGCAAGGGGCCAAATACCAGCAAACCCCACATGCCATAGACAATCGAAGGGATCGCGGCCAGTAGCTCAATGGCGGTGCCCAAAGGTCGCTTCAGCCATGCTGGCGAAAGCTCGGTTAAAAACACCGCAATGCCAAAACTCACCGGTACCGCAATCACCAAGGCAATCAGCGATGTCATCAGGGTGCCATAAATCATCACCAAACCGCCGAACTCCTGCTTCACCGGATCCCAAGTCGTGCTCGCCATAAAGCCAAGTCCATACTTTTCAATGGCTGGCCAGGCGCCCATCGTCAATGAAATCAAAATGGCAAACAGCAGGGCCAGGGTGATCAAGGCCGCCCCTTTTGCAGCCCAGGCAAACAAGCGATCCGCCAGAGGACCAGAACGAGCCGATTTATTAGTTGGTGGATTGGTCTTGACTCGTTCGAAAGACCGTTCAGATGCCTGGTTTGGCATCTGGCTCACCGATAAAGTGTTTGGCACGCCCTGTCTCCTCTATTAAATGACTTGACGGCTTATTTCAGTGCGACTGGTTTGCCAGCTGCGTCGGTGGTGCTGCCCCAAACCTTCTCGATCGAAGCAATCACGTTGGCTGGCATTGGCACATAGTCCAGATCAGCCGCTGCTTTGCCGCCATTTTTGAACGCCCAAGTGAAAAATTTGAAGGTCTCGGTCGCATTCGCGGGCTTGTCTTGCTTGACGTGCATCAGGATAAACGTTGCGGTAGAAATGGGCCATGCGTTTTTACCAGGCTGGTCTGTGATCAACTGATAAAACGACTTGTTCCAGTCTGCGCCAGCAGCAGCCGCTTTGAATGCATCATCATCGGGGGCAACAAACATACCGTCACGGTTTTTCATCAAGGTGTAAGTCATCTTGTTTTGTTTGACATACGAATACTCAACATAACCGATCGAATTGGGCAGCCGATTAACAAACGAAGCCACGCCTTCGTTGCCTTTGCCACCGGCACCCACTGGCCAGTTCACCGCAGTGCCTTCACCCACTTTGCTTTTCCACTCAGGGTGGACACGGCTCAAGTAATTGGTGAAGTTGAAGGTTGTGCCCGAACCATCGGCGCGACGCACCGGCGAAATGTCAGCCTCTGGCAGTGCCAAACCGGGATTCAGTGCCTTGATGGCAGCATCATTCCACTTGGTGATCTTGCCCAGATAAATGTCACCCAACACCTGGCCATCGAGTTTCATTTGGCCAGGAGCAATGCCCTTGACGTTAATCACTGGAACCGTGCCACCGATGACGGTAGGAAACTGAAATTGACCTTTGGTTTTAAGCACTTCGTCAGTCAAAGGCATATCGGATGCACCAAAGTCAACCGTTTTGGAATCGATTTGCTTGATGCCAGCGCCAGAACCGACCGATTGGTAGTTCACCTTGACACCCGTTGCTTTGTTGTAGTCAGCCGCCCATTTGGAATACAACGGCGCCGGGAAACTGGCACCAGCACCCACAATTTCTTGTGCGCCGGCAAGACTCAAATAAGAACTGGCAAGCACTGCAGCTACGCTGATCGAAGAGACTTTGAAGCTAAATTTCATAGGAGAACCTTTTGTTAAATTAAAAAATTGTTCGTCAACCCTGCCAATGTAAGAACCTTGTGTGACAGCGATGTGACAAAGAGTGG
This sequence comes from uncultured beta proteobacterium, assembly GCA_903930255.1. GTDB lineage: Bacteria > Pseudomonadota > Gammaproteobacteria > Burkholderiales > Burkholderiaceae_C > Rhodoferax. The sequence continues at coordinate 30,910 of CAIYYA010000249.1, forward strand.
GTTGTATAAAAATTTTTACAGAATTTTTTCGCTAGCGAGACGCATTCACCAAAATCGCGTCCCGCACATACAAGCCCTCGCCTGCGGTTTTTGCATCATGTTTAGCACGCGCAGCAACCGAAGCCACCTGCTCGGCTGTGGCAAATTCACAGCATGAAATTTTTACAGCGCCGATCGACAAAGTTGTTAGCGGAAAAAATCGCGGAACTCCATGTCGATCGTCGGCCTGAATGCCGCCTGCCAGGCGGGCCGATTCATCAAAAAGTGACACGGCCAGTTTGCCAAACTCGGCGATGATTTCTTGACATTGTGCTTGCCAGTTATCGCTTTGATACAAGATGATGAAATCATCGCCCCCGACATGTCCGACAAAATCGCGCTGCGGATCGCAATGCGCGGAAATAATCCGTGCGACCAGCCGAATCATTTCATCACCTCGCCAATAGCCATATTGGTCGTTGAATGGTTTGAAGTTATTCAGATCGGCGTAGCAAGCAACAAACTCAGTGCCACTGCCCAAGAGTCGTTCAATATGTTGACTAATCGGAATATTGCCCGGTAAAAATGTCAATGGATTGGCGTGCCGAGCCACCTCGATGCGCGTCTCGGTGACCGAGCGCACCAGTTGCTCTCCGGTTCCCAAGCCCACATAGCGGCCATTTTCTGTCACGATAAAACCATCGGACAGATAGCGCTGATCATCCGAGGTCAATATGCCGATCAGTTCATCGACGTTATGGTTGCGCTCAATCAAACGGGGCGCCAAATTGGCATGCACCAGACAATGCTTGCGCCCCCAAACTTCCCGGTAGTACAACTTGCTAAATTCATTCATGAATTGCGACCGGTTAATGATTCCAATCGGCCGAGTGCCGTCAACCACAGCGACCGCATGCAGTGTTTCATGCTGCAAGAACAGGCTTGCCAGCTCATCATTGGTGCTGCTAAGGCCAACGCAAGGGGCATCCAACACAGCCAGACGACTGAGCGAGCCAGCACTGGATGCGCGGCGCAGTTCCGGAAATACAGAAACGCGGCGATCACGCATCAGGCCAAGCACTTTTGCCTCGATATTTGCCAGTGGCATGACTTCGGGGCGACCCAAAAAATAGCCTTGACCATAGCTAATTCCCAAATCGCGCAAGACACGCATGTCACTCTCGTTCTCTATGCCTTCAGCCACCAGGTCGGTGTCAAAAATTGCGGCAATTTGTTGCAATGCCTGGATTGTTTTGAGTTTGTCGGCGTGCTGACTGATGTTTTTGGTGAAGTATTTGTCAATCTTCACATATTCGGGTTTGAGTTGTGACCAAAGCCGCAAACTCGACCGACCATCGCCAAAGTCGTCCAAAGCGAGTGACACACCCACTGAGCGAATTTCTGCTACCACTTTTGCTAAGTGATCCATGTCGGCAACCCGTTCGTACTCGGTAATTTCAAGCACCAGCATTCTTGGCATGACACCAAAAGCACTGATGAGTTCGATCAGTGGCATGGAGCCACAGTGCTTGATGACCTGCACCAGAACCTCTGCACTGATGTTGACAAACAGACGGCCTGACTCACACAAATCACCCCAGCGCACCAGTGCCGCAGCAACACAGGTGTTCTCGAACTCGAAATTCAACTGCTCTCGGGCAGCAGCAGCTAACAAAAAATCGGGTGTGTGAAACGATGTATTGAGCGGCCCCCTGATCAACGCTTCATGTGAATGGATGGAAGCATCGGCCAGTGCAACAATCGGTTGAAATACCGGGTAAAGCGCGTTGCTGCGCAAAATTTTGGCCAGTGGCCCGGTGCCCTGACGCACGGCGAGCGAAGACACCACGCCAGGGATCGATTTGACGAAGAAGTTAGGGGTGATATTGAGCGCTTGCGCAGGTTGACTTGACATCGCTTCTTTCTTGCAGTTTTAAGCGCCATACAGCACCAGAGTTGTCGGCTCAAGTTTCAGAAAATTCGATCTGAACAGCACAAACTCCCGGTTTTCGGTAATGCACCAACAGATGCGTTATCAGCGGAAATTTAACAATAAACACTCAATGTGTCAGCCTCATGACAAAGCAAAGAAATCCAACCCATTCGTTAAGAAAAATAGTCGAAATTTGCTGTTTGAACCCATCATTTAGCTGGTGTTTTTAATTCAACCGTATAAACTGTATACCTCGTTTAATTAAAGGAAACTTATCATGGATAGCACCGAAGTCAAAGCCAGCCCAAGCAGCAGCATCGCACCTGCGGAAAAAGCGCAAACAACCCCAGTCGCTGAAAAAATTGCAGTCAAAACCCCAGCCAAACAGCCCGCCAAAGCAGCGCCCAAAGTAAGCAGCAAAGCAGCATCCAAAACACCCGTCAAAGCAGCGGTCAAAGCAGCGCCAAAGGTGAAAGCAGAAAAACCTTTGAAAGAAAAGAAAGCCAAGTTGGTGCGTGACAGCTTCACCATTCCAAAAGCTGAATACGTTGTATTGGATGAATTGAAGTTACGCGCAGGCAAATTGTCTCGCCAAGTCAAGAAAAGTGAGCTGATCCGGGCAGGCGTCAAAGCACTGGCAGCCATGTCCGATAGCGTCTTCATGGCTGCATTGAAAGTCGTGCCAGCCATCAAAACTGGCCGACCAAGCAAGGAATGAGCGTTTGCAGGCAGCCTCAGACGGTTGTTTGCATCCATTCAAGCTGTAATAGCCTCTTTGCTGTGTGATGGCACGTGGGTTGAATACACAGGCGCCCACTGCACCAACTCCAGACGACCATCAAAATGCTCAACCAAAGCAGTGCAGCTCTCAACCCAATCACCATCATTGCAATAAAGAATGCCGTTGATGGTGCGCATTTCGGCGCGGTGAATGTGCCCGCACACAACGCCCTGATGGCCTCGGCGACGCGCTTCATTGGCCACGGCTTCTTCAAAGTCAGTCACATACATCAGCGCTTTTTTCACCCTTTGTTTCAGGTAAGCTGAAAGCGACCAATAGGGCAAACCGAGTTTCGCGCGCCAATGGTTCAGGTGCCGATTGAGTTTGAGTGTGAATTCATACAGGTTATCGCCCAAATATGCGAGCCACTTCGCGCACTGAATGACACCGTCAAAATAATCGCCATGTGTAACCCAAAGCTGGCGGCCATCAGCGGTTGTGTGGATGGCATCAGTCAGCACATCAATACCGCCAAACTGGTGTCCGACGAAATGACGTGCAAATTCATCGTGATTGCCTGGCACATAGATCACCTGACACCCCTTGCGAGCGCGACGCAGCAGTTTTTGCACCACATCGTTGTGTGACTGTGGCCAATACCAACCACGGCGCAATTGCCAGCCGTCCACAATATCGCCGGCCAAATAGAGAAATTCGCTGGGGTGATTTTTCAAAAAATCCATCAAGGCGTCGGCTTGACAGCCAGGTGTGCCCAAGTGCAGATCCGAAATAAAAATTGATCGGTATTGCTGCGCGACTGCGTCTTCTGTGTCTGGCTCGCTGGCCGTCTCGGCAGCAACATTCCAAGGCCCCATGGCTTGGAAAGCCGCTCGCATCAGGCACCCAAAAAGTGTTTGCGATAACGCGGTGGCAAATCGCCAATGCGCATCAGCATGGGTAAATCTGCCGTATTGAAATCCGGATCCCAAGCGGGTGCGCCCAGCACTTTGGCGCCCAAACGCAAATAACCCTTGATCAGAGCGGGTGGCTCTACGTCTAAAGTTGCATCGAGTTGTTCCACCGGCAAGGCCAGGCGCGGACGCACATGGAATTCAATCCCAGCGAGATGGCTGGTCTGCAGTTGGCGCCAAATACTCGCCGCCACATCGCCGCTGACGATGCCGTTGTGCAACATGGGAATGCTGGCGCAACCAATCATGGTGTCGAGCTTGTTGCGCACCATAAACTCAGCCAACGCGCCCCACAGCGCCATGATGACACCCCCATGGCGATAGTTGGGATGCACGCAACTGCGCCCGAGTTCGACCATGCGCTCACGCAGACTGCGCAAACGGGTTAAATCAAACTCGAGGTCGCTGTAAGTGCTGCCCACTCGCTTGGCTTGGGCAGGTGTGAGAAGCCGGTATGTGCCCACCACTTGCTGGCTAATCTGGTCACGCACCAGCAAATGCTCGCAATAGTCATCAAAGAAATCAACATCGTGATCCGGGATTGATGTGCTCAAACGTGCGCCCATTTCCTGCGCGAAAACCTGGTATCTCAGGTGCTGTGCCTGGCGAATTTCGTCCGCATGTCGAGCCCACGAAACCGTGAGACCGCTGCGCTCCATTTGCGGGACCAACGGCTCACTGGCTCCTTGGAAATGTGTAAAAGGTCGATGAAGTGACCCCCGAGGCATCGACACCAGAGACACCGGAAATGTAGGGTTAGGCAGTTCTTTCATTATTTTTCCTTTATTCAGTTAAGGACTGGACTTACCCCCTGATGTTGCTGTGCCTTCATGACGCTCTGATGGCGTCTTTATGGCATTTTGGTGACACCTCTTTAAGCGTTGTCAAGCCACTGCCGCACCTGTTCAATTACCCAGGGAGCCGCGTCTAGCGGCAGGTCATGCCCGGCAGTGGGATGCAGTCGCAGGGCACATTGCCAATGCTCTGCCAGCACCTTGGAACAATGGACATTGACCAATTGGTCAGCCTCGCTGGCCAGCAACAAAACGCGCGCAACGCAGCGATCGGGTGTTGCACAAAATCGTGCGGCAGCAATCAATTGACGAAACGCATTGGCACGCGAAACTGGATGCGCTTGGCGTAATGCCAGCCATTGCGACAGCACGTCGCCATGAGCATGCTGCGTTGTCATGCGCAAAATAGCGCTTTCCCATTGTTGCGCCGATGTATCCAGCAGGATCAGTTTCAACAGGGTGATGTAATTGGGGCTGCGCAGCCGTTCATAAAATGGACTAAATGGGCGCATGCTGGTGTTGATAAGAACATGCGCAGTGACCTCGTGCGGATAGACTTGCGCCCACGCTACAACCACCATGGCACCTAATGACATGGCCAAAAAGTGATACGGTGGCGCAACACTTTGCGCCTTCAGTTGCTGTCGACAATGTTCCAGCATGACCTGCACAGACACCGGGCTGCGCTGCTGGAACAGCTGGCCGTTGCCGGGCAAGTCCAGAGCCGTCACCCGGCTAGCAGGCATTGCTTGCTCAAACTGCGTCAAAAATTCGCCCCAATGGCCACTTTCGCGCGTCAGCCCGCGTAGCAATATCCAGTTGTGTTGGTGCATCAGTACCAGTCTTCCAAAGCTTGCACATGCTGTTGTGCGCGGGCTTCATGGCTGGGCAGCCACAGATGATGGCCACAGGCTGCGCGCGAAAGAAAATCAAGCAGCAGTTGATGCTGTCGCAGCACCCGCTGTTGGCGATGCTCGATCAAGGGGTTAAAAATGCCGTGACGTGAAAACAATTGCCGTGGATTTTTCTTCACCCACAACCAAGAACCCATCTCCAGCGTTAAAGGCAAAAAAATTCGCTCGGCATGCTGACTTGCTTGCAAATACAAATAGTCCCATACATCGCCATGCGCCAGGTACTGAAGACTTTGCGGCTCAATGATGTAGCGATGATGACTATGCGACTGCACAAAAATGCTTTTCAAAGCATGCATCTCTGCCAAATGCGAAATTGGCGCCCGGGTATGTGCAAACGGAAACCAGATGCGGTCGCTGGTGCCAAAACCCGAATGGCAATCCACGCTCAGACTGAATTTGCGCGACAGTAGTTCGGTGCTCACTACTTCGCACAAAGCCTGATTCTCAAGTTCCATGGCTTTGTTTTTAAGACCCCGGTACCAAGGTAACCCGGCACTAAAACGCTGACCTCCGACTAAAAATGGCACTTGCTCACGCGCCTCAACTGGTGCGTTTCGCATCAAATCAACACCCAAAGGATTGGCACGCGTACCCATTGCCATGCCGCCCGGGTTGACGATCGGCATAAAAACGAGACGCACAGATTCAAGCTGACTGCGCAGGCTGCTGTCCCATTGAAGGCGCATCACCAGGCTTTGCAAATAGGCGATCACCACGCCTGCGCCGATGCGCTCAAGCCCGTGAACACCACCGAAATAGCCAACTGCTGGCACATCGGGTGAGTCGCTCCCCAAAGTGATCACATGCACCGGGTAAGTTTCACCATTGGGCAAATTGACCACACAGGCAACACGTGCCTGCAACCAACCATCGCCCAGTTCAATGATGCGCTCCAGAGCGACGAGTTCAGGCAACTTGGATTGATTCACAATGGCTTGTCACACCGTTGTCATGGGTTATAGCTAACGTGAACATTTTCACGATTCAACGCTTACCAACCATGTGGCACAAATCTGTTTTATTTCGATTAATCACCATTTCTGCTTGCCTGGCTTGGGGTTTTCTTGAGTTTCTTGCTTTGCAGCGCGCACGTTTTGCCTTCCGCCGTCTGAATCAATAGCGGCCGGTTGCAAATTTTCAACTACTCGTTGGGCTGAGAAACCAGCACCGGACTGACTTGGAAGAGGTTGCTTGAGTTTGGGTCTACTCTCACGCGCACCCAGTGCAACGACGGGCTGCCAAAAGTTTGCAGACGGGTTAGGTTGGACAGCAATTTGCCAGGGTTGTAGAGCGGTTTGTCGAGCTTAAAAAAGTGGGTGTCGCCGTGCACAAACAGCACTTGCCCTTTGAACTGCTCGGTTTGCTGCACCAGTTGTGACATGAAATGGCGATAACCACTCACACCGGGTGCCGTGCTTTCATCGGTATTTTCGGTTTCAGGCAAGTCAAACCCAGGGTCGCCCTGCACCACCAGAACCAGACCCAATGCCTTTTGTGCCTTGGCTTGCGCAAAGGCTGCCGTCAGCCAAGTCACATTGGCGGCATCACGTTCGAGGTACTCCGCATTTGCCGCATCGCATTGCGCTGCGTTGCGCGCGCTTTTGCTGGTGCATTCCTTGGCATTGAGAACCAGGTTGTTATTGCTGCCCGGCATGTTAATGGCTGTAAATACCACGCCAGAATGTGAGAAACGGGTGTTTTCAACATATTTCTCGCCCTGCTTGCCTTGATGCTCGAGGGCTATTTGTGTTTGTCCCAAGCTGGAGGTCGTAGGGAACATCACACGACGGATATGCGCCAGGCGCTCCAGCGGATCCATGCCCCCATTGTTCAACCGGTGGCAATCCGTCCACTCGTTATCACCTAGAACATAAACCACCGGCATTTTCATGCTGCCAAACATTTTCAATGCATCGGTGTAGACATCGTCTGTACATTTGGAGCTGCCATCCTTGATGTCACCGTCATACAGAGAAAACGCAATGTCAGACTGGTTAATGCTCTGCAACACAGCGGGCAGCTTGGGCTCATCTCCGGCTTTTTTGTAGGGCATATCGCCCCACAAACCAAATGCAAATTTTTGCGGAGTCGCTGAATCCATCAGCGCTGAGCTGGTCGGTGCAGTGGCAGCACACGATATCAAACCCAGAGCAACAAAAACGGACAACAAACACTTTTTAAGCATAAAAACCCAATATCAAAAGGTTTACTATTTTCAAAACTTAATGTGTCAATGTGGTGACAGCAGGCCAATTGATTGCACAAGGAAGCGCCAGACTTGAACTCGTACACGTCCGGTTTGGCTCGCATAGTCACTGCTTTGTCATATGCCATGCCTACCATGAAAAGCTCTTTTCAACAACTGGGTAATTCAGCATGAGATTTTTGAACATCGGTCGAATTCAATTGACAGCGACTGCTAGCGCAGTTCTGCTGGGCCTTGCCGGTTGTGGTGGTGGCACAGGCCAATCGCAATCTCAAGGTGTGTTTCTTGATGCCGCCGTCACCGGCGTTAGTTACAGTGGCGACAAAGGCACCAGCGGCATCACCGCAACGGGCGGCACCTTCAATTACTACCCTGGCGAAAACATCACCTTCAGCATCGGTTCAATGGTCTTGGGTACGGCCCCAGGCGCACCGGTATTGACGCCAGTTGCTTTGGATAATTTGGGCGGCGCCATTGGAGCGCAAGCCAACCGCGTTCTGCGCACGTTGCAAACGCTTGACAGCGACGATGACCCCAGCAACGGCATCACCATTTCTGCAGAGATGCGTGGTGCTGTCAAAAAAGTTCTTCACCTCTCCAATGCCAGTGAAGTTGATCTTCTGAGTGCGGTACAGCAAGCAAGACCCGCTATCGCTATGAAGAGCGAAGCTGACTCACTGCAACATTTTGCCGAAACATTGGTTAGCAGCAACATCGTCCTGAAGCCCCCAGTTGCGGCCGCAGGCACCCCAGTCACATTCACATTGATGCACACCAACGACACGCACTCGCGCATGGAGAGTTTCACCGATACGATTTTGCAAGGTGGCGTAGCCAGACGCAAAACACTGGTTGACCAAGCACGCACCGAAATCGATCCAGGACAAACCTGCAAAAATCAGATGCTGGTGGATGCGGGTGACTTCTCACAGGGCACCGTGTATTACAACGCCTGGGAAGGTAGCGAATCGGTGATGGCCATGAACGCCATGAGTTACGACGTGGTCACTCTGGGCAATCACGAATTCGACCTCGGTCCAGCCAAACTGGCGCGCGCACTCAAGGGTGAAATAATTGCGATTGCAGGCACCGACTACCCAACTGAAAAGCCAACTTTTGCAGTTGTTGCCAGCAACATTGATGCAACCAAAGAACCCGCCCTGAAAGGTCTGCTGAAGAAATTCACCATCATTGAACGCTGCGGACAAAAATACGGCGTTATTGCTGCAACCACCGAAGATGTGCCACTGATCGCGAGCCCTGGTGCCAACGTTAAATTTTTGGACTATGTCAAAACTGTCAACGCATCTACAGCCCTGCTCAAGGCGCAGGGCATTAACAAAATTATTCTTTTGTCACATTACGGCTATAGCGTTGACATTGCCAAAGCGGCTGAACTCTCGGGGGTTGACATCATCGTCAGCGGGCACGACCACAAGCTGTTAGGCACGGCTGATTACATCAACACACAGACCAGTTCAGCAACCTTGACACCGGCCTATGTTGGTCAGGGCAGCCTAAGCAGTGGGGCTTACCCGACACAATTGACCAACCGCGATGGTGATGCTGTTTTGGTCGTGTCTGCTTTTGAGTGGGGTCGCTGGCTAGGACGCGTCGAGGTCAACTTTGATGCCAATGGCAAGGTTTTATCTGGCGTGAATAAATCTAAGTTTGTTGACGGTCGCAGTGTTGCCGAAGATAGCGCCTTAGCAGCCAAAGTCGCAACTTACTATGCGCCAGTGCAAGCTTCCAGCAGCGTGATTGTCGGAACCAGTGGCAGCGCTTTTCCCGCAGACCGTGGCACACTGACACCTGCTTTCACCGTTGGCCTTCGCACAGGCGAAACCACGCTGGGAAATTTGGCTGGTGACCTGCTGCAAGCTGCAGCCAAGAGCACAGACGGCACAGTTGCCGCCTTTACCAACGGTGGTGGCTTACGTGCCGCCATACCCGCTGGCACCGTGACTTTTGGCACCGCCTTGAGTGTTTTGCCATTTGGTAACACCCTGTATGTGATGGATCTGACAGGCCAAGACCTGATCGACCTGATGGAGGCCAGCGCCAGCAAAGTGGGCGGCGGCGGCTTCTTGCAGCATTCAAAAGAGTTGCGCATGACTTACTGTGCCGATGCCCTCACCTGCACCAATCCATTGAAGACGGGCGGCAAAGTGACATCAGTTCAGATCAACGGTGTTGCCGTTGAAACGAGCAAACGCTATCGCGTGGCCACCAACAACTTCACGGCTGGGGGTGGAGATGGTTACGATGTGCTCAAAAATGCTTGCTTGCGCACGGGCAACTATTGCCGCGATACAGGCATTGTGATGTTGGATCTGCTAGTCAACCAGTTGAAGACCAACCAGCCCCTCAGTGCTCCAATCGACGGACGCATCACCCGACTTTAAGATAGATTGAGAGCCCACTCGAATTTCTGATTTGTTAGAAGGTGGGCTCTAAACCAACTCAAGCAGCGGCTGATGATAGAAAGCCCGGCTACTCAGGTTTACCGACAGGGACTTGACCCGTGGCAGCAAGGACTGACTGACAAACACGTAGTCGCAGGTGATAGGTTCGGTGCCGTAGCTGCGGTCAAACAGTCGAAAAGTCGGTGCGTGGGGTGTTTGTCCCAATACCAGTGGCCAGGCATCCTGCAACTGATCTGCTGCACTATTTGTAGCTTCTTGTGCAGGTAGTGCAAGCGCTAGAGTCACAAAAGGCTGTTGAATAGCAGGCACTGCCAGCGATGTAACCGCCTTCGGGCGCTAGCAAATTCGTTCGCGATATGCCTATAAAACGTGCCTTGCTCGATTTGCAGATTGATCGACACCAGCGCGCTGCTGCTATCCCAAGACTTAGAAACGTCCACCAGTTCAATGGCAGACATTGGTAAGTTGACAAATCGTTTTTCGGGGATTCATCATGCGTAAGTGATAGCACCGGTAGCTGCGGCCACGGTGATAGTCTTACCCACGCTGGCGGCGTAGGTCTTGGCGGTGACGGTGCTCATAAAAACATAATCGCCTTTGACCGCATCCGCTGTGACCGTCATGGCCAGATAGCCGCGTTGCTTGCTGTCGGTGTAGTTCAAATCATTCACCAAGCCGAGTCCAGCGCCAACTGCGGCTGCGCCAAGCTGAGGCACCAGCGCGCTGCCATCCAGTGCGCCAGCCAACTCACCCAAACCGACACTTTCAAACCCTGGCGCAGTCACCGAAGAAGCAGCAAACTCTACGCCCACTTTGTCACCCGCCAATGTGGTCAGATTGGCAAACCAGGCGTTGTGCGAGTCACCCGTGAGTGCGACCAACTTTTTACCATTGGCTTTGACCGTTTGCAAAATGGCTTCACGGTTGCTGGGGTAACCGTCCCAGGCATCCAGGTTATAAGGCAGTAGGGGATTGCTGGTGGTGTTGAGCAATGCCGTTTGCGCTGGTGTCAACGCCGGGCCACCCAAAGCAGCCCCTGCACGGGCACCTTTTGCTCCCACATAGTCAGTGACCGCCGTTTGCACCGCTGCAAGATTGGCAGCAGTTGGGCTGGCTGTCGCAACGCCTTGGGCCTGCAACACGGAAGCGGGAAACCACATGCGTGCCATGATGTCTTGGTTGCCCAGCAGTTGCCAGGTTGCTTGGGAGGCCGCCATGCCATCGGTAAGCCAGGTTTGCTGCGTGGTGCTGATCATTTTGCGGGTCGCATCGGAGCCGTTTGCCAGCGCTGTTCCGTAACGCGTCAAGCCTCCGTCTGCGTCGCCAAAACTGTCGTACTGCTGGTCGCGCCCTTCAATGCGGGTATCGAGCATGTGCAGGGTGAACAGGTTGCCAAAGTCAAAGCGTCGGTAAATTTTGAGCAGATTCGTCACATCGGGCGTGCGAATCGGCATCCACTCGTGATAGACCTGCGCAGCAATATTTTTTCGAGTTAGCCAACTTCCTTGGGTTGTCGAATTGTGATTTTCGGCACCGCTAACGTACGCATTATTGGCAAACTCATGATCATCCCAGACGGTGATCCATGGCATCTTGGCGTGCAAGGCTTGCAGGTTCAAATCTGACTTGTAGAGGGCGTAGCGTGTGCGGTAGTCACTCAAACTCAGCATGTCGTTGGCGGGGCTGATGACCCGATTGAGCGTCACTGCTGTCGTGACCTTATCAGCATTCGTATTGCCAAATTTGGCGGGGTCAGAGCCGTACTCGTAAAGGTAGTCACCCAGGTGAATGGCGTACTGCGCATCCGACTTGGCGGCAGCGTCATAAGCATTGAAATAGCCCGCAGAAAAGAGTGCGCAGGAGAACACGGCCAGTTTGACGCTGACCACGCTGGTGCTGGGCAGCGTGCGGGTGGTGCCGAGCGTAGAAACAGTACCGGCATCGTCTATGAATCGGTAGAAATAACTGTTGCCAGCAGCTAAGCCTGTGGCATCCACCTTGGCCGTGAAAGCGGCGGTTTCACTGGCGCTGACTCGGCCTGAACTAACCACCTTGGTAAACGAACTGTCACTGGCAACCTGCCAAGTCAATGGCACTGTATCGGTACTGTTGGGAAACTTGGCATGAGTCCACAAGATGACCCGGTCTGTCAGAGGATCACCGCTCGCCACACCGTAACCAAACACAGCTGGTCGGGCATCTGCGCCCCCGCATCCGACCAAACTGCTGCCAATAGTAGAAACCGCAAGCGCGGTGGATGCCGATTTGACAAGAAAGTCGCGGCGATTACTTTGCTGAGAGTGTGTCATAACGGTTGTATCCTAAAAAATGAGGGGCTGGAGGGCTTGGTTAGTGATAACTTTTGGCTTGCAGTCAAAGCAGAAAAACATCAGCGCGGTGGCGTAGCGTTTGAAAATACCATTGCGCCGAACCTTGTGCTTCCCACACTTGATGCAACTCATGGTTTCGCCCGATCCGCCGCTGTCGCGGTAAGGCGATCCGCCTTCTTTGGCCGTGTAGCGCAGTCCGGTTGGGGAAATTTTTGTCGTTTCGGATGTGTACATTGAAAGAGTCAATCGTTCTGTGAAAGATTTCATCTTGCCTGAGCATGGTTTCAGTTTTGTGACCATCGTGATGTCTTGCAAATGGTCTTTTCACACTGACGTCATATTGATCTGCGACGCTTGCGTACAACAGGCGAAAGGCTAAATATGAACCCATCTACGGCGCAATCTAATCGCGTCTGCACTGACTTGGATGAGTTGGCGCGGGCTATCCAGCAACTGGCGCTGCATTGCAGTCTCGATCTTAATAACGCACTCGAGGTCAGGCGTTTTCGGGAAGGTGATTTCTCACTTGAGCAAGCGTTAAGTCGAGACTTTTCGACTTGTCAGGAGCTGCGCACCATGCTCACACTGCAACTACGTCTCGAAGCCAGTAGCAGCGAGGATATTGGTATCGATGGCCTGAATTTCTTATGGAGTCAATGCGGCAATGTCCTCAAGCGATTCACCGTCGAAGTTCCAGTTCAGTGTGGGATCAAGCCTAACTTCTCTCAATGCTGATCCATGCCGCGAGGCTCGACGGGTCGCTTCTTGCCAGCAACCGACTACTCTGCTAGGGCGGCAAGCACAGGCAAGTTCCAGGATTTCAAGGCACGCAGCAGGGGACGTTTTTTCGACTGATGTGCCTGCATGCGGCGCAGAATGTTGTCGAGTGTCCGCATGGCATCCAGAATGTGCGGGCCTTTGTTCAGCATGACGCATTCTGCACGCCCACCCATTGCCGCATCGGTAATTTCTGCGCGTGATGGCAAGCCTGTTTTGGCCAAGGTCTCTAACACCTGTGTGGCCCAGACCACCGGCATATGCGCGGCCTCGCAGGCCCACAAAATTTCTTCTTGAACTTCGGCCATACGCTCGTAACCGCACTCTACCGCCAGATCACCGCGCGCAATCATCACGCCAGCGGCTGGGCCGCACATGGCAGCCAACAACAGCTCGGGCAGATGATCAAAGCCACGCCGTGTTTCGATTTTCAGGATCAACCCTACTTGCGGCGCACCCAACTCGGCCAGACGCTGATGCAAAGCCCGCACATCGGCTGCTGACTGGGCAAATGACATGCCGACCAAATCTGCATGTTTGGCCACCACTTGCAAATCATCCAGGTCTTTGGCTGTCAGCGCGGGCAAATCCAATGCTGTATCTGGCAGGTTGATGCCTTTGTCGGCGGCCAGACGTTCACCACCATCACGGGCTTCGGTGATCTCTACCTCGATTCCCTTGGCGCCGCCACGACGGATAACACCCCCAATGCGCCCATCGTCAAACCAGATGTGGTCGCCCTTGCGCACACTGGCCAGCGCTTCTGGCAAGGTGCAGGCAATAGTGGCACGGTGCGCGCGCCGGCTTTTTTCCGCTGGGGTGGCATTGCTGCCCATGCCTTGTGGCACCACGCGCAAGATATCCCCGCGCTGCAAATGCAGTTGTCCGGCCTGCACCGGAATGTCGGCCAACACAGTTTCATGACCGCCGTGGTGCAGACGGGTTGCGCTGGTCAGATAAAGAGTGTGAGCGCATTCCAGAATCACACCCGAAGCCTGGCATTGAACCACCGTCAGTCGGCGTTTGGCTTCGCGTGCATCGGTCAGATCAATGCGGTCGCCCAGTTGCAAACGCGCCAGCCAAACAGCCTCAACGCCCAAAAACACATCGGTGCCCTCTGTGGCTGCGGTCTCGCCCATCGCCCGCAAGCCCAGGCGGGCACAGCGGATGACGTGACCAAAACTGTCGCGCTCCGGTTTGAGCTTGACCACTGCGGGCGCATCGTCGATCGGCCCGGTGCGCAGTTTGGGGCCACCCAAGTCCATCAAAATTTGCACCGTTTGCCCGGCACGGCGGGCGGCGCTGCGCACACGCTCTGCCATGGAGGCCCAGTCGGCGGCACCATCATGGGCACAGTTGATGCGGGCAATGTCCATGCCGTTGGCTAGCAAATCTTCAATCAGCTTGTCATCGGCTGCAGCAGCACTGGGCAGGGTGACCATGATGCGCACAGCCCGCTTGGCAGGCACCGGGCCAAACAGCGCGTCTGCGTGTTGTGCCAGCAGGCCAGAGCCACTGGTGAAACCCGAAGGTTCGTCTTCTTGCCGGGGCGTCCAGGCTTGGCCGACGATGTGGTGCAACAGACCCAGCACCTTGTCAACATTCGCCAGCACGTGTGATTCGGCACGCCCCAGTGATGACACACCCATTAGCGCGAGCCGATTTTGCAACTGGCGCAGGTCGATTTCACGCATGGCCAGGTAATGCGCCAAATTGATGGCACTGGGATGAAAAGCCGAATTAATGCCACGCAACCAGGGCGCAAGGCGCGTCTGATGGCTCAGCATCAATTTGCGCAACGCCCAAAGCTCATTGATCAGGATTTCACCGGTTTTTGCATCCCATGCCTGCAGAGGCTGATGTTCAAGTTTTGATTTCATGGAATGCTTTTGTAGCGCCAACATTGGCCTGAGTTATATGACAAATTGAGGTTTAACGCTCGTCAATAGTGCACCAATAGCTAGTATATATATAGCACTCGGTTGGTATCAATGGATACTTTGAGCCATTGAATCGAGCGGCTCATGCTTCAGCTTAGCGTTGCTTTGTTACAGATTGATGACCAACGATGCATCGGTCAGAGCATCATCAAAGTCAAAAAGGCTGTTAACGCCCGTGGGGCTTGCGTGAGCAGCACTGATTTTGATAGCATCAGAGTACACCTGAAAATGCCACTGCACCAGCTCGGAAGGCAATTTGGCCAGCGCATCAAACAGCGCACGGCTGCCGGGGATGGGAATGCGCGGGAAGTCAGTGATGCAAGGCTCTGGATATCTCGTGAACCTTGTAAGTTGTGATTTTTTTACATCAAGGCGTTTTTATGAGTATCACATTGGTGCCTACCCGTGCTGTGCCAACCGATACTCCAACAAGTTCGCCAACGGGGAGCTGGACGGACATAAAGTAGGGCAGCTTCACCGACTGGCCAATCACCGGAGCACTGAGTGCTCCCACCAATCCGGCGCAAGTTTGCCCGTCACCTACTAGGGCCAAATAAGAGCCTTGCTATTGTTACTGTCCGGATTGATACAGGCAGGCTTGAGTCCTCTCAGGGGCGCGGGGCAACCCCATGCACTGCCGAATCCAAAGTCACAGATGCCGGGGGTGTTTCGCGACCCAGCCGGACACGTGCGGTCACACTGAAGTCCTGTCTTCGTATAGCCGGCAGCACAGGTTGCGCTGGCCACGTCGCGCACCTTTTCAAGAAATCCCTTGACCTGTCCGCCTACATACTGCAAACCGTCCACGATTTGCTGGCCGCCCGGCAGTTTTGCGATACCGTCCTTTAACCACGGAGGCATGCTCGTGACGAGACTCGTGATGCCTTTCAAAACAGCAGCAGGTAGCTGTGAAGGATCCATTGCTACTTCCATCGGAACGGAAACCGATTGTGCTTGACTGAACAGTGTGAAGTTGGCATTCGCCTGACTGCTACGTGTTGAGTTTTTTACATCGACGCGAGCGGAAACCCCGTTGAAGCTAAAAACCTCCAGAGCCTTGCTGACGACCACGCCAATCCCGGGAATCGCGCTGGCGCCGCCCTTCACCGCATGGTTGATGGCGTCGAAGTTCGCATCAGCCTGCAGATAACCATTCGGCATACCGTTTAGATCACCCTTCATGATTTTTTCTACATCACCCTTGAAATCCGAGTTGATGCGAATGTTGACGCCAGGTGCTGCGGCATTGATGTTGACTCGGATCGTGGGGTCTGGAATGTCGATATGGCCGACTGTCAGCCCGGTCGGGGCGATGACAATATACGAGTCCTGACTCACCGGTATGTTGGGGTTTGGCAGTTTGTCTATACCCGCAAACAGACTCTTGAAGGGTTCAATATTGCCAGTCATCAGGCGATAGATCACCAGTGTGTCCTTCAACCCAGGGGTTCCGCGGGTCTTGAGAACCAAACCTGCACCTGGGCTCACGTCGGCGTCGACCAAAATCGCGCCATCGACCTGTACATTGTTGGAGCCCAGCCGCCCGTCTTTCAGAGCGGCTTCCACACCGTCCACCACACCACCCTTGACAGTGACTTTGAGTACACCGCCGGTCGAACGTATCTGGCCCAGTCTCATCACATCCCATGGACCTTGGCAGCTGTTGGGCTCGGTGTCGGGTGTCGGATCACCAGGACAGGCGCCTGTGAAGTCGCCACCAAATGTAATACCGCCTTCATTGTCAATCTCCACGACAGGCGTGACGCCGAGCCATGGGTCAAACGAAGTGGGTTTGGCAAATAGGCGGCCTTCGGCTTCAGCGCTGAAGGAGCGTTGCCGTGTGATCTTATTGATCTTGGCGTGAAGCTTCAGGGTGAGCGTCTTCAAAGCCACCTGGGTTCGCGCAATCGGAACAATTTCACCAGTCACCCGCCAACCGTCAGCGATCTTGAACGCAATCTCCAGGTCAAGCTCATTGTTTTTGTCAAACAGGGCCACTTCCAGCGGAACAGGGTTGGGCGCTCCCAATTTTGCGGCCAATGCGGCTGCGTTTCGCGTCAATATAGCCATGCCACCCGTCGGGTCGGTAAGTGTGGCAGACTGGTTGCGCACCATAGCCACATTCGAAAAACCACTGGCCAAATCCTTGAAAGGGTTGTTCAAGCGATTTGATGAGGGATTATTCAGCGCACCCACACGAGCCCAGTCGAATTTACCCTTGATCTTGAAGAGCTGCGTGCGATCCTCCGATGATCTGGATTCGGCCTCTTCAACCAGGAAAGTCCCTCGGTGCGCTTCAATAAGGGGCTTGACACTGGGCAACTTGCTGCCAATGTAATCCACGGCATCCACACTGCCGATCTTTGCATTGGTCGCTCCAACGGCGGGTGACGGATCAAGACCTTCCCTTTGCCCGGTATTGATATAGCCATCGATCGCCGCATCATAGCGGTCTCCCCAGGCCGCTTTGATAAAGCCGTTACGCGCTAAATAGCTCTTGACACTGAAATTGGCGGCAGAGTCGCGGCCCTCGCTAACACCGTAGCTAAGCCAATGTTGCTGAGCCTTGTACACATTGTTTCCGAATGCAGCCTTGAGATCCGGATTGGCGTCGAGATACCACGAAGGATTCAGGACATTCAGGCGCCTGCTCCATGTTGCTGGAACGACCTCGCTGTGCGACCCGTCTCCTGAATACAGGGTTCCGGCATTGTCAATATTATTGATAACCCAGGGTCGTCCCCTAGCGTCCACGGCGACCCTGATGACGCCTGCGGGCACTTTGTCCCATGTGCTGCCATTGAGTTTGTACAAGCCAAAACCACCCAACTCGGCAGTGCACCCAACGATCCAGACCGAGCCATCAGCACCCACATTGATATTTTTGGCGCAGCCAGGAATTTGCACCCAATCGGCCCCGGTACCCCGTGCCGAGCGAAAGATGGCTCCGGTATCTTGAATGCCCCAAATCGATCCCTTGGCATCGACGCCCAGCCCAACCAAACCACCCGGCACTTTGGTCCAACCGCCGCCATTCCACTTGTAAATTCCATAGCCACCCATTTCCCAGATGGTTCCGACGATCCACACGGTATTGTCAGCCCCGACTTTGATGTCTCTGCCTGCACCAGGAAGCAGCTTCCAGTCAGATCCATCGCCTTTCGCGGAGAAAAAGATGGTGAAATTGTTAGTGACGCCCCACAGTGATCCATTCGCATCGACTGCAAGATGGGCAAGTCCACCAGGAACCTTGAGCCAGGTGGACCCATTCCAGCGGGCAAGCCCGAAGCCTGCGCCTTCAGCAGCCATACCAACGCTCCAGATCTGTCCATTCATCCCCACAGTAATTTCGGTGTGGTTGCCCGAAAGCCGAGTCCACGCTACCGGTGGCGTTGCCGCAGATGCAGTGCCTGCGCACCAAAGCAGAGCCAAAAAGATCTGAAATAGAGCTTTCCTGATTAAACGAACTGTCATCACTCATCCTTTGCGAAAAAGTTTATGGAATGGCGTTGGTACCACTCAGAAAGCAGCCGATTAGAGGGAAGCGCTGGAACCAGAACGAAGCTGAATCGAAGCCAGTCGAGTCTTAAACGTCTTCTAGGTAAACCGGATTGGTGCCGTATTTTCCATAAAGACGCGTCAGATTGATATGGTCCATTTGGACCAGTTTGTTAAGCTTTCAGGTAGTCCCCGCTTGCGGCACGTCTGCAGTGATCACACCACACGCGGGCAAAACCATGCGCAAAGATGCCGCATTCCAGATATTTTGAAAGGCTTGTCCTTGTCTTGGAACAGGTCCGGGCGATCGAAATACAGCTGGATATTTGCTGATTGAGCGAGCTTGTTTGCTGGCTTCGCCAAATGTGCGGTCACCGACCGCGCTGATTGATGACCGACTGCCATCGTGCCAAGCCAGGCTTTGTCACATAACCGACACGCTGGCCTGCTTCAATGCGCAGAGATAGGACTTACTCAAAACCGCCCCAGCGTTGTTGCGCCAACTTGTCGTACCGGATGTACTGCCTGCGTTGGTGTGCCTAGCTGGGACAACTTTGCGTAATTCTCCATTGAGTTCAATCCCACTGACCACGCAACCGCCTTTATGCCAACTACATTTTTTATAGTTATCGCGGTGCAATTCATATCGACCATTGCCGACAACGCATTCTTGATCGTGGCCATTGCCCGTGTCATTGAGCTTTCTGCCGGGGCCTGGGTGATCCCGATCCTGAAGCTCAGTTTCACCTTGTTTTATGTGTTGCTGGCGCCGCTGGTTGGGCCGTTAGCCGATGCTTTCCCAAAGGGCAGGGTCATGGTTTGGGCCAATTTTCTGAAGGTCTGCGCCGTAACACTTTTGTTGACCGGTGTTGACCCGGTGCTGGCACTGGCCTGTGCCGGTTTTGGTGCGGCCATTTATGCGCCCGCCAAATACGGGCTGATCACCGAGTTGTTGGACGCCAAAGATCTCGTCAAAGCCAATGGCTATTTTGAAGGCATCACCGTGAGCGCCGTTTTATTGGGCACTGCCTTGGGCGGAATTCTGGTCAGCCCAGTGATGCCAGTGCTGGATTTGCCCCTTCAGACGCCTTATTGGGCTAATACCAGCACGACGCTGATCGCTGGCATGTTGTGCCTGTTGGGTATTTACAGCACGGCGACACTGATGAACTTTGGCATCAAAGACAGTGGCGCACGTTATTTGCCGCATGACATTCACCCGGTGCTGCTGATCCGTCGTTTCTTTCAAGAAAACCGAGTACTCTGGCGCGACCCGCTGGGCGGTTTGTCGATGTCCGTCACCACCCTGCTGTGGGGCGTTGGCGCCACCTTGCAATTGATCGTGTTGCGCTGGGCCATTGAATCACTTGGGCTGGCGCTCAACCAAGCGGCCTATTTGCAAGGCATCACGGCAGTGGGGGTGGTTATTGGGGCCATTTTGGCCAGTCGAAGCGTGACCCTGATGGAGGCGCCCAGGTTGCTGCCCCTGGGGCTGATCCTTGGGCTCATGGTGCCGCTGATGTTGGCGGTTCATTCCGTCTATTGGGCAGCGGTCCTGCTGGTTCTTGTGGGCGCACTGGCCGGATATTTTGTGGTGCCGATGAATGCCTTGCTGCAATACCGTGGCTGCACCTTGCTCACGGCCGGCCGCTCGATTGCGGTGCAGGGCTTCAATGAAAACGCCGGCATGTTGGTGATGTTGGCGCTGTATGCCGTAGCCACTGCAACCCATGCGCCATTGCACATCCTGATCTGGTGTTTTGCCGTGATGGTCACACTCACGATGAGTGCCATCTACCTTGCACACCGCAAGCTGCCATCCATCATTTGCCGGGTTGAACTGCCGTGTACCCCAAGCCGTGGCTGAATTTGAATCACTTTGAATAACTAATTGGTCTTTGCTTATGAACAATAAACTCAAACTTGCGCTGGTGACCGAAACTTTTTCACCCGAGGTCAACGGCGTCGCCATGACCCTTGGCAAATTGGTGGACGGCATGCTGCAACGCGGCCACACCGTGCAAGTGGTGCGTCCTCGCCAAAACGACGAAGATGCCTTACTGTCCCGCGACGGCCTGCAGCACGTGTTAGCACAAGGTATCCCCATACCCACCTACCCGGAGCTGCGTTTTGGCCTGCCCATCAAGGGTCGGTTGATCCGGCTCTGGCAAGCAAGCCGTCCCGACATCGTGCATGTGGCCACTGAAGGCCCTTTGGGTTGGTCGGCAGTGGCAGCGGCAAAGCACCTTGGTTTACCGGTATCGAGTTCCTTTCACACCAACTTTCATACCTACTCGCAGCACTACGGCATCGGTTGGATCAAGAACCTGATTGAGAATTACCTGCGTAAATTTCACAACCGTACCTTGACCACCATGGTGCCCACCCAAGCCATGCTGCACGCCCTGCAAAGCCGAGGTTTTAATAACCTGAGCTTGCTGTCTCGAGGTGTCGATACCCGGCAGTTTTCACCCGCCAAACGCTCCCACACACTGCGTGAATCTTGGGGCATTGGCCCCAACGATCTGCTGTGTTTGCACGTAGGACGACTGGCGAAAGAAAAAAATATCGGTGCGGTGATGGCTGCATTTCAGGCCATTCAAGCCCATCAGCCGCGTGCCAAACTGGTCTTTGTGGGTGATGGCCCTTTGCGCAAATCGCTGGCGCAAACCCACCCTGACTGCATCTTTAGCGGAACCCAAAAAGGCGAAGCCCTGGCCACCCACTACGCCAGTGGCGATTTGTTTTTGTTTCCGAGCTTGAGCGAAACTTTTGGCAACGTAGTACCCGAAGCACTGGCCAGTGGGCTGGCGGTGCTAGCCTTTGCCAATGGAGCGGCGCTGGAACTGATCCGCAGCGAGCACAACGGCGTTGTGCTGCCATTGGCAGATGAGCAGGATTTTGTCACCGCAGCCGTGGCTCTAGCCAGCAACCCTGACAAGCTGCAGCGTCTGCGACAAAACGCAGCAGCCAGCGTGGTCCACCTAGGCTGGGATGCCATTTATGACAGTTTTGCGCATACGCTATCGGTGCTGGTGCCGCAACACGGCAAAGCACCCATTCAGACATCGGCCACTGGCGCATCGCTCGCCATCAATCAGACCAGTGCATGAGAGCCTGGCCCATGCGAATATTGCTGTCCTGGGTCAACCCATCGCACAAGGTAAAACCCTTGGGTGCCAGCACAATCACCGTTGAGCCATGCTGAAACCAGCCCATCTCCTGGCCTTTTTTAAAGCCGGCATGGCAGGCGATGACCTTGGGGCCCGCATACTTCAAATGCAGCAGAACATCCAGAAAATGCAGCCGGATGCTGGCTACCAAGATGGCCGCAACGGGCACCAAGGCAATGCGCTTGCCATGCAGCGAACCTTGACCATCAAGACGCGTTTGAAGATACGCCCGCTCGTTTTTACAAAACAGTTTTTCAACCCGCTTCAAGGCAATCGGATTGACGTTCCAGGTATCACCCGAAAAATAGCGCACTTTTTCGACCATGCAATCAAAGGGGGCATGAAACCGGTGGTACATGCTCGAAGTCAGCCGCAGTGTCACAAAGTAGCCGTCTTGCCAGTCTTCAATGTGCTGCTCATCGCCGATCAAATCTTGCAGGGCATACGGAAATCCTTTGGCCTGGAACACTTGGCCGCGCGCAATCGGGCCGTGGGCTCCCACGATGGCATCCACCGGACTGGACAAACTATCTACCGCCATGCTGATCGGCCGCACGCCGTCCTTAAGCTCGCGCGTAAAACAGTCGTGCATGCTGGTGAAGTGGCTTTTTTTAGCCTCGCTCAGATCAAGCGCCGAAAAAAACTTCCAGATACCAATCGACAGATCACGTACCCAAGGGTGCTCGATTTTGCTGAATCGCCCCATAAATTGGGTCAGCCAGCGACGCGGCAGGCGATTGGTCAGCAAAAAGTTCAGGTCTTCCTGACTCAGTATTTTTTGAATGTGGTGGCGAAAGCTCATGGGGCAAATGCTCGTTGTAAATATGACATTGAAAGGTGATATTCGTGGATGAAACTATTGGACTGAATTCGATGCTCGTGTACCTTGTTGGCGGCGGCGCACTGGTGGTCGTGTTGGGCAAGTTGAAAGCTCGCCTTGAGCTTTCGCTGGCCAAACACCGCTCGCTGGCAGGGCACCCGCGCATCGCCAGACGCATCGCAGCACTGCTGCCTGTTTACAGCTATGACGCGGCACAGGCTTTTGGACTTGACGGCGCCACGCCAGAAGTTGTTGCGCAGAGAACAAAGGCATTTGATGACTTGACTGCGAAATTCACCCAGCGGTTTCCCAACAGCGTGAATGCCACTGTTCAGGCGAGCAGCGGACTGTCTGACCTGCAATTCATCAGCGCTTACCGAATCCCGTTCCAGTTTCGGCAATTTGCAGCAGACCGGCTGAAAATCGGCTCGTTTGTCAAATCCACCGAAGGCGTGACGGTCACAGATTTGGATGACAACCTTTTTTATGACCTGACCGGCTCTTACGGTGTCAATCTGTTCGGCAATGATTTCTACAAGGACTGTATCGATCAGGGTGCCGACCTGGTGAGGGCTCTGGGGCCGGTGCTGGGCGCTTATCACCCGGTGGTGTTGGACAACGTGGCGCGTTTGAAGGCTATCTCCGGTATGGACGAGGTCAGCTTTCATATGTCGGGCACCGAAGCCGTGATGCAGGCCGTGCGCCTGGCGCGTTACCACAGCGCGCGCGACAAGGTGGTGCGTTTTTGCGGCTCTTACCATGGCTGGTGGGGCGATGTGCAGCCCGGCATAGGCAACCCGATCAAAGCCCGCGACACCTTCACACTGGCCGAAATGAGCGAGGCCACGCTGCGCGTTTTGCGCAAGCGCAGCGACATTGCCTGCATCTTGATCAACCCACTGCAAGCGCTGCACCCAAACGCAGCGGCACCGGGCGATTCGTCGCTGCTGGACAGCTCGCGCAAAGCCCGTTTCGACAAACCCGGCTACACCGCCTGGCTGCACGCTTTGCGAAAAATTTGCGACGACAAAGGCATTGCGCTGATCTTTGACGAGGTATTTGTCGGTTTTCGCCTGGCACCAGCTGGGGCGCAAGAATACTTCGGTGTGCGGGCAGATATCGTTACCTATGGCAAAACACTGGGAGGTGGGCTGCCCATCGGCGTGGTGTGTGGTAAGGCCCATTGGATGAAGCGTTTTAACGCGCATTTTCCAGCCGACATTTGCTTCGCCCGGGGCACCTTCAACGCCCACCCATATGTAATGGGTGCCATGAATGTTTTTCTGAAAAGCCAGGAGCGTGCAGAAATTCAAGCACTCTATGTCGATCTGGATGCCACCTGGAACCAGCGTGCACAAACGCTCAACCAACGTCTGCGCGACGAAAACCTGCCGCTTCAAGTGGCCAACTTGTCGTCGATATGGACCGTGCTTTACACCCAACCGGCATGCTACAACTGGCTGTTTCAACACTATTTACGCCTCGAAGGATTGGCATTGAGCTGGGTCGGCACAGGTCGGATCATCTTCAGTTTGAATTACAAGCAAGAAGATTTCGCTCAGGTGGTCGAACGATTTGTGCGCGCTGCACACAACATGCGTCGTGATGGCTGGTGGCAAGCTGCGCCATCCATCACCAACCAGTCAATCAAGAGGCGCATCAGCAAAGAATTACTCCAAGCAAAATTTGGATCGAATCGAAGCGTTGCTTCTTGCGCATAATTTAACGAGCAATCATTTCAGTGGCGTGACAAGCAGCTCCGGGTGCCTCTTCTTTGAATTCAGTATTTAGCATGTTTTATGCCACTAGCGCTTATTCCAATTGCGTGAGCAGCTATTAAATTTGAAGCGCAATCAAGCGGGTCTCGGGCACTGGGTAAACTCATACGGCTATCACAATGAATGACACCACCATGACCACGCCTCTCGAAAAAGTTTCAGAAATGCTCAAAAAGCAAAAGCGCGTTCAAGTGCTGGTGCATGGGCAGAGCATGCCGCGTCAAGACATCGTTGAAACCCTGCTGCAAAAGCAGCAACTCGCTGAATTACACAACCTGATGTCCCAACTCCCCGCGGCAGAAATTGGCAACATCCTCGAAGCCCTGCCCCTTGAAGATGCCAAGTTGCTGTGGGCGCAAATTCCAGAGAAACGGGAGAATGACGTGCTTTGGGAGGTATCTGATAGCCGAAGAGCCGATCTGGTCGGTAGCCGTGAGCCCGCTTTCGACGAAAGTCAGATGAACGCCTTTGAATTGGTGGATGGAAAATTGCGCCAAATTCCCATCGAAAGTCGTAAAAACCTGGAAGGCTTAAAGCCAATCTGGATTGACCTACTCGGCGCAACAAAAGCCGAACGAGCTTACGTTGGCGCGCATTTCGGCCTCGCACTGCCTGATCCAGGCGACGCAACCGACCTGGAGGTCAGCACGCGCTTTCACATTGAAGAGAATGGTGAAATCCATCTTCACTCCAACTTCTTGCTTGATCGCGAAGGAAATTCACGCAGCGTTCCAGTTGCTTTTATCGTTCACATGGGAATCTTGTTTTCATTGCGCAACGAAGAACTGCCGGTTTTTCGGCTGCAGCGGCGCCGCGCAAGAACCCAAACCGGTTATGTCACCGATTGCAATGACGTATTGTTAGATTTGTATGGGTCGGATGTCGAATACTCAGCAGACTCACTAGAGGATATTTACGCAACCTTGGGCAAGGTAGGACGACAGGTTCTGAGTGAAACCATCAGCGATGGCGAAGCTGCCGGTATTCTTGGCGACATTGCCGAAGAGGAGGACTTGAATGGACGCATCCGTGGCAATATTCTCGACACGCAACGCGCTATCAATTTCCTGATGCGAAGCAAGATCATGTCGCCCATGCAATTTGACGATGCCAAGCAGATATTGCGCAACATTGATTCTTTGAACAGCCACACATCTTTTTTGTTCGACAAGATTAACTTCTTGATGGATGCCACCATCGGCTTTATCAACATCAACCAAAATAAACGCATCAACCAACTGACTGTCTTCGGTGTCGTGTTTATGCCGATCAACATCTTGGCCGGGATGGGCGGCATGTCTGAGTTTTCGATGATGACGCAAGGAATCCCATGGCCGCTGGCTTATGCGCTTTTCCTGATGGGTGCGAGTTTGATGGGTGTGGCGACATATGCCGCGTTGAAATATTTCGAAAAGCGAAAAGTCAAAGTTGAAAAAAGCAGTCCATCGCGATAATTTCAACCCACCCATGCAGGCAATCCGGTCGCCAAAATCGGCAACCACGAAATCGCCAGGGTGCCGAGAAACAAAGCCAGCAGTGCCGGCAGCACTGAGGTAGCCACATAACGGATAGGTTTGCCAAACATGGCAGAAGCAAAATAGAGGTTCATGCCGGCAGGCGGACAAAGAAATCCCATTTCCATATTGGCCAGAAAAATAATGCCAAAGTGCACCGGATCAATGCCGTAACTCAGACTGACCGGCAGCAACAGCGGTACCAAAAAAACAATTGCCGCAAAGATTTCCATCAGCGCGCCGGCAGCCAGCAAAAACACATTCAGCACCAACAGATACACAAACTTGTTGGGGATCACACTTTGCACCCATTCAATCGCAGCATTGGGCACGCCAGAATCCACCAGGTAATTGGTCAGACCCAGCGCCATGCCCAAAATCAGCATGACACTGCCGATCACCTGAGCGCATTCGTTGAGGCATTGACTGAGCAAGCGCCAGTTCAGCTCACGGTGCGCCACAGCCTGGGTCAGAATGGCGTAGCCGGCGGTGAGTGCGGCGCTCTCGGTGGGGGTGGCCAAGCCACTGACGAGTGAACCAATCGCCACCACGGGTGCCAGTATTTCCCATTTAGCGTTCCAGCTGGCTGACATCGCCAGGTGCAAATTGACCCTGGCGGGCTTTGCCGGTGAAACTTCGAGTCCGCTGCGCTTTAAATAGCCACCCACCAGCACCAAAAATGCCACCATCACGCCAGCGGGCACCAAGCCTGCCAAAAACATGGTGTTGATCGGCACCCGGGCAATGATGGCGTACATGATCAGTGGCACAGATGGCGCCAGTAGCACGCCCAGAGCGCTGGCACTGGTCACCAGACTGATGCCGCGCTGCTCAGGCAAACCGGCCTGGCGCAACAGTGGCAACAGCAGCCCACCCAAAGCAAGAATAGTGACTCCGCAGCCGCCCGTAAAGGCGGTAAAAAATGAGCAGAGAATCGCCGCAGCCAGCACCGTGCCGGTGACACCGCCGCCAAACAAAGCCAGAAACACCGCCCCCAGCCGTTGCGCTGCACCGGTGCGGGCAAACACCATGCCAGCCAAGGTGAACAGGGGCAGGGCTGGCAACGAAGGGTTCACCGTGATCTGGTAATGCGACAGCGCAACCGAGGCCAGAGGTTGCCCGTCTTGCCAAAACAGTGCCAGCGCCAGACCACCCAACACGGCAAAGATGGGGGCACCCGACAGCAGCACCGCCAGCAAGCACAGAACCCCTGGCCAGAGCAAAACGGCACAGCCATCCAACGCATCAGCCAACATGAATCCAGCAGCGGGTAGCCCTAGGCCAAAAGCCAGTTTCAACCCGACTGAGCCAGCGCAACGCGCGCCCAGTTTGGCACCCAGCAGTAAAAAACCAAATGGCATGCTGGCCTGCACCCACCACACAGGCAAGCCATACGCCAAACTGTGACTGACCTCGATTTCACTGGCAATAAAACGCCAGCTTGCCAAACCCAGTAGTCCACAAATCAGTGCTGCGCTGCCTTTGGAAAACTTCAGCACGATGGCCTGAAAACGCGGCTTGCCGATGTGGCCAAGACTGCTGCCCAAGCTGCTCAAATGCCCATGTCGCTCAGCGGCGACTGCGCCAAACATGGCCAAAATCAAACCCAAATGCTGCACCAGCGCTGAGGCATTCTCAATGCCCCGACCCAGCAGCGGGCGCAGAACAATTTCAACCAGCGGAATCAGCGTCATCAGCAGCAAAGCCGCCGCGGACAAGCCCTCGTCAAAACGCCTGAAGCCTTGCAGACGAACTCTCCAGAGCGCTAGCAAAGCTATTTCCCCTTGCTGGCGCGGAAGACTTTAAGGTGCGCAAAAACTTCATCAAAAGTCTCAGCAGGAATCATCGTGCCGCGAATGCGCGGGTAGAGTTTTTCGGCCAACTCACTCCATTCGCGCATTTGCTCAGGGTTTGGACGGTTCACAACCAGGCCACGCTTTTTCATGGCATTCACGGCATCTTCAACCTCCTGGCGCGCCTTAGTGCGTATTTGCAAGCCAGCTTTATCGCCCGCCGCGCGCACCGCGGCTTGAACCGCAGGACTCATGTCATCCCAGGCTTTTTTGGTCACCACCAGCGCCCCCACGATGGGCGCCCAATTGATCTCCAGCATGTTGGGTGCGGTGCTGTAAATTTGGCTTGCCAGCGCGAAATATGGTGTGGAGGGCACCACGTTGATCATGCCGGTCTGGATCGCCGGTAATATATCGCTGGTTTCCAAGGGCACGGGGGTGTAGCCCAAACTCTTCATGATTTCTTGCTGCTCTGATTCAGAGCCCCAGGCAAAAAATTTCATTTTTTTGTAATCGGATGGGCGAAATGCAGCGTCTTTGGAGAAGAATCGCACCCAACCCGAGTCACCCCAGGCCAGCACCACAAAGCCTTTGTCGAGAAATTTTTTCTCCATGGCTGTGCGCATTTTTTCGCGCACGTAATCCACTTCTTCCCAACTTTGAAACAGCAGTGGCAAATTTTGCAGCGCACCGATTGATGGCTCAATCTCACGCAGTCCCACCACGGATATCAGTGCCCCTTGAAGTTGGCCGATACGCATGCGTCGCGCCAACTCGGCTTCACCCCCTTGGCTACCATCCGGATAAATCAGATATTTGGCATTGCCACCTTGAGCGGCACGCCAGACTTCACCGATTTCCTGCAATTGCTGGTGGTAGAGCGAATTTTTTGGTGCCAAAGTACCTATTCGCAACTGTTTGTCTGCGGCAGATACACATTGGGTTGTCATCACGGCGATGCCAACGAGGCAGCTAACAAGCCATTTCGGCCAGAAAAACATCGGATAGGTCATTTTGAAAGGTCGAGTTAAAAAAGATCATCGCTTGTATCAAGCAGCCATTGCGCTCTTTCACGCATGACTTCATTGGGCAAATCGCGTCTGTGCTTGCTGACCTCCAGCGCTTGCTGAAGCAAAGCTTCAAACGACTGACGGTTACCGCTAGGCAACGCAATGCTTTCGGCTTGGGCCACATAGACAGCAGCACTTTGCCCTGCGCTGATTAGCCGTGCCTGATCAAAATAGGCGATCGCTTGTGCGCGCGCGCCACCTGGGCGGGCTGCCTCAAAACTACCCAGCAAACTCGCCAGCGCACCATCGCCAAAATGGGGTGACGTTTGCCACGCCAAATGTGCCAGCCTTATGGCCAGCGGCAAATCAGCCACGATGTCAGGATCATCCTTGGACAGTGAAATCAAGCCACCCCATGAAGCAGCAGCCCAATAAGCCACAGCCACTTGATCTGCAGTCAGTCGAGGCCAACTGGCTGAGTCTGGGCTTTGCAGTGACTTAGCAAACCCAGGAGACTGCTGCTCCAGCGCAGCCATGGCGTGCCGATGTGCGCGCTGGTAAAGCCGGGCTGCACGGGTGCGCAATTTGGCAGCCGCTTGACTATCCTTGCCCTCGAGCTTTTCGGCTTCAAATTGAACGAAGGCAAAGGCGTATTGCGTGAATCCGCCCGCCACGGCTTCGGCCAGTTTCAGGTTTGATGGTGTTTCACGCAACAAGGATTCAGACAGCTTAAGGTAAAACGCACTGGCCTCGCGCGCCAACACCAAATCGGTTTCCTGTGCACTGCCCTGACTGGCCAACTCATTGGCAACCCCTTGCACAATCAAATGTCGCGGAGAACAGGCGCTTAAAAATACCACCAGCATCCACCCAATCCATGACACCCGTGTCAATTTCATGGCTGTGGCTGTGCTCTCGGTCATGAACATGGAAATTGCTGAAACATCATTCAACGGCCAATCGCGTAATATTCAAACCCCATACTGCGTACCCATTGGGGGTCATAGAGATTTCGGCCATCGAAAATGACAGGGGTTTTAAGCAAGCTCTTGATGAGCTCAAAATCGGGGCTGCGAAACTCTTTCCACTCAGTGACAATAATCAAAGCGTCAGCGTCGCGCAGCGCAGCAGTTTGAGAGTCTGCGTATTCAATGCCATCCATCTGGGAAAACGCAAGTTTTGCCTGTTCAATCGCCGCCGGATCGTAAGCAGACACAGTTGCACCGGCAGTCAGTAAGTCGCGCACAACTGAGAGGCTACTTGCTTCGCGCATATCGTCGGTGTTGGCCTTGAAAGCCAGCCCCCAAATTGCGAAATGTTTTCCTTCAAGCTGATCGCCAAACCGGGCTTTTACCTTCAAGCCCAGAATGTGTTTTTGAGCTTGATTGGCCTCCTCAACTGCTTGGAGCACTTTGAGCTGCAGGCCCCCATCTTGAGCAGCCGATCGGATCAGCGCTTTGACATCTTTGGGAAAACAAGAGCCACCATAGCCCGCACCTGCATATAAAAAGTCGTAGCCAATACGGGGATCGCTGCCGATACCTTTTCGCACATGTTCTATGTCTGCGCCCAGTTTTTCAGCCAGATTGGCAAGCTCGTTCATAAAGCTGATGCGTGTAGCCAGCATGGCGTTGGCCGCATATTTTGTCAGTTCTGCACTGCGAATATCCATCAAAATCAGTCGGTCGTGATGCCGCTGAAAAGGTGCATACAGCGCCCGCATGTTCAGAGCAGCCTGCTCATCGTCGCAACCCAGAACGATGCGACCAGGGCGCATAAAGTCTTCGATGGCAGCACCCTCCTTCAAAAACTCAGGATTGGCAACCACACTGAAAGGGGTATTGACAGCGCGTAAATCAAGTTCTGCCTTAACGGCCTTGCGTACTGCATCTGCAGTACCAACGGGCACGGTACTTTTGTCCACCACAACCTTGTAGTCGTTCATATATTTACCGATGTTGCTTGCCGCTTGCAACACATACTGAACATCGGCGCTGCCATCTTCTCCAGGAGGCGTACCGACTGCGATGAACTGAATTGTCCCAAAGTGGGTGGCTCGTTCAATGTCATCCGTGAAATGCAGACGCCCCCCGTTGACGTTGTGTTTGACCATCTCATTCAGACCGGGTTCGTAGATTGGAATGTACCCATCCTGTAATGATTTAATTTTTTGAGGATCCGTATCAAAACAAACCACATCGTTACCGACTTCAGCCAAGCACGCGCCTGTGACCAGGCCGACATAGCCCGTACCAATGATGGTTATCTTCACTTTTCTGCCCTTCAGTTTGATGCAACACTGAAGTGTCACCAGCAGATGCGAAAGTTTTGTGACAGTTCGTTGGCAAAACGATTTGCATTTTTTGTTTTAGCCTCATCTCGCTTGTCACCGAAGTGTCATGCCCAATTTCTACATTACTCTTTAGTCGAGGCCAACCCGTGTCGCGACAAGCAACTTAAGGAGATGCTATGGGTGATTTTTTGAAGAAGATTGAGATATTGCAGCAAGACGATCATCGTTTCTATCACCAATGCCGTATCAACCAGACGCTGCACTTGATCAGTGCGCTCAGCTTCCTGGTCGCCTATGCCTTGCTTTTTGTTAACCCGGCAGCAGCCGGCATGGTGGGTTGGCTGGTGGGCATGGTGACGCGTCAATCCGGGCATCTATTTTTTGAGCCACGTGGCTACGACTCCATTAATCAAGCAACCTATGCGCACAAGGAATCCATCAAGGCGGGCTACAACATGCGCCGCAAGGCTGTCTTGATTTCGGTATGGTTGGCTCTGCCGACTTTGCTTGCCTTGAGCCCAAGTTTGTTTGGATCCATCGAACCCGCTGTGGGGCTGAGCGGCTGGATGCATGATGTGGGTCTTTTATGGTTGGCTTTGGGAGCCGGTGGCCTGCTGTTTCGCACCCTGCATCTGTTTTTCCTGCGCGGCCCAGCATGGGGCATGGCTTGGTTCTGCAAAATTTTGCTAGACCCCTTTCACAATGTAGCCAACTACTGGAACTCGCCGATTGCCTTGCTCCGCGGGCAGCGCTATGACCCCTTGGATTCATGCAAAAAAGAGCTCCACACCAGCCTGTGACGACGCAAATGCCGAGCTGTTTTTGAACACCGGCAAGTCCTCAGCGAGCGCCTGTTACCTAGTTTTCAGCCGCTTCGCTTTGTTTGTCAGCATTGCGACCCGTCTGCCAGCGAACCACATTCACATCCTGCCCTAGCATCACTCGCGTCACCAGCGTGATGCCCGAGGCAGTCACGTGAAAACGTTTGCGATCTTCCACCGGATCCAGACCAATGCGAATGCCGTCGGGCAAATTGCAGTTTTTATCAATGATGCACTTTTTAAGAATGCAGTTCCGACCTATTTTGACATTCGGCAAAACTATGCTGTCTTCAATTAAAGAATAGCTGTGAATGTAAACGCCCGAGAAAAGCATCGACCGCCTCAACGTTGCACCGCTGATGATGCAACCACCTGAAACCAGTGAGTCAAAAGCCGCTCCGCGCCTTGTATCTTCATCAAAAACAAACTTGGCCGGTGGACTTTGCGGCTGCCAGGTCCAGATCGGCCAGTTGGTGTCATACAAATTGAGTTGCGGGGTGACGTTCATCAACTCCATATTGGCTTCCCAATAGGCATCCAGTGTGCCGACATCGCGCCAATAAACAGGGCTCGCGGAATCACTGACGCAACTATCCGCAAAATTTTGTGCGTAACAGCGGTGCTGCGTTACGCAGTGCGGGATCACGTCCTTGCCAAAATCGTGACTCGACAAAGGGTCTTCAGCGTCGCGCAGAAGCTGCTCAAACAAGAATTTGGCGCTAAAAACATAAATGCCCATGCTCACCAAGGCAAGCTCCGGGTTACCTGGCATGGATTGCGGCTGCGCTGGTTTTTCGACAAATTGAATGATGCGATGCTGTTCGTCAACCGACATCACACCAAAACTAACCGCTTCAGCGATCGGTACCTCAATGCATGCCACCGTCAAATCGGCCTGTTTCACGACATGCGCCGCCAAAATGCGCCCATAGTCCATGCGATAAATTTGATCGCCCGATAGCACCAGTACATATTCTGGATCAGTATGGCGTATTTCTCGTAAATTCTGGAACACTGCATCCGCTGTTCCGCGATACCAGTGAGACTCATTCACTTGTTGTTGTGCAGGCATGATTTCTATGAATTCGCCCAAACGGCCATCCAAAAAACTCCAGCCCAACTGCAAATGCCGAATCAGGCTTTGCGCCTTGTATTGAGTTGCTACACCGACCCTGCGTACACCAGAGTTCACACAATTGGAAAGGGTAAAGTCAATGATGCGAAACTTTCCACCAAATGGAACAGCCGGCTTGGCGCGCCATTCGGTGAGTTCATGCAATCTGCTGCCGCGCCCACCAGCCAACACCATCGCAAACGTATTTCGGGTGAGCAGGCTGACAAACCGTTGATCCCGTTGTAGTCTTATTGTTTCTTTGTCGTCAGTCATGAACACCCTTTGGGTATTAAATAATGCCTAATCGAGTCGAGTTTTGATCAATAAACGTCTGGAACCCGTATTTCTTCAGGAACGGGCTGACGCACATAGTCGTCATTGCGCTCACGCGGTGGCAAGACAACTTCCGGATATTCAATCTCGCCATACGGGATCTGACTGAGCAAATGGTGAATGCAATTAAGCCGAGCCTTTTTTTTGTCCACCGCTTGAACAACCCACCATGGCGCTTCGGGAATGTGCGTGCGTTGCAGCATGATCTCTTTGGCCTTGGTGTATTCCTCCCAGCGACGGCGCGATTCCATGTCCATCGGACTAAGCTTCCATTGTTTCAGAGGATCATGGATGCGTCCCAAAAACCGCAGTTCTTGCTCTTCATCCGAAACCGAAAACCAATATTTGATCAGTTGGATCCCCGAGCGCACCAACATTTTTTCGAACTCTGGTACGGACCTGAAAAATTCCTCGTACTGTTCATCAGTACAAAACCCCATCACACGCTCAACACCCGCGCGGTTGTACCAACTGCGGTCAAATAGCACAATCTCACCCGCACCTGGCAAATGCGCCACATAGCGCTGAAAATACCATTGGGTTTGCTCTCTGATATTTGGGGCTGGCAAGGCAGCAACCCGGCACACGCGTGGGTTGAGGCGCTGTGTGATCCGCTTGATGGCACCACCCTTGCCAGCGGCATCGCGCCCCTCAAACAAAATCACCACTTTTTGACCGGTCTTGACAACCCAGTCCTGCAACTTGACAAGCTCTGCTTGCATGCGAAAAAGTTCACGAAAATACAGGCGCCGACTCTCTTTGTAGCTTGCTGACTCCGTGTCAATCTGACTTTCGAGCTCTTCGAGATTGCGATCCTCAAGCTCGAGTTCAAACTCTTCGTCATAACTGTCCGCCAGATCGCGTCGGATTCGTTGAACGAGTTCATCCACATTGGGATTCAATTGGGGCTCTTTGATCGATTTCATTGATGCAGTGCTGATATCGAATCAGCCTCCTTGGTAGCCACGATTTGTTCATCTGGTTCCAGCGCAACGCCATTCAATAGGCCAGTTTTGCACCAAGCTTGCTGTCGCTGGCCACTTGAATCCAGATATTGCACAAAATAGATTCTGTTGCCATCGCCGAAACGCAACGCATCTGATGTCCATTGATGGTGCACAGGACTCCAGCGAATAGACAGAATAATCTGGCTGGATGTATGAAAATGCCGACGAATTCGCACCTTATCGATGTGAACCATCACAAGCCACAAGACGACAATCGTCATCAGAAACAGAGCCATAAAAGGTGCCATGCATTTTTCCGGTCAATGCAATTGCTTGGTGTTCATTGAATGCCCCGCATGAAACGTTGAATTTGCAGTTGTTCAGCCACTGATTTGGGAAATAACCCAAATTTCGATGTCAGCTTAACCTCGACATATTTCACCCATGTGACAATTTCTTGCTTTAGGGATGCAGAAATTGCAAATGCACCGTTTATGGCGAGTGCTGGAGGGATGCAGCGCTAGGCGCTCAGAGCGCAGTGTGGCAAGACCACACAATCGATGAGCAACGACGCAATGCGCCCGACAGTGCCGCCAGAAATGGGATATTTGCATTTTCTGCATCCCTTAGCCAACATTCAAGGCCAATGCAAACCCCGGCAATCTGAAACGGCTTGCCACATCACGCAAATCCCCCGCCTGGTTTTGCAGGTTTTGCGCTGCTGCGGCTGATTCTTCAACCACTGCAGCGTTTTGTTGCGTCATTTGATCCAGCCGATTTACAGCCAGGTTGATACTTGACATGCTGCCACTTAGCGCACTGCTACCCGCATTGATCTGGCTGATTGCAGTGCTCACATGCTCAATGGAGTGAACAATGGTGTCCATGCTTGCACGGGCACGCGTCACTTTGGATGTGCCCAACTCGACATTCATAACCGAGGCATCTATCAGTGTCTTGATCTCCCTTGCGGCCAACGCGGACCTGTTTGCCAAAGTGCGAACTTCTGCTGCTACCACGGCAAATCCTCTGCCTTGCTCACCCGCGCGTGCGGCTTCTACCGCCGCATTCAGGGCCAGGATATTGGTTTGAAAGGCAATGCTGTCTATGACCCCGGTGATGGCCACAATTTTGCGCGAGGACTCACTGATATCGCCCATTGTCTGCATCACCTCGGCCATGATCGAACTTCCGTTGGCGGCTTCCAGCGTTGCCGATTTGGCGAGTGACTCTCCCCTCTTTGCCGCTTCGAGTGAGGCATGCATCGTCATTGCAACTTCTTCGATGGAGGCTGCCGTTTGTTGCAAGAATGAAGCTGCCAACTCGGTTCGGCTCGAAATATCCATATTGCCAGCGGCTATTTGCGTTGCACCCTCTGCCACACTGTGGCTGGCGCCCTGAACCTGTTGCACCAAAACATGCAGCGAGGTCTGCATTTGACCCAACGCCACCAACAGCCTTCCAGCCTCATCCCGGTGATGACCATCAATGATGCTCGTCAGGTCCAGAGAGGCGACCTGGTTGGCCGCATTGACGGCCTGCTGTATAGGGCGTGTGATGCTGCGCACAAGCCAAGCCGATAAAACACCGCCTAGCAATAAGGCGCAAAAGCTAAACAGAATAAGCCCCCAACGGGCGGTTTGACTCAAATTCCCAATACTTGCCGCAGCCGCAGTAATTTCGCCCCTGTGGCGCTCGCCCAGCGTCGTGACGGCCTGCTGCAACGCCAGTGCGGCGGGCATAAATTGGTTCGCATACACCTTTTCAATGTTGGCGCTTACACCACCATCGCGGGCAGTCGTGAGTGCCTTGCGAGCTTTCACAAAATCCTGATTGGCCAGTGTGATGTGGCTTAGACTGGCCTTATCGCCGGGGCTCGTCAGCATACTTTCCAAATTTTTTAGCAACAGCTCAATCTGCTGCGAGGTTTGCTCAATTTCAGGGCTCAGAGCATCGCCCACCTGGGGCTCGGAGCTCAGAGCAAGAGCCTTCGATCGCGCCATATTGACCAAAATATGCCGTTGCAATTCACCCGTTGTGCGTTCGGTAACCAGCACATCATTGACCAGGTTATCGGTCTGCGTGGAAACTTTGACCAATGACCAAAATCCGATGCTCGAACCCAGTAGGGCAACCATAAGCACAATGGAGAGAACGGTTGTTATCCGACGCGAAAATGAGCCGGTTGACCCGAGCATTTTCGGTGTATCTGTGTTTGCCATGATGGACTGAGCTCGCTAGATGATCAACCGCCAGTGACAAGCCAATCTTGCAACAAAGGGTTAACCCTTGCGATTCTGAAGTCTGCACACGTCAATTTAATGACATCCCATCGATGCTACACAAACGTGTTTTCATTGGGCGAACCAACATCGGATTCGGCATAAAATTGCAAATCGAAAGTTAAAACTCCGATTTGCAAAAAATGATCCCTCGCATCGCCACCCAGACCTTGCAGCGCTTGGCCAAAGGCTTTCCCATCATCGCCTTGACCGGACCACGCCAGTCCGGCAAGACGACCTTGGCGAGGGAGGTTTTTGCTTCCAAAGTTTATGTAACACTTGAAAACCCGGACGAGTTTGAGTTTGCCGAACGCGATCCGCGCGCATTTTTGAACCGGTTTGAGTCGGGGGCGATTCTGGACGAGGTGCAACGCTGCCCGCATTTGTTGTCTTGGCTGCAGGGCCTAGTGGATGAACGGGGCGCAATGGGCGATTTCGTGCTGACCGGCTCGGCCCAGTTTGATCTGATATCGGGCATCACACAGTCGCTGGCGGGCCGCGTTGGGCGTGTCGAACTGCTGCCATTCTCAGGGTTAGAGCTGGCCGCTGTCGGTAAGCTGCCCAAGGTTCTGGAGGATATGCTGCTGCGCGGTGCCTATCCCGCGCTGTATGACCGCGAACTGCTGCCAGGCGACTGGTTTCCCAACTATGTGGCGACCTACCTGGAGCGCGATGTGCGCCAACTCATCGCGGTGCGTGATCTGTCACTGTT
The DNA here is from genome assembly GCA_903930255.1 of uncultured beta proteobacterium. Lineage (GTDB taxonomy): Bacteria > Pseudomonadota > Gammaproteobacteria > Burkholderiales > Burkholderiaceae_C > Rhodoferax. The sequence goes on from CAIYYA010000249.1 coordinate 67,992, forward strand.
TCAACGCTTTGTGCGCATGTGCGCGGCGCGCTCAGGCCAGCTGCTTAATCTGGCGGCACTGGGCGCGGACTGCGGCATCTCGGCGGTGACAGCACGCGAGTGGCTGTCGGTTTTGGAAGCCAGCTACTTGGTGGCGCGACTGCCGCCCTACCACCGCAATTTTGGCAAGCGGCTAGTCAAGAGCCCCAAACTGTATTTCCTGGATGTCGGGCTGATGGCGTGGCTGCTGGGCATACGCGACGCTGCCAGCATTCAGACGCACGCAGCTCGTGGCGCTTTGTTTGAGACCTATGTCGTGAGTGAACTCATCAAACAGCGCTTCAACGCGGGGCAGAGTGCTGAGCTGTACTTTTGGCGCGACAGCGCAGGGCATGAAGTGGACCTGCTGTTGGAGACCCCGCTGGGCATGCAGGCGATCGAAATCAAATCTGGCAGCACCTTCGCCTCTGACTGGCCCGATGCGATCCTCAAATGGCAAAAGTTCGCTTCCGGTGCGGCGCTACCACCGGTGATTGTGTATGGCGGCGAAGGCGGCTACGAACGTCAGGGTTGTCGGGTCGTGGGATGGCGTGAATTGCAGGGCATGAACCGGTAGCTTCTTGCAAGTATATAATGCCTTTAGCGCCCGTGGAATAAGCGTATGACGCTTCATATTAAATAGCAACAAAATTGATAATGTCAGGAGTTTTGTTGGATTTTTCGACATCTGCTCGATCCGCTCTTGGCTTTGCTCAGGTCGCATATTTCGCCAAAAACACCCGCAAATCCCGAAAATCATCGATGCGCTCGGTCAAGGTAGCGTGGTTCCAGTCCCACCAGGCGGTGGTCTCTAAGGCTTGCGCAATGGCCTTGGGAAAACGTTGCCGAATCACTTTGGCACCCTCACCCGCCACGATGGCGTAAGGCGGCACATCTTTGGTCACCACCGAGTTGCTGCCCACCACCGCGCCGTTGCCAATCGTTACCCCCGGCATGATCACCACGCCGTGGCCAATCCAGGTGTCGTGCCCAATGCGCACCCGCTGGCGCCGGCGCCAGGCAAAAAATTCTTCTTCATCCTGCTCTGCCATGCCATACATGGTTGGGCGATAGGTGAAATGGTGCAAGCTGGGGCGCTCCATCGGGTGAAAACCGGGGTTGACGCGCACCATGTTGGCAATGTTGGCAAACTTGCCGATGTCGGCCGACATCAGGTCGCAGTAATGCTGCACATAGGCGTAATCGTCGAGCAAACAGTCTTCCATGCGGGTCTGTTCGCCGACCTGGGTGTAGCGGCCAAAGCGGCAATCGCGCACCATGCAGCTTGTAGTCAAGGCTGGTGCTTCGCCCAAGTGCACCGATGGGGACAGATTCAGGGCGGCTATGTGGATATGGGTCATGGTGTGGCTTTCAAAAATCAGTATGCGCGCTGGCCTGCCAGCCAGGTCTGCAGCACCGTTGGCATGCCGGCACGGTTCATGCGCACGCGCACCAGATCAGCGCGCTGGCCCACGGCAATGTCGCCCCGGTCGGTCAAACCAATGGCGCGGGCCGGGTTGAGGCTGACTGTGCGAACGGCGCGTGGCAGTGTCCACTGCGTCAGGCCGCCCAGCATAAAGGTAGCCAGCATCAGGCTACTGGGGACATAGTCGGACGAAAAAATGTCCAGCAAATCGGCCTGCGCCAGCTCGGCGGCCGACACATTGCCAGAATGGGAGCCGCCCTTGACCATGTTGGGGCCACCCATGATGATGAATAGACCTGCGTCGCGCGCCGCTTGCGCGGCCATCAGCGTGGTGGGGAATTCCGACATGCTGATGCCTTCCGCGACGGCTTGCAACACGTCTTGGGCCGAAGTGTCGTCATGGCTGGCCAGCGGTAACCCGCGTTCCCGACTGGCCGCGATGATGGCCCTGCGGTGCGGCACCGCATAGGCCTGTTGGTCGGCCTGGCGCTGGGCGATCATGGCGGTAAAACTCTCGTCGCTAAAAAAAGTGTTGCGCTCAGCATAGCGGCGGTAGCTTTTGAGGTCGCGCCACTGACGCTGGCCGGGAGTGTGGTCCATCACGCTGACAAGCTTGAGCAAGGGATCCTCTGAATACTGATGGAAAACCTCCAGAATATCGGGGGCTGCCAGTTCACAGCGCAGGTGCAGCAGATGCTCCACGCGCATCAGACCTTCGTCACGGCACTGGTGCATCGCCGCAATCGATGTGTGCTGTGTCTGGCAGCGCGCGCCTCCCTGATCCATATTGCCAATCACCACCGAGTCGAGCACGGTGGTGATGCCAGCAGCGGCACATTGCGCATCGTGCACCGTCATGGCCGAATGAGCATTCCAAAGCACGCCGGGGCGCGGAACCAGGTGCTTTTCGAGGTTGTCTGTGTGCAGTTCCACCAGTCCTGGCATAAGCCAGTCACCAGCCCAGTCAACGGCTGCGGCAACCGACGTGGTACCGCGATCCACCGAACGGATGATGCCGTCGTCAATGTGTACGCAGCCGGTGAATTCTTCGTCGGCGGTGACGATACGGGCGTTGCAAAAAGTGCGCTGCTTCATTGGGGGGAGTCTTTCCTGGGGTTGGGACTGTGGTTCAGTGGGTGGCTTGCCCGATGATGGCATGGCGCAGCTTGGCACTGAGCAGGTCGATCAGCATCACGGTGAGCAGCACCAGAATAATCACAAAAGCCAAAGGCTGGAATTCCATCGTGCGAATCTGCTCTGACAGAATCAGACCGATACCGCCGGCGCCGATGATGCCGATGATGGTGGCGCTGCGCGTGTTGGACTCAAAGAAATACAGCACCTGGCTGAGCATGACCGGCAAAACCTGCGGCAGGATGCCAAAACGGATTTGCTGCAACCGGTTGCCACCAGTGGACATGATGCCTTCCACCGCTTTGCGGTCAGCCGTTTCGATGGCCTCGGAAAACAGCTTGCCAAAGCTGCCGATATCGGCGCAGATGATGGCCAGCACCCCGGCAAATGGCCCCAGCCCGACCACGTTGATCCAGATCAGCGCCCACACCAGCATGTCGATGCTGCGCAGCGTGTCACAACTGCGCCGAGCAAATAACAAAACAAAGGTATGTACAGAAGTGTTGCGCGCCGCCAGAAAACCTAAAGGAAACGCCAGCAATGCTGCTACCAGGGTGCCCAAAAACGCAATCGCTACGGTTTCGCCCATGGCCACCAAGTAGGCCAGAAAAGTCGGCCCCCAGCCAGGATCAGGCGGCAACATCAGCACCACGATGTCGCCCAACCGGCTCATGCCATTGATGATGCGTTGCAGCGAAAAATCAAGCTGAACCAGGCCAAATACAAACAGTCCGGCCATACCCAGCGCCAGCGCCAGCAGGCGCAGCCGTAATGGGTTGAGCGAACCAAAATGCTCGGGGTAGCGCTGGCGCAGCGGCGGGGAACTCATGCGCGCAGCTCCATGCCAAGGATGCGCGCACGCAGTTTTTGCGTCATCTGGTCCATCAGCATCACAGTGAGCACAATCAGCACCAGCAAGGCGCTGACATCAGCATAATAAAACTTGCGAATGGCCTCGATCAGCGTCTGGCCAATGCCACCAGCCCCGACAAAACCCAGCACGGCGGCACTGCGCACATTGACCTCAAAACGCAGCAGGGTGTAACTCACAAAGCTGGAAAACACCTGCGGCATCACGGCGAAATAGATTTTTTGCCACCAGCTGCCACCGGTGGCCAGCACACCGTCCACCGGCTTCATGTCGATGTTTTCGACCACTTCAGAAAACAGCTTGCCCAGTGAGCCCATGCTGTGGATAGCCAGTGCCAAAACACCGGGCATGGGACCCAGGCTGAATGCCATGATAAAAATCATGGCGAACACCAGCTCGGGTACGGTGCGGGCAAACTCCAGTAAACGTTTGGCAGCAAACACCAGTGCACGGTTGGCTGTGATATTGCGGCTGGCCAGAAAACACAGACCCAGCGCACCGCACGCACCCGCCAGCGTGCCCACATAAGCCATCAACAAGGTTTCACCCATCTGGATCAGCCAGATTTTCCAGCCCCAGAACCATTCGATCGGGTCTGTCACGACCCTTTCGCCACTCTCCAGACGCGACAGGCGGTCAATATAACTGGTGAAATTGCCGATGTTGCTGAAAAATTTCAACAGATCAACTTCGGTCGTCCAGGCCGACAGCCCAAGCAGGCCGAGCAAAACTGCCAAGCCCAGCAGGTGCTGTCGTTGCTGCACCGCCACCGCCTGCGCGTAGCCTTGGTGCAAGTCCCGCAAGCGAACGTCGGGCAGTGAGCCGGTTTGTTGCATCAGCCGTCACAACTCTATTTTTTGCGCAGTGCGTCAACAAACTTGTTGAGCTCGACGATGGGCTCATATGCCGCATGATCGACCGGCTGGAATGGCTCGTATTTGCCGTCCGAGAGCTTGTCATAGGTGGCCTTGGCCTTGACCGGTGCCTCCATGAAAGCTTTACTGATCTTCTGTTTCAACTCGGCTGGCAGGCTGTCGAGGTAGGCATAAGGACTGTTCACAATCATGTCGGACTTGAAAATAATGCGGTAGTCTTCTTTTTTGGCCAGGCCCTTGTCAGCCATGCGTTGCAGCTCGGAATCGTTCTCGCTGTTCCACCAGTTGGCCGCCACGTCCACCGTGCCTTGTCCCAGCGCTGTCACCGCGTTGATGTGGGTGCCGGTATAGACCACTTTGCCGAAAAAGTCTTCGGGCTTGATGTTCATCTTGTTCAGCGCATAACGCGGCACGTTGTTGCCCGAGGTCGAGTTGGGGTCTACCAGACCCAGATTTTTGCCCTTGAGATCCTGAATCGACTGGTAGGGCGAACTGGCCTTGACATAAAACACCGAGTAATAGCCCTTGACACCACCTTTGGAGACTTCGATCACAAACGGGGTGATTTTTGCGCCGGTCATACGGGCACGGGCATAGGAAGCCGGGCCGTAGTAGGCCAGATGAATCTGCTCGGCGCGCTGACCCTCGATCACGGCGGCGTAGTCCGAGGCAATGCGCAGTGTGACCTTGACGCCGATTTCCTTGGACAGGTAATCCAGAAAGTCCCGGTAGCGTTCGGTCACGATGGATGCGTTTTCGGCCGGTGCCGCCGAAAACACCAGCTCGGGGTATTTTGATTTCCAGTCCTGCGCGTGGACCGTTGCAGTCATGGCAGCAGTGGCGACAAGCGCCAGCAGGATTCGACGTTTCAACATGATGAGTTCTTTCTATAGATAGGGTTGAAGGGATAAATTCAGGAAAAGGCCAGTTCGACCTTCGACACGTCTGCGGCCTTTGCCCAAGGCTCGTCAGCAACGTGGCGCGCTTCCATCCCATACAAACGCGTCACCAGGCTGTCAGTCAGTGTTTCTGGTGAGCCGTCAAAAACCACCTCGCCAGCAGCCAGTCCGACCAAACGGTCGCAGTAATCACGCGCCACGTCCAGCGAGCGCAGATTGCAGATAACGGTAATGCCATGCTCGCGGTTGATGCTGCGCAGAGCGTCCATCACCGCTTTGGTGTTGCGTGGGTCGAGCGAAGCAATCGGCTCGTCGGCCAGGATGATTTTGGGCTCTTGCACCAGTGCGCGGCAAATGGCCACACGCTGCTGCTGGCCACCCGAGAGCTGGTCGCAGCGCTTGGCGGCAAACTGCGCCATGTCAAAGCGCTCCAGCGTCAGCAAAGCACGGCTCTTGTCGTCGTCGCTCCACATCTGCAGCAGTGCGCGCCAGTTGGGCACAGCGGTCAGACGCCCCATCAGCACATTGGTCAGCACATCCAGCCGACCGATCAGGTTGAACTGCTGAAACACCATGGCGCAATCGCGTCGCCACTGGCGCAGCGCCAGCCCTTGCAGCCTGGAAACGTCCTGACCCTGGTGACTGATGCCACCGCCAGAGGGATTTTCCAGGCGATTAATCATGCGCAACAAGGTGGACTTGCCGGCACCTGAGCGACCAATGACGCCGACAAAACTACCCGCAGGCACGCTCAGGCTGACATCTTGAACCGCCTTCAGCTGACCATAGTGACGACTCAAATGGGTAACGCACAGCATAGGACTCCATGTATAAAACCGTTGATGCTGAATGACCCGTGTGACCAGGGTATGACAAAAACCGTCATAACACCCGCAACCCCTGTCGCCATACTGAGCGCACCACACCATGATGACTGCCATCGGGCAGGGTCACCCTTTTGACTCGCACCAGATCGGCGCGCAGCCCTTGGGCGATTTCGCCTCGGTCCGCCAAACCAGTAGCCCGTGCCGGATTGCGACTCACCGTGGCCACCGCTTCGGGCAGGCTAAAAATGCCGTCATCGACCAGCCGTAATACCGCGGTCAGCAGGCTGCCAGGCACATAGTCCGATGACAATATGTCGAGCAAGCCTTGGCGTGCCAGCTCTGCCGCTGCCACATTGCCCGAGTGCGAGCCACCGCGCACCACGTTCGGACCTCCCATGACCGTCAGCAAACCCAGCGCTTGCGCTGTTTGTGCTGCTACCCGCGTGGTGGGAAATTCGCTGATGAAAGCACCCTCCTGATGCGCCAACACCACATGCTCGGCGGTGGTGTCGTCATGGCTGGCCAAGGCGATACCGTGGGCGCGGCAATAGTCCACAAAATAACGCCGATGTGGCTCGACATAGCGTTGTTGCAGCATTTGCGCATGCGCCACCTGGTGATCGAATTTTTCCTGACTCCAGCCCTTCTTGCCGGTGTAGTAAATACGTGCATGCGACAGGTCTTCCCACTGGCGTTGACCCGGCGTGTGGTCCATCAACGAGATCAGCGACAAGCGCTCATGATCATGAAAGGGCTGAAACAGTTCAACTGCGTTGGCAGCTGGCAACTCGCAACGCACATGCAGGTGGTGGTCCGCGCGCAAGATGCCCTGCGCCATGCTGTCGTCGATCACCGCAATCACCCGGCTCATGTCTCCACCGCGCAGGCTATCGTGCTCGACATCACCCACACCCATCGCATCAAACACGGTGGTGATACCGGCGGCTGCAATTTCGGCGTCGTGCGCCAGCAGGGCGGGCAACTCGGCCCAGTGCACCTTGGGTCTAGGAATCAGGTGGCGCTCAAAGTTGTCGGTATGTATCTCGACAAAACCCGGCAACAGCATGTCCCCCTCCATGTCGATGGCCTGAGCAACGCTGGTGCTGCCTGAGTTGATTGCGACGATACGTCCAGATTCGACACTGAGGGTGCCGTGAATGACTTCATCCACCAAAACCATGCGAACATTTTTAAATACAACAGTCGTGTCCATTGAATTGCCGACTTCTCGCTACAAGGCGGGGCGGTGTTGCTCTACATCGAAGCAACGGGTTGCCACCGCCTCGCGCACTTCATCATCATGAAAAATGCCCACAATGGCACTGCCTTGTGCCCGCGCGGCATGGATCAGATCGACTACCACACGGCGGTTGTCAGCGTCCAGCGAGGCTGTGGGCTCATCGAGCAACAGCACCGGTGGGGCAGTGATCATGCCGTGTGCAATGTTGACACGTTGTTGCTCACCGCCCGAAAAAGTCGCCGGTGGCAGATGCCACAGGTGTTCGTGCAGATTCAAGCGTTGCAGCCATTGCGCTGCTTGGGCACGAGCGTCTTGCGCACTGACACCCAGGCGGCGCAAAGGGTCGGCCACGATGTCCAGTGTCGAGACCCGCGGAATCACACGCAAAAACTGCGACACATAACCCAGCGTGCGCCGGCGCACATCAAACACTTCACGCGGTGCCGCCGTGGCCAGACTGACCCAGTCGCCCAGATGGCGAATACGCACATCGCCGCTGCTGGCAGCGTAGTTGCCATACAAACAGCGCAACAAAGAGCTTTTGCCACTGCCTGAGTGCCCGGTCAGGGCCAGACACTCGCCCGCTTGCACGCTCAAGTCAATGCCCGCAAACACCGGCAGTTGCAGGCCGCCACGGCCATGCAGCGTGAAAGTTTTCGACAAAGCGATGGTTTCAATGAGAGTTGTCATGGCGTCAGCACCGAGGAAACCAGCAGTTGGGTGTAGGGATGTTGGGGGTCGTCCAACACGCGGTCGGTCAGGCCCTGCTCGACCACATAGCCGTCTTTCATGACCAGCATGCGTTGTGCCAGCAGCCGTGCCACCGCCAGGTCGTGCGTGACCACCACCGCAGCCAGTTGCAATTCATCCACCAGTTCACGCAGCAAATCGAGCAGGCGGGCTTGCACCGACACGTCCAAGCCAGTGGTAGGCTCGTCCATGAACACCAGCCGTGGGTGGGTGACGAGGTTACGGGCAATTTGCAAGCGCTGCTGCATCCCGCCAGAGTAAGTGGCAGGAAGGTCGTCAATGCGCTGGGTATCCAATTCGACCCGCTGCATCCATGAAACGGCCTCACCGCGCAACTTGCCATAGTGGCGTGCGCCCAAAGCCATCAGCCGCTCACCCACGTTGGCACCCCCAGAGACATTCATGCGCAAACCGTCACGGGCATGCTGCTCAACAAAGCCCCAATCGGTACGGGCCAGCCAACGCAACTGTGCTTCGGACAAATCGGCCAGTTGGGTCAGGCCACCAGTTGGCCTGTCAGACTCAGTGCGCATGTCGTAGTGCACTGAGCCCTCGTCGCAGGCGTGTCGAGCTGCCAACAAGCGCAGCAGCGTGCTTTTGCCCGAGCCAGATTCGCCCACCACGGCCAGCACCTCACCGGGGTAGAGGTCAAAACTCACTCCACGGCAGGCCCAGCGCGCTTGCCCCTGATGCGCAAAGGCCTTGCCCACCTGGCGTGCCGACAACAACACGGGCGGTTTCATGCAGCCTCCTGATCAGGTGACTGCGCCAGCACGTCGTGCAAAGTCACAGCTTGCTGCGTGCCCACATGGCCGGCGTGGCGACGCTCTTCACAATAGTCACTGTCCGAGCAGACAAACAAGCGGCTGCCAGCATCATCGACAATCATTTCATCAAGATAACTCTGGTCTGCACCACACAGCGCACAGGCGTGCTCCCAGCGCTGCACTTCAAACGGATGGTCTTCAAAGTCCAGACTGCGCACCGCCGTATAGGGTGGGATCGCATAAAGCCGCTTTTCACGACCCGCGCCAAAGAGTTGCAAGGCCGGGTTCATGTGCATCTTGGGGTTGTCAAATTTCGGAATCGGCGAGGGCGACATCAAATAGCGCTCATTCACCATGACAGGATAGTCATAGGCACGCGCAATGGCACCAAGCTGGGCAATGTCTTCGTACAGGCGCACATGCATCAGCCCATATTCACTTAACGCGTGCATCTTGATGGTCTCGCGTCGGCTGGGTTCGAGCTTGGACAATGGCTCGGGCATGGGCACCTGATAGACCAAAATTTGCGCCTCGGTGAGCGGCACCTCGGGGATGCGGTGACGTGTCTGAATCAGCGTGGCTTCCCGCGTTTTATCCGTGGTGGTAACACCCGTGGTGCGGGCAAAAAAGCGCCGGATGTTGACCGCGTTGGTGGTGTCGTCGGCGCCCTGGTCAATCACCTTGAGTACATCCGTCAAGCCAATGATGCTGGCCGTGATCTGCACACCACCCGTACCCCAACCATAGGCAAAGGGCATCTCACGCGAACCAAATGGCACCTGGTAGCCCGGCACCGCAACGGCTTTAAGCAGGGCTCGACGGATGCGTTTTTTGGTGCGCTCATCCAAAAAAGCAAAGTTGTAGTTCTGCTCCATCATGCAGCCTCCTGCAGGGTGGGATTTTTGCTATTTCCAAAAATCGGGACATCAACCCGTTCTGGCTGAGCTTGTCGAAACCCTTCGACAAGCTCAGGGCGAACGGGCGTGAGAAGTTTTTCAAGCGAGGCGGCAGCGTGGGCTGCGCGCAGCTTGCGAACCAGTTCAAGCTCGGCCTGAAAGTCCACGTAATGCGGCAACTTCAAGTGCTGCACAAAGCCCGAGGCTTCCACGTTGTCGGCGTGCGAGAGCACAAACTCTTCGTCTTGCGCGGGCGCGGTGCGTGGCTCTCCCAGCTCATCGGCGCGCATGGCACGGTCCACCAGCGCCATGGCCATGGTCTTGCGCTCGGCACCGCCAAAGGCCAGTCCGTAGCCCTGTGTGAATTGCGGCGGCACCTCGCGACTGCCGCTGAACTGGTTAATCATCTGGCATTCGGTCACTTCCAGGTCGCCAATGTCGATCGCAAAACCCAACTCATCAGGCATCAGCTCGACGCTGACAAAACCCCGGCGAATCTCACCAGCAAAAGGGTGCGAGTTGGCGTAGCCGCGCTGGGTGGAATAACCCATGCCCAGCAACCACCCCTCGTCGCCACGCGCCAAAGCCTGCAAACGCAAAGCTCGATCCGCCGGAAACATCAAGGGGTCTCGGGTAATGTCGCCCGGTGGCGCTGTGTCAGCCGGTTGTGGTGTTTCGAGCAGACCTTCACGTTTGAGCAGGTCGTTGATACGTGGCACGGTAGGCGCGGGCATGTCAACGGCTGCGTCAGGCGCAGCAGTGGGCGCAACACCATCGGCTGTTGTCGGCAAGGCAGAATCGCACACAGCGTCTGCACTGTCGTCTTCAGCCAGCAGCGCAAAGTCCAACAGCCGCTGGGTGTAGTCGTAGGTTGGACCCAGCAATTGGCCACCTGGCACTTCTTTGAACGCTGCCGAGATGCGCCGCACCAGCGCAATACGTCCCGTATCCAGCGGCAAGCTGTAGCCCAGGCGTGGCAAGGTGGTGCGGTAGGCGCGCAACAAAAATATCGCTTCCATCAGGTCACCACTGGCTTGCTTGATGGCCAAGGCTGCCAGCTCCGGGTCATACAGTGAGCCTTCGCTCATAACCCGATCCACCGCCAGTGAGAGTTGCTCGCGGATTTGCCGAACGCTGAGTGCTGGAATTGCTGCATCCCCGCGGCGTTGGGCTTCCAACAGGCGCCACGAGTTCTCAATGGCGGCAGCGCCGCCTTTCACTGCTACATACATGGCAGACTCCCCTGGCTTGACACACGGCTTGTGCGCGGCAGACCCAAGGCGCTGTCACCACAGGTAAAAACAATGTCAACCCCCTGTGGAAATGCTTGGTGGTTCAGTTGCCACTGCGCCCAAAAAGCATCGCTCAGGCCTGGCAGGCCCACCTGCTGCACGTCTGCAATGCCAGGGCCGCGCCAATGCAAAACCGGGCCACCCTGGAAACTGGGCACTTCAACGAAAAGCGTGGTTGAAAACTCGGGTGCTGCTGCTGTGCCTGTTGCAAAAGTGCTTAGCTCGAAGCCTTGGTCGATATCAGCAATCACCGCAAAACTGGCTGTATTTTGCTGTTCGGCCACCGGCGCACCGGTGTGAAAACGCAGCCAATGCTGCAAGTGCACATCGGCACTCTGCCACCACACGCTGGTTTCGTCATCACACAGGCTGAGCAACAGCCGCGCCATGGCGCCACCCAAAGCTACACCTGGCAGGGCAGCGCCTATCAAGCGAACCTGGCCTGGGCGGGCCAGTGCGTCGAGCACCGCACGAAACGCCTGTTGGCTGTCGTGCACGCCATCGGGCAGACCTAGAGCCAGTGATTGGGAGGGGGTAGCGTTCATGCTTCACCTCGCACAAAGGTAAAAAATTCAACTTTCGAGCCCGCCACATCGGTTTGCCGCTGCGTGCGAGCCTGAGCCTGCGCAAGCGCCAGCGGCACTATCAGCTTGTGCTGCAGCGCGTCGTGATGCTCTGGGTCTTGCAACAAGGCATCCACCAACGCGGCAAGTTCGGCGCGGCGCTTGTCGCGGCCCAGTGCGTAGGACACACCCAGCGGCCCCTCGCCCAAGCGCACCGCACAGCGCACCACGCTAGCCTCGCCCAAATTGAAGGGGTTGCCGGTGCCGCCCACGCGACCCCGCAACATCACCATGCCGATCTCCGGTGCACGCACCTGCTGAACGGCAGGCATAAGCGCTAACTTTGCCAATGGATCTTCAAGCTGTTTGCGACTGGCTCTTGCCAAAACGGCCAACCATTTGGGTCGATCAAGAAAATTGCTCGACGCTGCATTTATTGTCATAAATAGGTCTGAATATGTGACTAAATTCGTCAGTAGTTTTTGAGTTTGTAGTTTTGAGTTGGTAGTTTTGAGTTGACAACCAACTTCCAACTAAAAACTCATGACTCATGACTCATGTCTCTGAACTTTGCGAGTTGACTACACCAGCATGAAACATTTATGACATTCAGCAAATATTGCATCATCACTTGCTGGCGTAAGCGCCAAACCGCCGCTTGAGGTTTGCTATGACTGCCCGCTTCGCGATTTATTTCCTCCCCCGGCGCAAGATTCACCCTGGTGGACGTTGGGTGCTGTCAGGTTGGGTTTCACAACCCCCTTCGTAATAATGAAAAGTACGCTTGAATTCGGCTCATCCATACTTGCCAATGCGCAATAATTGGGCAGACCAGATACTCAAACTTTCCAAGCTTGGTCTTGTCATCCAACCAGTGATTTTCCATGACGGATTTCAAGCTAAATTTGCCAAGCAACTACTCAATCAAGACGCGTGTGACGCTGTTCACGCTGGCCATCTTCTTGGTCAGTATCTGGGCGTTGTCGTTCTACGCCAGCAGCGTGATGCGCCAGAACATGCAACGCCTGCTGGGCGAGCAGCAGTTTTCGGCGGTGAGCAACATCGCGGAGGAATTCAATGATGAACTGAGCCACGGGAAAGTCGGGCTCGAGCAACTTGCGGGGCGTATCGATGGCAGCTTGATGGCGAAACCGAACGCCTTGCAGGCCATGCTGGAACAAAGCGTGTTTTGGGGGCATATGTTCAACGGTGGCTTTTTCGTGACCGACTCGAATGGCACGGCCATCGCCGATGTGCCGCTGGCAACCGGGCGCATCGGCACCAACTACATGGACCGAGAGTCGGTCTCGATCCCTCTCAAGCAAGGCATCACGGTGGTTGGACGCCCGGCAATGGGCAAGAAGCTGGGGGCGCCCATATTTAGCATCGTTGCACCCATTCGCGACACGGATGGCCGCGTGATTGGTACGGTGGTGGGAACCGTCAACCT
>CAIYYA010000250.1 GCA_903930255.1 uncultured beta proteobacterium
CACCCATGGTCGGCAAAATCGCATCAGGGCGCTCTTTGGCGATGATTTTCTCAACGGTTTGCCAGGTGATGGGTTCGATATAAGTGACATCGGCCGTGGCCGGGTCGGTCATGATGGTGGCTGGGTTGCTGTTGATCAGGATGACCTTGTAGCCCTCTTCGCGCAGGGCTTTGCAGGCTTGCACACCTGAATAGTCAAACTCGCAGGCTTGCCCAATGATGATGGGGCCAGCGCCAATGATCAGGACACTTTGTATATCGGTACGTTTTGGCATAGGATGTTATTTACGAGTTATTAGTTTTTAGTTGGTAGTAGGTAGTTGACTAATGACTCATCACTAATGACTACAAACTAACTATTCAATGACATATCAATTCAAATTAGCCGTTGCCAGTTTGCTGCCAAACCAGACAAACAAACCACCCACCAGGCTGGACAAGCCAGCCGATAAGCGTTTGCGCTGGCTGAAGGTTTGCGCCAGGCGCGCTCCGGCAAAAATTAACACCGTCAGGTAAGCTGCACTGAAGGCCATCAGGATCGCACTAAGTATTAAAAAAGGCACTTCAGGTTGGGCGTAAGTGGGGTCGATGAACTGAACAAAAAACGACAGTAAAAACAAAATCGCTTTTGGGTTAAGCAGGCTGATAACCAAAGCCTTTTGAAAGGGGCTTTGCAAATTGGCGGGGCTACTTGTTGGCGACACCGTGGGTGCCGTTGCGCTCTGCGGGTCTGGAGCAGGTGCGCGCATCCCGGTGAAGGCAGCACGCATCAAATTGAGACCAATCCAAAACAAATAGGCCGCTCCAGCATACTTGACGACTAAAAAGACACTCGGGTGCGTGCGCAACAAACTGGCAGCACCCAGCGCGGTGAATAACAACAAAATGGTGTCACCCACAAAGACGCCATAAGCGCCCTGAAACCCAGCACGCACGCCGCGCGCCGTGGCGACCGACAGCACATAAAGCGAATTAGGGCCAGGCAAGAGGATGATGCCAAACGCGCCGACCACATAAGTCCAGAGGTCAGTCACACCATAAAAACTCATGCACGCGACTCCATCAAGCCGATGAATTTGTCAAACAGCGTGCCGATGTCGTGCGGACCGGGTGAGGCCTCGGGGTGTCCCTGAAAACAGAAAGCAGGTTTGTCCGTGCGCTCCAGACCCTGCAGCGTGCCATCAAAGAGACTGATGTGGGTGGCGCGCAGATTGGCCGGCAAGGTTTTTTCGTCCACGGCAAAACCGTGATTTTGACTGGTGATCGAAACACGCCCGCTGTCTAAATCTTTCACCGGATGGTTGGCGCCGTGGTGACCAAATTTCATCTTGAAGGTTTTGGCGCCTGAAGCCAACGCCATGATCTGGTGCCCCAGGCAAATGCCGAACGTGGGTAGACCCGATTCGATCAAACTGGTGGCTGCTTCGATGGCGTAATCACAGGGCTGCGGGTCGCCCGGGCCATTGCTCAGGAAGATGCCGTCTGGCTGAAGTTTCAGCACATCGGCAGCAGCGGTTTGAGCTGGCACCACGCTAACCTTGCAGCCGCGCTGCGCCAACATGCGCAAAATATTCTTTTTGACACCAAAGTCATAGGCAACCACATGAAAGCGGGGTGTTTCTTGGGTGCCATAACCCGGTTGGCCATTCAGCGCCGGGTTAGCCAAGACCCATTCGGTCTGCGTCCAGGCATAGCCGGTTTCGGCACTGACCACTTTGGCCAAGTCTTGGCCGGCCATGCTGGGGGCGGCTTTGGCCAGTGCAATGGCGCGATCAAGCAGCGCTTGAGTGATCGTTTCACCCTCGGAAAGCGCCAAAATGCAGCCGTTTTGTGCGCCCTGGGTGCGCAATTGACGCGTCAACTGGCGCGTGTCAAGGTTGGCAATGGCCACCGTGCCTTGCTCGCGCAGGTATGCGTCAAGTGTCTGGGATGAACGAAAGTTGGAGGCCAGCAAGGGCAAGTCTTTGATGATGAGCCCTGCGGCGTGCACCTTATCGGCTTCGACATCTTGCGCATTAATGCCATAGCTACCAATGTGCGGGTAGGTCAGCGTAACAATTTGCTGGCAGTAGCTGGGGTCTGTGAGGATTTCCTGATAGCCGGTCATGGAAGTGTTGAACACCACCTCGCCCACGGTGGAGCCGGTAGCTCCGATGGAATTGCCAACATAGACCGTGCCGTCTGCGAGCGCCAAAATGGCAGGTGGATTTTTTCCCTTGAGAGACAAAAGCACTGGGTTCTCCGAAATGGTTGCGGGTACGCCCAAACACATGCGGAACTTGCGTTCTGCTACGGCTGTTGTCGGGATAAAGACGGGAGTTGCGCTAGGCGTACGCGGATGCGAAATTGGCCGTGATTATAGCCGAGGGGGCACCCCGGCCGTTGCGCTGGCGTGCAGGCAAATGGCCGCAGCGGCCGCCACATTGAGCGACTCTTCACCGCCTGGCTGGGCAATGCGCACATGCTGACTGGCGCGTGCCTGAAGCTCGTCGCAAACACCCTGCCCTTCGTGCCCCAGCGCCCATGCACAGGGCATGGATAGCTCTCTTTTATGAAGCAGATGATGCAAATACTGGCCTTGGTGTGAGCTGGTTACCAAGATCGGCAGCGTCAGGGCAGTCAAGTCGTCAAGAGATGCGCCCTCGATCAGTTGCAAGCCCCAGTGCGCGCCCATTGCGGCGCGCAGCACCTTGGGGCTCCACAATGCAGCGGTACCTTTGATGGCAATGATTTGGTTGAATCCAAACGCCGAGGCGCTGCGCAAAATGGCGCCAACGTTGCCGGCATCTTGCAGCCGATCCAAAATGACGCTGGCAAGACCCGGCTGCAAGCTCGGTGCAACTGGCAAGGCAAACACAAAACCCATCTGAGCAGGCGATTCCAAGGTGCTGATGTCTGCCAGCAAAGCGTTTGAAATAACAATTATTTTAGGAGCAGCTTGCGCATACTGTGCTTGCGCTAGAGGCCAAAAAGACTCAGAAAAAACAGCTATTTCAGGAAACACGCCACGGTTGCTGGCCGCCTGCGCCAAATGATCGCCCTCAACCCAAAAACGGCCAAGTTTGCGGTATTCGGTGCTGCCATGCGCCAAGCGACGCAGTTCTTTGAAAAAAGGATTGCTGCTTGAGCTGATGTGCAAAACTTGTGCTTCAGACAAGACCACCCCCTCAGCGTACGACAGACAACAATTGCCGAATATCAGCGGCAGTCAGCTCGGGTTTGGTGCCATAGCGTGTGAATAAGCGTAATTTCCCGCGGGTGTCGTAGACATAGCTGCCAGCCGTGTGGTCAATGGTGTAACTGGTGGGTGTGGGGCCATCGACCTTTTTGTAATAAACCCGGAATTCTTTGGCCAAGGCAGTCAGCTTGTCGGGCGTTGTGTAAAGCGCCAAAAAGGAAGGATCAAAATTTTCCATATAAAGTTTCAGCATCTCCGGCTTGTCTCGCTCGGGATCGACTGTGACAAAAATGCCCTGCAACCGATTGCCATCCGCACCGAGCAGCTTTTTGATCTGCACCATTTCGACCATGGAGGTCGGGCAAACGTCGGGGCACTGGGTGTAGCCAAAGAAAACCATGACGATCTTGCCTGCAAAGTCTTGAATGGTTCGAGCCGTACCATTGTGGTCGGTCAAGGCAAAGTCACGGGCATATTCAGCACCCGTGATGTCGATGGCGGTAAATTTTGGCGAAGCCTCAGAGCAAGCGGTTAATTGGCCTGCACAGCTTGCTAGCAATGCACAAGCTGCTATAAATTTAAGAGTATGGCGTTTGGTCATGGTGGCGGCATCATAAAGCCTTGCGTCGCGCCAATGCCTGACGCATGGTTTCCAGGCTGATTTCGCTGTGTGCCTGCACCGTCAAGCGGGGTTCAGTTTTGATGGCGTGGCCATACACCACCTCAAAACTCAGCTGCAATGGCATTTCAGCAATGGCTTGTAGTAATTGTGCTTGCCATTGGCGCGCACGCAATGATGCAAAGCGCCCCACATGCAGATTACGCCCAAGTCCACGCAGCTCATGCAATAGGCGTTGCGGGGTTTCAAAACTCAGGTTGATGTGCTCCATGTCCATCACCGGCTCGGCAAAACCCGCCTCGAGCAGCATGTCACCTACGTCGTGCATATCGGTCAAATCGTGTGCAGGCGGTGGCCACCCAAGAGCTGCATAGAGGGCGCGCAACTCTTTCAGGGTGTCGGGGCCGAGACACGAAAACATCAGGAATCCCCCCACTTCAAGCGCCTGATGCCACTGTGCCAGCAAGACTTGGGGTTGCGCCTGCAAATGCAAGCCCATGTTGGCCCAAAGCATTTGTACGGGTTGTGAAACTTCAGTGACAAATTGCGGTGCCGAGGTTTGCCAACGCTTCCACCAAGCTGCTTGTAAACAGCTTTGTGCTTGTTGCAGCAGCGCTGGATTGCTCTCAAAAATCGTGCAGCTGGCTTGTGCGTAACGCGTAGCAAGCGCCGCATGCGTTTGCAGGCCTGCACGCAAAGGCGCCCAGTGCAGCCAGCTTTGGGGTTGTAGCTTGATGCAATCCAGACGTTGCATCATGCGGCGCGCAACTTCTTCGTGTAACCAGGCAGATTCTGCCGGCCTTGGCTTGAGCTGCCAGCGCTGGGCGGCCACGGGGTCGAGCGTGGGGTGGGTCGGGTAGGTCATGCAGCGAGTATATTGAGGGCATGTTTTTGAAAAATAT
Source organism: uncultured beta proteobacterium (assembly GCA_903930255.1). Taxonomy (GTDB): domain Bacteria; phylum Pseudomonadota; class Gammaproteobacteria; order Burkholderiales; family Burkholderiaceae_C; genus Rhodoferax. Next base: position 4,699 of record CAIYYA010000250.1, read on the forward strand.
CAGCGCTCGATGGGCACAACTGGCGAGCCAATGCCAAGTTTGTCAAAGCTGGCCTGCACAGCCACTCTGCGAAGCATGCATCAGCCGTTTTGCCCAACCGCAGCCGCGTTGCAACACCTGTGCCCTGCCCTTGCCAGCCGGCCTAACCCAGTGCGGGGCATGCCTAAAAAATCCCCCGCCACTGGATGCTTGTCTGGCTGCACTGCCCTATGCGTTTCCGTGGTCGAGCTTGATTGCACGCTTTAAATTTCGCGACGATCCAGCGTTAGCTCACAGTTTTGCAGCCCTTTTGCATGCCACCCCCTGGGTTGATCCAGCGCTTGAAGCGGCCTCTTGGGTGTTGCCCATGCCCTTGTCTGGCCAGCGCCTGCGCGAACGCGGCTATAACCAGGCTCTGCTGCTGGCACGTGCGTTGCAGACCCACAAAACACGTGCAGATTTGCTGTTGCGCATCAAAGACACACCCGCGCAACACACGTTGGAGCGCGCACAGCGCCTGCATGGCCAAAAAGATTCGTTTGCGGTGGAGCCTTTGCTGGCACAGCAAATCCAGGGAGCTCGGCTGATTTTGCTCGACGATGTGATGACCACTGGCGCGACATTGCACGCGGCGGCGCGTGTGCTCAGAGCCGCAGGCGCAGCGCACGTGAGCGCTTTGGTGCTGGCGCGCACCGAGTTGGCCAATTGACGACAATGCGCCTATGTTTCATATCGTTTTAATTGAGCCAGAAATTCCGCCCAATACGGGGAATATTATTCGTCTGGCGGCCAACACAGGGTGCACGCTGCATTTGGTGGAACCACTGGGTTTTTCGATGGACGACAAGCACATGCGCCGGGCTGGGCTGGATTACCACGACTACGCCACGCTGCAACGCCACGCCAGTTGGCCAGCATTTCTGCAACAACAAAACCCTGCGCCAGAGCGACTATTTGCCATGACCACAAAGGCTCAGCGCCTGGTGCATGAAGTGCATTTTCGACCTGGTGATTATTTAGTGTTTGGCTCAGAAACCAGAGGATTGAGTCAAGCCATGCGCGACCATTTCGCACCCGGTCAATCTCTCAAGCTACCCATGCTGGCAGGCCAGCGCAGCCTTAATTTGTCGAACGCTGTGGCGGTGACGGTGTTTGAGGCGTGGCGGCAAAATGCCTGGGGCGCGCTTCAGCCCTGAATTTGCCCGGCTTGCAAGGTGATGCTGCGGGCGCAGCGGGCTGCCATGGCAGGGTCGTGGGTGACCAGCACCAGCGTGGTGCCCAACTCACGATTGAGTTCAAACATCAGGTCCATCACGGTTTCACCCGTGACAAAGTCCAGACTACCGGTAGGCTCATCAGCCAACAAAAGCGCAGGTTGCACCACAAAGGCACGCGCCAGAGCCACCCGCTGCTGTTCGCCACCGGACAAAACCTTGGGGTAATGCTGCAAGCGCTGACTTAAGCCCACGCGATTTAACATTTCGCTGGCTTGCTTGCGCGCATCGCGCCGCCCAGCCAGCTCCAGTGGCAGCATGACGTTTTCTAGCGCATTCAAGTTGCCCAGCAATTGAAAACTTTGAAACACAAAACCAACTTTTTGGGCGCGCAAATTGGCTCGCGCATCTTCGTCAAGGGCAAACATATCCACGCCAGCCAAACGAACGGTGCCACTGCTGGGTGTATCCAAACCCGCCACAATCGACAACAAGGTGCTTTTGCCAGACCCTGAAGCGCCGACAATAGCCAGGGTTTGACGCACCGGCAAGGCAAAATCAATATCCCGCAAAATCGCCAATGTTCCAGTGGAATCTGTAACCGACTTGAACACATGCTCGACCGAAATCATGCAATCTGACATACAACCTTTTTTGAAACAATTCAATTTACAACGGCGTCACTGTATCGCGTTGCTGGCTACCACAGGCTGTGGCGGGGCTTTTGCGAGCAGCGCGCGCGCTAGCACGGTGCTCATCCTGGGCGATTCTTTGAGCGCCGAATACGGTCTCAGACGTGCCAGCGGTTGGGTTGCTTTGCTTGAAACCAAGCTCAAACTTGAAAAACCCAATGTCGAGGTGGTGAACGCCAGCATCAGCGGTGACACCACCTCGGGTGGACGCTCACGCCTGGGCAGCTTGTTAAGTCTGCATAAACCTGGAGTCGTCGTGATCGAGCTCGGGGGTAACGATGCCTTGCGCGGTTTGCCTTTAGCGATGACGCAAGAGAATTTGAGCGCCATGACACAAGCGGCACAGCAAGCTGGAGCCCGGGTTTTGCTGCTGGGCATGCAGGTTCCACCCAATTACGGCAAAGACTACAGCCAGCGCTTTGCTCAGATGTATGCCGACGTCGCCCGAACCCAAAAGGCTGCATGGGTTCGGTTTTTTCTCAAGGGGGTGGCTGACGTGCCCGATAACAGCGCACTTTTTCAGGCTGACCGTATTCACCCCACCGAACTGGCGCAACCCCTGCTACTGGCCAATGTCTGGCCTGAAATCAAAAGGCTGTTGCCATGAGCTTGCAAGTGATCTCAGCAGCAGAGGCACTGCTCAAACTGGCAGAGTTTGATGCCGTGATTGATGCCCGTAGTGAAGACGAATTCGCGCTGGATCATCTGCCAGGTGCACTGAATTGGCCCACACTGACGTCTATCGAACGTGCGCAAATTGGCACGATGTACACACAAGTCAACCCTTTTGAAGCACGCAAACGCGGTGCAGTCATGGCTGCACGCAATATTGCTGAGCACATTGAACGGGAGTTGCTGGATAAACCGAAAAACTGGCGCCCCTTGGCTTATTGTTGGCGTGGCGGACAGCGCAGTGGTGCTTTGAGCCTGATTTTGAGTCAAATCGGCTTTCGGGTCACTTTGCTCGAAGGTGGCTATAAGGCGTTTCGCGCAGCCATGGTTCACGATATCGGGCGCTTATGTGGCGCACTGCAATTTGAAGTGGTTTGCGGGCCAACTGGTTCTGGTAAAACCCGGTTGCTGCAAGCCTTGGCACTGCAGGGTGCCCAAGTGCTTGACTTGGAGGCACTGGCCAACCATCGCAGTTCGGTGCTGGGTTTGCCGCCAGGCCAGCAACAACCTTCACAAAAACATTTTGATACGCTGATTTGGGATGCCTTGCGCCATTTTGATCCAGCTAAAACGGTTTACATCGAGAGTGAGAGCAAAAAAGTGGGCAACCTGGCGTTGCCGATGGCTTTGCTCAATGCGATGTACGCCAGCCCTTGTTTGCATATGCAATTGTCGGACCCACATCGCGTCATCTTGCTGATGCAAGACTATGACTACCTTTTGCAGGACGTTGATTATTTTTGTACGCGGCTTGAACTATTGACGGCACATCGCGGCAAAGCACTGGTAACACAATGGCAGGAGCAAGCCCGTGACGGCATCTTCGAGCCGGTTGTTTTAGCGCTTCTCAAAACCCACTACGATCCCAGTTATGCTCAGTCCATGCAGCGCAATTTTGTTCATTTTGCAAATGCAAAATGGCTGCATCCAAATGACCAGAGTGCAAGCGCAATGTCACTTCTAGCCAGTAAAATTCTGAACAATCACGAATGCATTTAAGCCCTTCGATCTCGTCCCTATGAGTCTCACGCCAGTGCAACAACCCGAGCTATTTAACCAGGATGCCCAAGCAGCATGCGACCTGGAGTTGGCCGAGCACTATAGACTCTTGACCGAAAAGCTTCCTATGCCCATGTTGATCCATGTGGCGGGCACGTTCAAATACCTGAATCACAAATGCGTGGAATTGCTCGGTGGCGAGTCCGCAGAGGAATTCATTGGCACATCGGTGCTGAATGTGATTCACCCTGACTACCATGCATCAGCAATCGAGCGTATTCAACGCATTCTGCAAGGTGAAGCCAACGTCGAATCGGTCGAGTTGAAATTGCTGCGCAAGGACGGCGGCACGGCTTGGATTGAAACCACCGGGGTTGCCGTGCCCTTTGCCGGCCAGCAAGCCATTTATGTGGTGGGTCTGGACATCAGCGATAGGCGCCAACTCGAAGCGCAAAAAGCCCAGCGTTTGCACGAGAAAGAGGCACTTTACAAGCTGAGCTACCAACTCGGTCAGGCGCAAACCCTGGAGCAAATTTATTCTGCGGCGATGCAGGCCATGCTAACGCTACTGGAGGCCGATCGAGCCTCAATTTTGTTATTTGACAAAGATCAGCGCATGCGTTTTCAAGCCTCGCACGGGCTTTCACCAAGCTACATTACGGCGGCAGACGGCCATTCACCCTGGCTCAGTCAGGATGTCGATGCACAACCCATTTTTATCGATGACATCCAGACCGATACAACGATGGCACACTTCAGGGACGTGGCTCGCGCCGAAGGCATTCGTGGCTTTGGCTTTGTTCCTTTGCTGCACCAGGAACACCTTTTGGGTAAATTCATGGTGTATTTCAATGACCCCAGAGTCTGCACCGAAACCGATATCCGACTTGCAAAAACAATTGCCCTGCATGTCGCATTAGCGATAGACCGCGAGCACAACGCGCAGGCCTTGCGCATTGCAGCAAGTGCTTTTGAAACACATGCCGGCATTATGGTTACGGATGGCAAGGGATTGATTTTGCGCGTTAACCGCGCCTTTACGGCGATTACCGGCTACGCTAGCAGCGAGGTGGTTGGCAAATCACCGGCGCTGCTGCAGTCCGGCCGACACGACCGAAGTTTCTACCATGTGATGTGGCAATCGCTGAACAACACGGGGTACTGGGAGGGTGAACTCTGGAATCGGCGCAAAAAC
>CAIYYA010000251.1 GCA_903930255.1 uncultured beta proteobacterium
CGATTGCTCTAGGTAAGACACCTCACGATAACAATGCAGTCGTCGGCCCTATTGAAATTGAAAATCGCTGGTCGTACTGCAATGAAGACTTTGACTATGACCTTTTCATTGAGTCGGAACAGCTGATCAGTTTCAAAGGGGAATTTGGGCTGCTTTCTATCAATCTTAGGCATTCAATTCTCAAAGACATTGGGATGAGAACCAACTTTTCCAAGTTTGCATCGGACAACCCAAGTCTTGCCAGCTTTGACAATGGAATATTTTCTTTTCAAAATCGCATTGTCGGATTCCACCCCTGTGGCCTAGGTTTTGTAGAGCGACGTGCAAGGTGGCTTCAATATGCAATAAATCCGTCTGAAGAACCAGGTGATGAAGGTGACTCTGCGGCGTTCGATAAAGCTCTCGCAGATATAAGTCTGTTGGTTGGTTGGATTACAAGTATCGTCAATGTATCTCTGAATTTCCATTGGGATAACGTGCCGGCTTCGCGGCATATTCCCGCAGCATCGGAGGTAACCTTTGACTTCGGCAGCGATGTTGACGAAATCCGGCTGCCAATAGAACGAGGAAAAAGTAGATATCGACCGCTTGCCAGGTCACTGTCGAGCGAGTTGTATAGTCAAAAGTTCCTATCGTCGGTAAGTGAGAAATCCCCAAAGCATCTCTCGGATTGCGTCAACCACGCCCTTAGCAACCATCTTTTTCTAGAAAAAGGATACCGCGTTGCTTTTGACTATCGGGTGCTTTTATCTCAGTCAGATTCGACCGCTGCACAGCATGGCAGCGATCTCGATTTGGCCTCCTTCAACCTCTTGGTTCAGCTGCATTTGTGTGACGGTCAAGGGCGAAAGCAGCTGTTTGAAGATGTGGGCAGCGGTATCGGTTATGTTCTCCCCGTGCTGTGCGCCGTCTACGCCAACTCCGGGCGAGTGCCACAAGCGATGGAAAACGATCCGCGCTTTATTGTGAACATGATTGATCAGTTTGTCGGTACTGTGAATCCGTTTGGCATTCGGGGTCGGTCGACGTGTTTTATTCAGCAACCTGAACTGCATTTACATCCAGCTCTTCAGTCCGCCCTTGCGGACGTATTCATTGAAAGCAGTAATGCGGGTATGCAACTGCTGATTGAAACCCACAGCGAACATCTGATACTGCGCGTGTTAAAGCGCATAAGACAGACATCTCGCCAGGTAAACAAAGGGGCCGAGCAGCAGATCAGCCCAAACGACGTCTGTGTTTTGTACTTCAAGCCTTCGCCCGAGGGCACCACCAAAGTAACACGACTACGCATTTCAAAGGACGGCGAATTCATGGATCGTTGGCCTGATGGTTTCTTTGCCGAGCGCGGCCAGGAGCTGTTTGATGAATGATGTGTACGGAGTTGACCCTGCGGCTCCTTCTGATTTCCGCGACTTCGCTCAGTTGATGCGTGTCTTTGAATCGGGTCAAGGAAGGTTTATCGCCGACTTTCCAATGGAGTGGTTTCGTGAGTTACGCGTTCATATGAAATCACTGTCGGATGTGCAACAGTTAGGGATGCTGGAGAAGTGGTTGAGCGTCGGTAGCGCGGCTGTTGTTCCATTCAATGCACGTTTCAATCCGATGAAGTCATGGGCTGAGAACGCTGCCTCATTGAGTGGGCAGGTCAGGAAGATTATTGGCAGTAAGGGTTGTCCAGCCA
>CAIYYA010000252.1 GCA_903930255.1 uncultured beta proteobacterium
GCAACAGCGAAATCCACCTGGAGCGCCGCCTCTACGAAAAGCGTGTTTTCCCGGCCATCAACCTCAACCGCAGCGGCACACGCCGAGAAGAACTATTGCTAGCACCTGATATCTTGCAAAAAACCCGCATCTTGCGCCAATTCCTCTACAACATGGATGAAATTGAGTCAATGGAAATGGTACTGAAGCAAATGCGCGCAACCAAAACCAATAGCGAATTTTTTGACCTGATGCGACGCGGCGGCTAGTCTATAATCCAACGTTTAGCGAAAAGTACGTTTGGCTTTGTATTGCGTTATAGGTTGCGCAAGGGCTATCGCGGCTAACGCATCTGATGGAGATCCCATGAAAAAAGGCATTCACCCCAACTACCGCGAAGTTTGTTTTCAAGACTCTTCGAACGGCTTCACATTTGTTACTCGTTCTTGCGCTAACGCCAAGGAAATGATCAAACTCGAAGATGGCCGTCAACTGCCACTCTACAAGCTTGATACTTCGAGTGAATCACATCCCTTTTATACGGGAACACAAAAATCGGTTGACAATATGGGTGGACGTGTTGAGCGTTTCCGCAATCGTTTCGGCAAAACAACTGCCAAATAAGCCAGCACACGCTTATTTCCAAAGGCAGCCAGGTTACGCCGGGCTGCCTTTTTCTTTGTTCGTACGCGACTAACTCTTCGCCCTTCTGTGAAGCAACCCAGCCCAGCCATCATTGCCCAGGATGCCGTTCGCAGACTGCCCCGAATCGGACTGCTGCTGCTCTGTATGCTTTACGTTTTACCTGGTTTTATAGGTCGTCAACCCTGGAAGAGAGCCGACATCACTGCCTTAGGCGTGATGACTGAGCTCGCCAGTGGGAGCGTTGATTGGTGGAAACCCGGACTAACAGGCATCAATCTAGAAGTTGATGCCTTACTACCTTATTGGCTAGGTGCCTGGGCAATTCAAATTGCACCTGCGTGGATGCCAAGCGATTTTGCAGCCCGTGTACCTTTTGTCCTACTGCTGATTGCCACCTTGCTGGCGACTTGGTATGGAACCTATTACCTGGCGCGCAGCCCCTTGGCACAACCTGTTGCATTTGCATTTGGTGGAGAAGCGCGTCCAACGGATTACGCTCGTGCCGTCGCTGATGCAGGCGTACTCGCATTTGTTGCCAGTCTGGGACTAGCCCAATTGGCACACGAAACTACACCGGCTTTGGCACAACTTTGCTTCGTGGCTCTGCTGTATTACGCCGTGGCAGCGCTACCCTATCGTTGGCTTGTTCCAGGGCTCAGTGCTTGCTTAGGCCTGTTTGGTTTAACCCTTTCGGGGGCTCCCGTCCTAGCCGTGTTTCTGAGTCTGGGCTGCGCGACTATTTATCTGTTTGACAAAACCACCGTGAGCGATTTGCATTGCCGTCATCGTCTTCGTGCTGCTGCCTTGATTTTGCCAACTCTGTTAAGCGCAGTTTTGGCCAGCAAACTTAATCTATGGCACTGGCGTATTGACCTGCCACAAGCTCAGTGGTCCGAATGGCAAAGCCTTGGACGCTTATTCTTATGGTTTACATGGCCCACTTGGCCTTTGGCCATATGGACACTTTGGCGTTGGCGCAAGCAACTTCTGAGTAGTGGACTGGCTGGTCGCCACCTTTGGTTGCCTTTGTGTTTTGTGACTGTTGCAGCCACTGCAACACTGACCACGCCAGCAGCAGAACGCTCCCTTTTACTGGCCTTGCCTGCCCTGGCTACTCTGGCAGCCTTTGCACTGCCGACACTTGGACGTAGTTTGGGTGCCTTGATTGACTGGTTCACACTGCTATTCTTTTCTGGTTGTGCTTTGATCATCTGGGTCGTATGGATTTCAATGCAAACCGGTTTTCCTGCGCAACCTGCTGCAAACGTCATGCGTCTTGCACCCGGGTTCATTCACAGTTTCTCTCTAACTTTGTTTTTGATAGCTTTTTGTGCAAGTCTAGCTTGGGTATGGCTCGTGAAATGGCGTGTTGGCCGACATCGCGCGGCGATTTGGAAAAGTCTCGTACTCCCTGCTGGCGGTGCAGCCTTATGTTGGGCTCTGTTGATGACTTTGTGGCTTCCTTTGCTCGACTTTGCTCGCAGCTATCTTCCCATGGTGAGCCAAACGACCCGCATCATGCAAAATCACCCTGGTTGCGTTCAAGTCTACGGACTTAATCCAAGTCAAACTGCTGCGTTGCGTTTTCATGGGAATTTAACGCTTCAAGTCATCGACGCCAACAGCAATTGCCCCTGGCTCGTTGTCGAAGGTGAGGCTCTGCGGACTCAACCAGACCTTCAAACGCGAACCAATTGGCGCTGGGAAGGCACGGTGCGGCATCCAGCAGACCGTCACGAACAATTGCATCTTTTCTCGCGCACTGCGCCTTGACTTAACCGGTTAAGCAGACTTCAGTCGATAGGCTGGTAGCGTAATTTTGAATTGACTACCCTGCCCTAACACACTTTCTATATTTAACTCAGCAGCATGGCGCTGCGTCACATGCTTGACAATAGCCAACCCCAATCCTGTACCACCAGTTTCCCGAGAGCGACTCCGATCCACTCGATAAAACCGCTCAGTCAGCCTAGGCAAGTGCTCTGGGGCAATGCCTGGCCCATTATCTGCCACCGAAAATACAGCTCGGCCATCATCAAGCAACTTTAAGCTGACATCAATACGCCGTCCTGGTGCGCTATAGCGAATCGCGTTACTAACCAAATTTCCCATTGCACTGTAAAGTTCATTGGCAATACCGCCAATTTGGCCCTCAAACTGACAATCAAAATGCAAATCGTGTTGAATTTTCTGTGCACCACTGATCACTTGCGTCAAAGCCTGAGCGTCTTGGGCTAGCTGCTGCATTAGTTTGGCAGCTGATGTCCAACTGTCAAGACCAGGTGCCGGACTCGCCTCCAATCGAGACAAAGTGAGCAAATCACTCACCAACGTTTGCATGCGCAACGACTGCTGCGCCATCAAATCTAGATAATGAGTCCGCTCAGACTCGCTTAATTCGAGGGATTGCATGGTTTCGACAAACCCGGCCAATACGGTCAAGGGTGTTCGAATTTCATGCGATACATTCGCAACAAAATCACGCCGCATTGCCTCCGCTTGTTCCAATGCAGTGACGTCGCGCGATAACAAAAGCAAACGACCACCGCCATACGGGTAAAGCTGCACTGAAAGTTTGACAGGCCTCGACGAGGTGCTGTTACGTCCAGGTATCAACAATTCATTTTCAAAATTACGTTTTGATAAATACGCGTTAAAACCCGGGTCACGAACCAAATTCGATATCGTTTGCAGCACATCGCGACGAACATCCAGCCCAAAATGGGCGGCTGCAATTTGATTGCACCATTCAATGCGCGATTGTTCGTCAAGCAGTACCACACCATTTGGCGAGGCCTGCAATGCTGCCAGAAAATCATGTAAACGGCGTTCCGCATCCTCAATAGCGCGGTCTTTGATGCGCAAGAGTCGCTCAACACGCTGTGCAATATATCCCCACACCCCACCACGTTGTCTGATTATTTGTGGATTTTCCGACTGCAGGAAATGTTGCAATTGACGCAGTTGAGCTGCATCCCACATGAACCACAGCCCGGCAGCAATCAAAGCGCCGATAAAAAATACGTGATCCAGTCTAGGATCAAGCAACCAGCCAATGCCTGCTCCCAACAACTGAAAGACAAGAAATACCAAAAAACGAAATAACATCAGCAAATATCCGGATTGATAAGCGTTGTAAAGCGGTAGCCTGCACCACGCACGGTTTCAATCATTCGTGCGGCAGATTCACCCAGTGCTTCTCGCAAACGCTTCACATGCACGTCAACCGTGCGCTCTTCGATGTAAACCTGATCGCCCCATATCTTCTCAAGCAATTGAACCCGGCTGTAAACCCGCTCCGGATGAATCATTAAATACTGAAGTAGTTTAAATTCAACCCCACCTAGCTTGATTAAGTGGCCCCGAAAAGTAACACGCTGCATCAGCGTATCAAGACTTAGATCGCCCAAATTGACTGCTTCAAGCGAATGATCGGGTGCTCTTCTGCGCAAAACAGCACGAATGCGCGCCAACAATTCCTTAGTAGAAAAAGGTTTGGCGATGTAATCGTCAGCACCGGCATCAAGCCCGGCTACACGATCGAGTTCATCCCCACGTGCTGTCAACATGATGATAGGTACGGTTTGGGTTCTTGGGTGAAGTCGCCAGCGTTTTGTCAAGGTCAGGCCACTTTCTCCTGGCAGCATCCAGTCCAGCAAAATCAATGTTGGTAATGCATCATCCAGCGCAGCTTGCGCAGCCTTACTATCCAAGGCCAAAATGGGTTTGAACCCGTTGTGTCGCAAATTAATGGCGATCAGCTCAGCGATTGCCGGCTCGTCTTCCACAACCAAAACCACAGGCAGTAAGTTCATTGAACAACCGATTCGATCTCTTGCATGGAGGCATGCCGAACATCTGCACCTTTAACAATGTAGATGATCAATTCGGCAATATTTTTGGCATGATCTCCTATTCGCTCAATCGCTTTAGCCAGAAAAAGCAAATCCAGACTTGGCGAGATCATGCGTGGATCTTCCATCATGTAGGTGATGAGTTTGCGCACAAAGCCATCAAACTCCTGATCAATTAAATCGTCTTCTTTCAAAATAACCAAAGCTGCAGCCGTATCCAGGCGGGCAAATGCGTCAAGGGCTTTGCGTAGTAAACCTGAAGCCATGTCTGCCGCAACACGCAATTCAATCGACGGCAAGGAACGCGGCGAACCGCTGCTGATGATCGAACGCACCATGCGCGCAATTTTGGCAGCCTCGTCACCAACTCGCTCCAAATTAGCGGTTGCCTTGGATATGGCCATGAGCAAACGCAAATCGCGCGCCGTAGGCTGACGCCGTGCAATGATGCTGGCCAAATCACGATCTATTTCAAGCTCCATCGCGTTCACCTTGATCTCAACCTCGGTAACGTGGTTGGCCACTTCAACACTGAACTGTGATAAAGCATAGATCGCTTGGTGAATTTGCGACTCAACCAAACCACCGAGTTCCATCACCCGGCTCGAAACAACACTGAGTTCGCTGTCGAACTGGGTTGAAAGATGTTTGTCTGACATGTTCTGTTCTTTCAAAAAATTTAACCAAAACGGCCGGTTATATAGTCCTCTGTTTCTTGTCGATTCGGTTTGAAAAAGATTTGTTCTGTGGAACCAAACTCAACCAAATCGCCTAGATACATATAGGCTGTGTAATCGCTGCAGCGTGCTGCCTGCTGCATGTTGTGCGTCACGATCACAACGGTGTAATCAGTCTTGAGTTCAATGATCAACTCTTCAACCTTTGCTGTCGAAATCGGATCCAGAGCCGAACAAGGTTCATCGAGCAGCAACACTTCTGGCTTAATGGCAATACCTCGCGCAATGCACAAGCGTTGCTGCTGCCCACCTGACAGGCTGGATCCGCTTTGTTTAAGTTTATCTTTCACTTCAGTCCACAAGGCAGCCTTGCGCAAAGCCCATTCAACCCGCTCATCCATATCGGTGGTGCGCAGTGATTCAAACAACTTCACACCAAAAGCAATGTTGTCATAAATCGACATCGGAAACGGCGTCGGCTTCTGAAACACCATACCCACCTTCGCTCGCAACAAAGCAACATCTCGCTTGCTGGTCAGCAGGTTTTCACCATCGAATATCACCTCGCCTTGCGCACGCTGCTCCGGATAAAGCTCAAACATCCTGTTAAATACCCGCAGCAAAGTTGACTTGCCACAGCCAGATGGTCCAATAAAGGCAGTGACACAGTTTTGCGGAATTTCCAGATTGATGTTTTTCAAAGCATGGAAATTGCCATAATAAAAATCCAGATTTTTCACCGTAATTTGGGGAACTATTGCTTGATTGGTCATGCGCGTCATGGGCATCCTTGTCAGTTTGCAATCATTATTGTTTGTTTCTGGTCAAAACTCGCGCCAGCACATTCAGTCCCAGCACTGCCAACGTAATTAAAAAGACACCCGCCCACGCTAATTTTTGCCAATTTTCATAGGGACTCATGGCAAATTTAAATATTGTCACAGGCAAACTGGCCATCGGTTCTCCTAAACTCGAAGTCCAGAACTGGTTGTTCAAAGCCGTGAATAACAAAGGCGCCGTTTCACCAGCAATACGCGCAACCGCCAGCAGCACACCCGTCAGAACACCGGCTCGTGCACTGCGCATAGTAATGCTCAAAACCACCTTCCACTTTGGTGATCCCAAGGCATAGGCTGCCTCGCGCAAGCCGGCAGGCACCAGTTGCAGCATGTTTTCAGTGGTACGAATCACGATCGGTATGACGATCAGACTCAATGCAAGAATGCCGGCAAATGCTGAAAAAGATTTGAATCGGGTCACCACTACAGCGTAAACAAACAAGCCAATCACAATCGACGGAGCCGACAGCAAAATATCATTCACAAAACGAGAGACCTCAGCCAACCAACTATGCTGCTGGTACTCAGCCAAATAAATGCCTGCCATAACTCCGATCGGCGTCGCCACAAATGTTGCCAAAGAAACCATCAAAAACGAACCATAAATAGCGTTAGCCAAACCACCAGTGTCGTTAGGCGCAGGCGTCATTTCGGTGAATACCGAGATTGCCAAACCATCTAGGCCCAACCGAACAGTCTCAAACAAAATCCAAAATAACCAAAAAAGTCCAAAGCCCATGGCCATTAGTGACAAGGTCAGTGCCAGCTGATTGACTCGCTTGCGACCGGCATAACGCTGCTCGCGCAATCGTAGAGCGGATTCGGACAAAAGAGCTTGGCTGCTCATGCTTTAGCACCTTCATTCTTTTTCAATTGAGACAGCAGCAATTTGGAGAGCGACAAAACAACAAACGTGATAAAAAACAAAATCAAACCCAAATACATCAATGAAGCCTGATGTAGTCCCTCGCCGGCTTCGGCAAACTCATTTGCTAATGCCGAAGTGATGCTATTCGCAGCTTCAAAAAGGCTAAGTGAATTCAACTGATTGAAATTGCCAATCAAAAATGTTACAGCCATGGTCTCACCAATTGCGCGCCCTAACCCAAGCATGATGCCACCGATCACCCCCGCCTTGGTGTAAGGCAGTACCACAGTCCAAACCACCTCCCAGGTGGTGGCACCCAAACCATAAGCTGACTCTTTGAGCAAACTGGGTGTGACTTCAAATACGTCGCGCATCACGGCTGCAATAAAAGGGATGATCATAATTGCCAAAATTATGCCGGCTGACAAAATGCCAATTCCCACGGGTGGACCAGAAAAAAGTGCGCCGAATAAAGGAACATTTTTAAACAATATTTGCAGCGGCTGCTGCACGAAACTTGACAAAATAGGGCCAAAAATCAGCAACCCCCACATCCCATAAACGATCGATGGAATGGCAGCCAATAATTCAACGGCTGTACCCAATGGCCTTTTTAGCCACGAAGGCGACAACTCGGTCAAAAAGAGGGCGATTCCAAAACTCACAGGCACAGCAATTAACAAGGCAATGAATGAAGTCATTAAGGTGCCATAAATCATCACCAATCCACCAAATTCTTCTTTCACTGGATCCCAGCTCGCATTGACTAAGAAGCCAAGACCAAACTTGCTGATGGCTGGCCACGCACCATAAAGCAGCGATATCAAGATAGCGATCAACAGTCCAAGAGTTAGCCAAGCTGCACCCTGTGCAAAAAAAGCAAACATACGGTCTGCCCAAGGCCCAGAGCGGACTGATTTCAGGTTGAATGCTTGGCTCATGGCTTAGTTTTGAAATATGATTA
>CAIYYA010000253.1 GCA_903930255.1 uncultured beta proteobacterium
AATAACTAATAACTAATAACTAATAACTAATAACTAATAACTAATAACTAATAACTAACGACTAATCTCTCAGGAGATCATTCAAACTGGTCTTGGCTCGGGTTTGGGCGTCGACGCGTTTGACAATGATGGCGGCATACAAGCTGTATTTACCACCGTCTTTGGGCAGGTTGCCGCTGATCACTACCGAGCCAGCTGGAATGCGGCCGTAACTCACGCTGTCAGTAGCACGATCATAAATAGGGGTGCTTTGGCCAATGTAGACGCCCATCGAAATCACCGAGTTTTCTTCGACGATGACACCTTCAACCACCTCGGAGCGAGCGCCGATGAAACAGTTGTCTTCGATGATGGTGGGGTTGGCTTGCATCGGTTCGAGCACGCCGCCAATGCCGACTCCACCACTCAAATGCACGTTCTTACCAATCTGGGCGCACGAACCCACAGCCGCCCAGGTGTCAACCATGGTGCCTTCATCGACATAAGCGCCAATGTTGACGAACGAAGGCATCAGGATCACACCCTTGGCCAGATAGCTGCCACGGCGTGCCACGGCAGGGGGAACGATGCGCACACCGGTGCTCTTCATGCCGGATTCGGTCATGTGGGCGAATTTGGTTGGCACTTTGTCATAAAACCCAAGTTCGCCGGCTTTCATGATGACGTTGTCGTTCAAGCGAAAGCTCAGCAGCACGGCTTTTTTGATCCACTGGTGCGTGCTCCACTGGCCGATGCCCTGGCGCGTTGCAACGCGCAGTTGGCCCGAATTCAGTGCGCTGATCACGTGTTCAACAGCATCTTTGACTTCAGCTGATGCGGATGCGGCAGAGATGTTGGCACGGTCTTCCCAGGCGGCATCGAGGATGGTTTGCAGTTGTTGGGTCATGGCAGGATACTTTCAGTTCGGTTTTTTTTGGGCAGGTATTTAGCTGCGGGTTTTGACAAATTCAACGATGCGCTGCGCCGCTTCCAGGCATTCGGCCGTGTCGGCCACCAGTGCCATGCGAATGCGCCCGGCACCGGGGTTATGGTTTTGTGCCTGGCGCGCCAGAAATGACCCCGGCAACACCGTCACATTG
Organism: uncultured beta proteobacterium; assembly: GCA_903930255.1. Taxonomy (GTDB): domain Bacteria; phylum Pseudomonadota; class Gammaproteobacteria; order Burkholderiales; family Burkholderiaceae_C; genus Rhodoferax. Next base: position 1,080 of record CAIYYA010000253.1, read on the forward strand.
TAAAGAGCGTATAGCTCGCGGGCAAAAACGGCATCGTCTGCGGCTACACCGGCCCACAGGTAGAAGCCAGCGTCGGGTAGCGTTACATCCATGACGGGTGCCAGCAACGGCGTCACTTGGGCAAATTTGTTTTTGTAAAGTGCGCGGTTTTCCACCACATGTGTTTCATCGCTCCAGGCTGCTGTGCTGGCGGCCTGCACTACGGGGCTCATGGCACAACCATGGTAAGTGCGATAAAGCAGAAATTGCGCGATGATGCTGGCGTCACCCGCAACAAAGCCACTGCGCATGCCCGGCACATTGCTGCGTTTGGACAGGCTGGTTAGCGAAATCAGGTTTTTGAAATCGTGACGGCCCAGCATAGCGGCTGCCTGCATGCCACCCAGCGGTGGCTCATCACGGAAATAAATCTCGCTGTAGCACTCGTCGGAGGCTATGACAAAACCATGGCGATCGCTCAAGTCAAACAGTTTTTGCCATTCGTGCAGGGGCATCACTGCGCCAGTGGGGTTGCCTGGCGAGCAAACAAAAATTTGCTGGGTGTGTGCCCAAACGGCAGCCGGAACGTTGTCCCAGTCTGGTGCAAAGTTTCGCGCAGGGTCGCTCGCCACATAATAAGGCTCAGCACCAGCCAGCAGCGCCGCGCCTTCGTATATTTGATAAAACGGGTTGGGGCATAACACCAACGGTTTTTGATCGGCAATATGCTTGGGGCTGAGAATGGTTTGTGTCAGCGCAAAAAGTGCTTCGCGAGAGCCGACCACAGGGAGCATTTGAGTTGCTGGATTGACACCGATGCCGTAGCGTTTTTTGAGCCAACTGGCAAAGGCGTTGCGCAGGGCTGGCTCGCCGATGGTCGATGGATAGGCTGCCAGTCCACTGGGTATGCGCTGAATGGCATCGATCATGGCTTGTTGGATAAAGGCTGGGGTGGCGTGCTTGGGTTCGCCAATGCCTAAACTGATCGGTGTGTAGGCTGGGTTGGGAGTGATGCCGTCAAATAATTGGCGCAACCGCTCAAATGGGTAGGGCTGCAATAGAGAAAGTAAAGGGTTCATGGGTGACAATTATCCGAGACAAGTTCTGCGCATGAGCGCGGCATGTAAAAATCGACACTTATGAAAAATTCTGCACACCATGGATTTGATCGAAATTCGCCCTGAGCAACTCTATGTTGGCATGTTGCTGCGCTACACGCTGCGAGACGAAGCGGGCAAAGTGCTGCTGATCAAGGGGCAGCGCATTGAGGCACAAGGGCAACTGGACGCTTTTAAAAGCCGCAAAAATATTTTTGTTGAGCTCGATGCCAATGAAGAGGGTGTGCGCGCCATGATGTCTGGCATCTCCGCACTGGATCAGGCTGGTGCGCCGATCAAAGATTTTTCTAAATATCTGAATGTGCGCAAAATTACGCCGCAAGAAGAAAAAAATGCCGGTACGCTGGTGCAGCGCTGGGGCGATGTCGAGTCCAAATTAGGTGGCTTGCTGGCTAGTATCGATACGGCAGAAGACTTCGAGAGCCGCATTGATGCCATTGACCAAACTATCGCAAGCTTACTGTCGCAGGACGAAACCGCCGGTCAGTTTTTGCTGTTTAACCGTTCCATCACGCATTTTGGCGGCTACAGCGTGCTGCATTCGTTGCTGTGTGCCTGTTTGTCACATTCCTTGGCGCGCGTTTTCGTTTTGTCTGAGGCACATCGCCGCAGTCTGGTTTGTGCTGCGCTCACCATGAACGTTTCCATGCGCAATTTGCAAGACCAGTTGGCGTTGCAAAAATCCGAGCCAACCGTGCATCAGCGACGCGATATTGAGCAACATGCCCAAGCCAGTCGTGCTTTGCTGATCAAGGCCGGTGTCAGAGATGCACTCTGGCTCGACGTCGTGGCCATGCACCATGACAATCTAGATGAAGCGAGTGACTTCAATAGCTGGTTGCCGGCGCAGCGCTTGAGCAAAATTTTGCAAACGACCGACCGTTACAGCGCTGCCATGAGCCCACGCAAGTCACGCTCGGGGCGTACGGCACGAGACTCTGTGCGCACTGTGGTGCTCAAGGCGGGTAGCACCAAACATGATGAAGTGGGAAGTGCCTTGGTCAAGCTGCTTGGTCTCTGTCCACCGGGCACCTACGTCAAGCTGTCTAATGGCGAAACAGCCGTGGTGGTGCAGCGTGGCATCAAGCCAGCGGAACCTTTGGTGGCAAGTGTTTTTAATAAGAGCGATGCGCCTATTGCAGAACCTCGTTTGCGTGAAATGGCACGCGAAGGCTTGACGATCGCCTCGACCTTGGTGGCGACTTCGGTGCGCGTGAATCTGAACCTGGAGTCGATGCTCCGCATGATTCCGCGCACGGCTAACTGAATGAGCTGAGTGCTGTGGTTGGCAAAGCGGTTGCGCTTGCACCGATGTCGAGCCAGCGCTGCGCTGCTGCACTGAGGTGTTCAGGGTTGCCTGTGCTGAAAAGTGCCAGTTGTCCTTGCAATTGAGTCGTGGCCTGTGCTGGCAGCATGCGCCGTGTTTGTCGCGCGACAGGTACACCGTTGCTGACAAGGTGGATCTCTGAGCCGAGCAATTGGTGCAGATGTGTGCTGGCAAATGGGTAGTGGGTGCAGCCCAGCACGAGGGTGTCAACCTGCCCATCTTGTAGGCCAAAAGGGCTGATAGCGCCCGTGTAGCATGCACAGAGTGCTATTATTTTTTCTGTATCGTTGCGTTCTATGGCATCGGCCAGTCCATCGCAGGGTTGGCAAATAAATTCGGCCTGATCGCTCAAAGTGGCCAACAAGGACTGGAATTTTTGGCTGGCCAGTGTGCCTCGCGTTGCCATGACCCCAATGCGCTTGGTCTGACTCAAGGCCAAAGCGGGTTTAAGCGCAGGTTCAACACCAATAATGGGCATAGCCGGGTTATCTTGGCGCAGCAAGGCAATGGCGGCGGCTGTGGCAGTGTTGCAAGCAATCACCAGCGCTTTGATGGGTCGCAGAGGGTGGCCAATCAAAGCGCTGGCAATAGCCCGCGACCTAGCCACCACAAAGTCGTCATCACGTTCGCCGTAGGGCCCATAACCACTGTCGGCCACATAAATAAAGTCTTCATGCGGCAACTCAGCGCGCAGCGCCTTGAGAACGCTCAAGCCGCCAACACCACTGTCAAAGACCCCAATGGGGTGCTTGTGGCTGACTGCTGCAATATCTGTGAGTTTGTTGGGCTGCAAAGTCAGGCGTTGATCGGATTGGTTGCGCTGGGTGCTAACTGAGGTGAAAACCGTATCACTTTATGACCACTGGTTTCCTGCTTGATTCTGGCAATTTGGCAGATGGTTTTTAAATTATTGCCAAATTGTTGGGCGTATTTCTCACGCACAGTATGAATTTCCTGAATGATCGGGTTGTTTTTCATCATTACACCTCGAGTAGTTCTTGTGGGGTACAAATAATCGGTGGTTGGTAGCCGAAACTCCGAATAACGGACTCGATTTTGACGCGTTGTGCCGGGTTTGCAATATGCTTGCAGTTCCAAGTGAGTAAATAGTTCATCCCATGCAAGGCCGCAATCGCGACGTGAAGCGCATCCAGTCCGGCCTTTGACGGCAAGGCTGTTTGTATCAGCAGCTCCTCGCCAATCGTAGCCACTTGCTCAATGACTTCCAATTCAACAATATCCTGAAGTGCCAATAGTCTGGCAGCGGAGGCTTGCACATCGCCAGCCGCCGCTTCATCCAGAACAAATTGAGAAATGAAGATATCAAAATCAGCCCTGCGCTCCCACCATTCTTTGGTGGTTTCCTGATTCCCAGCAATCACAATATCCCGGCTGCGCCACGCAGTCAGATAGCTAATGACGGAGGTTTCGATGTAAACCTTATGTTTCATGAAATGTGGACTGCGAACCGTGGACTAAGGGAGAGCGGCACGTCGATAGTAAAGTACTTCACCATCTTCCCGTTCAAATACCATTCCTGCCGACTCTGCAATGCGGATTGATGCGATGTTGCCTTTTTTGATTTCGGCACGAATGGGCTTTGATATGTCATTCGCAAGTTTCACTACCATGGCACTGCCAATACCAGAGCCGCGCATAGCTGGTGAGACCGTCCAAGATAGCTCGTAGCCCAAAGCCTCGGCATCCATCCGAACAGTTCCAAGTGGAATAGTGTCAATTTCTGCAACATACAAAGTGCGACTTTCATTCGACAGAATTCGTTTAAGCCAATCAAAATGTTCGACTTCGCTGATCAGTGTTGTGTTGTGTTGTGACTGGCTTCACGCGTAGCAGGGTTGTTTCGCCATTCCAACAGAACTGTGGCATCACTTAGCGTAGCCAGCCGAAGCTGTGCTGTGCTGTGCTGTGCTGTGCTGTGCTGTTATTCATTTTTGGCAGGTTTCATGTTTGTCAAGGCAAATTTTTATACAAAGCAAGATGTCATGCTTGACATCAATGCGTTAGGCATCTTTGATACCAATGCCCTTGAACACACCCGTGGCAATGCGTTTTTGCCATTCAGCCGGGCCGGTGATGTGGGCGCTGGTGCCGCCAGCATCTACCGCCACCGTGACGGGCATATCGACCACATCAAATTCGTAGATGGCTTCCATGCCCAGATCGGCAAAACCCAGCACTTTGGCAGTTTTGATGGCTTTGCTGACCAAATAAGCGGCACCGCCGACGGCCATTAAATAGGCGCTTTTGTGTTTTTTGATGGCTTCAATGGCAACCGGACCACGTTCGGCTTTGCCTACCATGGCGATCAGGCCAGTCTCGGCCAGCATCATCTCGGTGAACCCGTCCATGCGGGTGGCGGTGGTGGGGCCGGCCGGGCCAACGGCTTCGTCGCCTACCGGATCGACTGGGCCGACGTAATAGATCACCCGGTTGGTGAAATCGACTGGCAATTTTTCGCCTTTGGCCAGCATGTCTTTGATGCGCTTGTGCGCGGCATCGCGGCCGGTCAGCATCTTGCCGTTGAGCAGCAGGGTGTCGCCAGGTTTCCAGCTTGCCACTTCGGCGGGTGTGAGGGTGTTGAGATCAACCTTTTTGCTTTTAACGTAGTCAGGCGTCCATTGCACTTCGGGCCAGGTGTCAAGTGCGGGCGGGGTTAGATAAACCGGGCCACTGCCGTCCATCACAAAGTGGGCATGGCGCATGGCGGCGCAATTCGGGATCATGGCAATCGGCTTGCTCGCCGCGTGGGTGGGGTACATCTTGATCTTGATGTCGAGCACGGTGGTCAAGCCGCCCAGGCCTTGCGCGCCAATGCCCAGCGCGTTGACTTTGTCAAACAACTCGAGGCGCAGTTTTTCGACATTGGAGAGAGCCGCCCCGCTGGCTGCCTTGGCTTGCAGCTCGTGCATGTCGAGGTGGTCCATCAGGCTTTCTTTGGCCATGACCACAGCTTTTTCGGCTGTGCCACCCATGCCGATGCCCAAAATGCCCGGCGGGCACCAGCCAGCACCCATGGTGGGCACGGTTTTAAGCACCCAATCGACCACCGAATCGTTCGGGTTGAGCATAACCATCTTGCTCTTGTTCTCACTGCCGCCGCCCTTGGCCGCCACCGTGACCTCCACCTTGTCGCCAGGCACGATGTCGGTAAAGATGACCGCGGGGGTGTTGTCTTTGGTGTTTTTGCGCTCAAACTGCGGGTCGTTGACCACGCTGGCGCGCAGCGTGTTGTCGGGGTGTGTGTAGGCGCGGCGCACGCCTTCGTTGATGGCATCGTCGAGGCTGCCGGTAAAGCCTTCCCAGCGCACGTCCATGCCGACTTTAAGAAACACGTTGACGATGCCGGTGTCTTGACAAATCGGCCGGTGGCCTTCGGCGCTCATCTTGCTATTCGTCAAAATTTGCGCCATGGCATCTTTGGCAGCGGGGCTTTGTTCACGCTCGTAGGCTTTTGCCAAATGGGCAATAAAGTCAGCCGGGTGGTAATAGCTGATGTATTGCAGTGCGGCGGCGATGGATTCGATCAGATCGTTTTGGCGGATGGCAGTGCTCATGGTGCAGGTAAACCTCAAGTTAAGAAATTTTCGCGCAGTTTAACCAGTCACCCCCAACGTCAGCCTGACACGCTGTCATCTGGGTGCCGCAACGTGCACCACGTGCACGCGGCAATTATCTCGATCGTTGATCAAAATAATCAACAAAGTGGCTGTCACCGAGGGTTTACACGCTGCTGCTACGGGGGTGTCACGGGCTTAAAGTAGTGGGGGTCGTCCAGCATGGCTTTTTGATAATCGTCAACTTGCTGTCAGTCAGTGGCATGTAAGTGCCAGCCTTGACATTATCGGGCGAACTTTATTTAACTAGAGGAGACTTATCTGTGAGCACACCATCGTCTGCAATTGAATCTGTGTTGGTTGAAAACCGTGTTTTTCTGCCCAGCGAAGCTATTGTCAAATCAGCGCGCATCTCGGGCATGGAAGGCTACAACGCCCTATGCGCTGAAGCTGCCAATGATTTTGAAGGTTTCTGGGCTCGTTTAGCGCGTGAAAACGTGGTTTGGAACAAGCCCTTTACCAAGACATTGGACGAATCCAATGCGCCTTTTTACACCTGGTTTGAAGATGGCGAACTCAACGCATCGGCGAACTGCCTTGACAAGCACATGGGCACGCCCAATGAAGACAAAGTCGCTGTCATTTTTGAAGCTGACGGTGGCGAAGTCACTAAAACCACCTACAAAGAGCTGTAAGCCAAGGTCAGCCAGAGTGCCAACGCGCTCAAAGCCCGTGGCATCGAAAAAGGCGACCGTGTCCTGATTTACATGCCCATGACGCTGGAAGGCGTGATTGCCATGCAGGCTTGTGCCCGTATTGGCGCTACCCACAGCGTGGTGTTTGGTGGTTTCTCGGCCAAGGCATTGCAAGAGCGCATCATTGATGCGGGTGCCGTGGCGGTTGTTACGGCCAATTTCCAGATGCGTGGTGGCAAGCAATTGCCGTTGAAGGGCATCGTGGACGAAGGTCTGGGTCTGGGCGGTTGCGAATCCATCAAAACAGTGTTTGTGTTTGAGCGCACCACTGCTGCCTGCAACATGGTTGAAGGCCGTGACATCACCTTCACACAGGCACTCGAAGGCCAAAGCACTGAATGTGCACCAGTCATGGTAGGGGCTGAGCATCCGCTATTCATCTTGTTTACTTCGGGTTCTACTGGTAAACCCAAGGGTGTGCAGCATTCCACTGGCGGTTTTGTTTTGTGGGCCAAGCTGACCATGGATTGGACTTTTGACTTGCGCGCTGATGACGTGTTCTGGTGTACCGCCGATATTGGCTGGATCACTGGCCACGCTTATGTGGCTTATGGCCCCTTGGCAGCTGGTGCCACCCAGATCATCTTTGAAGGCATTCCGACTTATCCCAATGCAGGTCGCTTCTGGCAGATGATCGAGCGCCACAAGTGCAGCATTTTCTACACGGCACCAACAGCCATCCGTTCACTCATCAAATCGGCGGAATCTGACGAAAAAGTGCATCCCGATCGTTCGGACTTAAGCAGTCTGCGCATTTTGGGCTCGGTGGGCGAACCCATCAACCCCGAAGCCTGGATGTGGTACTACAAAAACATCGGCCATGAGAAATGCCCGATCGTTGACACTTTCTGGCAAACCGAAACTGGTGGTCACATGATCACGCCGCTGCCTGGCGCGACACCTCTGGTGCCCGGTAGCTGCACCTTGCCACTGCCAGGCATCATGGCCGCCATTGTGGATGAAGCAGGTCACGATGTGGCGAATGGTTCAGGCGGGATGTTGGTCATCAAACGCCCCTGGCCTTCGATGATTCGTACCATCTGGAACGACCCAGCACGTTTCAAGTCGAGCTACTTCCCAGCAGAAATGGGTGGCACCTATTACCTTGCGGGCGATGGCGCCGTGCGCAGCGCAGACCGTGGCTACTTCCGCATCACCGGTCGTATTGATGACGTGTTGAACGTGTCGGGTCACCGCATGGGCACGATGGAAATCGAGTCGGCCTTGGTGGCCAAGACTGACTTGGTGGCTGAAGCTGCCGTGGTGGGGCGTCCGGATGATTTGACGGGTGAAGCCATTTGCGCCTTTGTGGTTCTCAAGCGCGGTTGCCCTACCGGCGACGAAGCCAAAGCCATTGCCAAAGAGTTGCGCGACTGGGTTGCCAAAGAAATCGGCCCGATCGCCAAGCCCAAAGACATTCGCTTTGGTGAAAACTTGCCCAAGACCCGTTCCGGCAAGATCATGCGCCGCCTGTTGCGTTCGCTGGCCAAGGGTGAAACCATCACCCAAGACACATCGACGCTAGAAAATCCGGCTATTTTGGGTCAATTGGGTCAAACCTATTGATGCTATTAAGTTCTGAGTTTAGAGTTTTGAGTCGGTAGTTGGTCGTCCAACTCAAAACTAAAGACTATAAACTAACCACTAAAAAAGCCCGCAATTGCGGGCTTTTTTGTTGTGCGCCCAGCATGGGCGCATTCCTGCGGGCGCTTTTACTTGAGTGATAACACCCATTTGACCAGCGTTTCAGCCTCGGATTTGCTCACTTGCGGGTTGGGTGGCATGGCCAACGGCCCCCAAACGCCGGCTCCACCGTTGATTACTTTTGCTGCGAGTTTTACGTTGACATCCTGACCGGCATATTTACTAGCGACGTCTTTGTAGGCAGGACCCACAACCTTCTTCTCAAGGTTATGACATGTCATGCAGTTTTTTTGTTGCGCCAAGCTTGAATTAGCCATTGCCCCATTGCAAAACGAGAGCATTGCCAACAGGCTAAATAGAATGCGGTTCATGAAAAGGTTCTCGCAGAATAGGGTAGAGTTGCTACAACGCGCGCGCAGTGAATGACGTTGACACGAACCATTGTGCGCTTTAACCTAGATTCCTCAGTTGACCGCTTAATAACCTCAATAAGGGAATGAAATGATTGAAAATTGTGACTTTTATGGCTTTCACCCTTTGGGTGAGAGCGCTACGCACCCGATTGAACCACTGACAACGCGATTGGGGTCGTTGCTTCTTCTTGCAGGCAGTAGCCTGCAGCGTCGTCGCGCCTACCCAGACGCGCCGCCAGTGGCTCACTCGGTCGCGTCCAACTGAATCTAGGTTTAAACAATCAGGAGCTCTGGGATGTATTTACTTGGTTTGGGGCTGGTTTTAATGCTCTTGAAATATTTGGCGATAGACCCAGTAGCGACCTTGTCATGGTGGTGGGTGTTGTCGCCCTTTGCGCTGGCCGTGCTTTGGTGGCAATGGGCAGATGCCTCGGGCTATACCAAGCGTAAAGCCATGGAGCAGCAAGGTCGGCGGCGTGAAGAGCGGCATGCAAGGGTGCAGGAGAATTTGGGCACAATCAACCGCAAGGGTCGACCTTGATTCACATTAACGGTTGCTGGGAATGTGCTTATTGGGCTAACCGATACCGGGCTGGCTCATCATGAAAAGGTGTGTTGGATGAAAATTTTGTTAGTAGATGATGCCCACTCGGTGGTGATGGTGATGACCGCTCGGTTGGCCAGCTATGGTTACGAAATCGTGCATGCCAGCAACGGACATGAAGCGGTGGAAGCCTTTGCTGCCCAAGCACCTGATCTGGTATTGATGGACATTGAAATGCCGGTCATGAACGGTTTTGAGGCGACCAACCAGATTCGTGCACTGGAAGCGACCAAACAGTGGGCCTGGACGCCAATCATCTTTCTGACATCGTCAGATACTGTGAAAAATTTGGTCACAGCCATTGAAGCGGGTGGCGATGATTTCATGTCTAAATTTGTTCCTGAACCAGTGCTCAACGCCAAGATGAAGGCGATGAGCCGAATTGCTGCCTTGCGGCAAAGCTTGTCGCGTGCCAATCAGAAGCTGCAGGATTTAGCCAACCAGGACGGTCTGACCGGTTTGTGCAATCGGCGCAGCATGGACTTGCGTGCCGAGCAATTTTGGCTGATGGCTGTCAGCCAAGCTAAACCGTTTGGCTTGTTGATGCTCGATATCGATAACTTCAAAAAATTCAATGATCATTATGGCCATCAGTCAGGCGACGATTGCCTGCGGCAGGTTGCGCAAGCGGTTCATTCGGTGACCCAAGAGGCTAACGCGCAGGGGCTTGTCGTTGGTGCTTTTGCCGCACGTTATGGCGGTGAAGAGTTCGCTGTGATCGTGCCGGACTCAAGCGCAGACGCGCTGCAATCGCTAGCGCAAAAGATAGTCTTCACGGTGGCAGCGCTGGGCGTGCCACATGCACTCAATGAAGCCTGGGCCGTGGTAACCATCTCTGTCGGTGGTGCGCTCGAGCCTGTGGCTGGTGGTGTCTTGTCGAATTTGTTTAGACAGGCTGATGCGCGACTCTATGACGCTAAAAAACGCGGTCGCAATCGATCGGTTACGCAGTCTTAAGGTCACAACAGCCTGAGGTTCAAGCCGCTCACGATGCACAGTTCGCCTGCACCCTCTGTCAATTTTTTTCGCAATTACAACCGGGTGGTTGGTGGCGCATTTTTGGCCATTGTGCTGCTGACGCTGAGTTTTTTTCTGTATCAAATTAACGAAAAGCGACAAGAGGAATTGCGCATTATTCAGGGGCATGTGCAACGACACAGCCAGTTCATCGAGTTCATTTTGCGCTCTTCACTCGATTATTTGGAGAATCTGCGCAGTGTTGCACGCAACCATTATGCGCAAACCATCCCACAAACATCGTTTCGCAGCAGCGTCAGCCAGGTCAATAATTTGGTGCCACTGATTCGAGCCGATCAGACTGAAAACAGCTTTAATTTGGATGCGCTACCCGACCGCGATCTGGGCGGAAACCTGACTGGCTTGGGTATTCTGACGCAGCGCAGTGCCGCTTTTTACCAAGATGTCGAAATGGCACTGGGGTTAAACCAGACCTTTTTGTCGATTGCTTTTAATTTGCCGAATGCGGCAGAAGCTTCGTTTGTCAGTGTCGAAAAATTTTCGACCATGTCACCCTGGCAGGCATCAGCAAAAAGACGATTTACCCAAGATGTGTATGCCAGTCCGATCTGGAAAATGGGCGTGCCTGAAAACAATCCGAATCGCGAAAAGTTTTGGGGTCCGGTTCACTTCGGTGGCAAAGAAGTTGGTCTGCTGGTTCCGGTTGGTGCACCGGTTTATAAACAGGACGACTTTCGGGGCGTGGTGTCGATCGAGACCAGTCTGGATTACCTTAATCGCATCAATGCTGATTTTGGTTACAAGCTTGGCAGTGTGATGCTGGTCGATGCCAACGGTGATGTGCTGGCGCATTCGAGTCTGGCACAGAAGGCACTCGAACTGCAGTCCACCCAAAGCATGCGGGAACTTTTGCCAGTCGATGTCTTGACTGATGGTTTTTTGCTGCAAGATTTGCTCGAAAACCAGCCTATCGAGAAAGGCGGTTATGTGCTGATCAAGCACAGTTTTGTTTCGGCACCGTGGCATTTGGTTTATGTTGTGCCTGAGCAAGCGCTCTGGTTTAAATTGGTGCAAGAGCGCGGCACGGCGATGTTGATGATGTTGCTTGGGCTGACCATTTTGATCGTTGTGATGTATGTCATCACAGCGCGTGAGTTTGTCGTTCCTGCAAGCAAACTGGTCCAGCATTTGGCAACAGAGTCGCAGTTCAAGCCGTCACCGATACCGCAGGTACCGTTTGCCTGGCAACCCTGGTTTGAAACCATTTCCAGAGCTTTTCGAGAGTCTTTACAACTGGTGTCGATTCGTCAGGAGCTCGATATTGCCGCCAACATGCAGCAAGCCATGCTGCCCCACCATTGGCCGAAGCACCCAGACTTTGCGCTCTGGGGTGCGATGCGCTCGGCCAAAGAAGTGGGTGGCGATTTTTACGATCACTTTCCGATCAGCGGTGGTAAAACCGGCTTTCTTGTGGCCGATGTGAGTGGCAAAGGTGTGCCTGCGGCGTTGTTCGGCATGGTTTCAAAAACTTTGCTCAGGGACACTGCGACACAGAAAGGCATTGATCCTGGCGCTGCAATGGCTAAAGTCAACGATGTGTTGTGTCAGGACAATGACAGCTGCATGTTTGTGACGGTGTTTTATGCGGTTCTTGATCCTGCCCAGGGGCGTCTGGCGTATGTCAATGCAGGCCATCCACCACCCTTGCTGGTGCATGCAGACGGGAGCAGCGAATTCTTGCCATTGACGGATGGCGTTGCGTTGGGTGTGTTTGACGGTGTGGCTTACGCACAGAACAGTATCGATTTGCTCAAAGGCGATTGTTTGGTGGTTTATACAGATGGTGTGAGTGAAGCCTTTAATCTGAAAAACGAAGAATTTACCCAGGAGCGGCTGATTCCCCTGTTTGCCCAAGCTGTCGCATCCGATGTGCACGCTGCCGTTTTGCGCGTGACCCAGGCCGTGGACGCATTTGCTGGCGGCGCTGCACAGTCTGACGACATGACGTGCGTGGCAATGGTGTATCAGGCTGTTCCAGCGGAAGAACACCAATGATGACGACCCTTTTCCATCGATCTGCCGCTAGCTGTTGGTTTGCCGGCAAGCCGCTGGTGTGGGGTTTGTTGTTGCTGGTTCTTTTTGCACCTTTTGCCCGAGCCGACAAACTTGACGAGATTCGTCAGCGTGGCACTTTGATCGTTGGGGTCAAAAAAGACGTGGCGCTGTGGGGCTTTATGGATCCGCAAAGTGGCGAACTCAAAGGGCTCGAGCCCGATCTGGCACGCTTGGTGGCCGAGAATCTGGGGGTGAAGCTCAGTCTGGTTGGTCTGCTGACTTCCGAGCGGACTGATGCTGTGCTCAGCGGCAAGGTCGACATGCTGATTGCCACACTCTCCGATACGCCCGAGCGGCAAAAAAGCATGACGCTGGTGCTGCCGCACTACCAGGCCTCGGGGGTCAATTTGCTGGCCCGCAAATCCGATGCTTTTAAGAGTTGGGGTGAATTGCGTAACCGCAGGGTTTGTACACGCCGCGGGGCGGCTTACAACCGGCCGATTACGGTTGACTATGGCGTCGATTTAATCGCACTGTATGGCAATGCCATGTCGCTGGCTTCGCTGCGTGATGGTCGTTGCTCGGCCATGCTCGATATTGACATATCGATCGTTGCCATGCTGCAAAGCCCACAGTGGGCACAAAATTTCGAAATGCCATTGCCGACCTTGTATAACGTTTTGTGGTCGATTGCCCTGGCACCGACTGAGCGTGCCGGTGCTTTAGAAAAAACCGTCTCCAAATTGGTGCTTGGCTGGCACCGCGACGGCGTGCTGCAAGCGCTCGAGCGTCACTGGGGCATACCCAGCTCGGTCTACCTGAAAAACATGCACGAGGCTTGGTCACGCAAGCTTGGTGGCAAGTGGTTTTGCGGCGATGAAGTCACATCTGGCACCCCTCTAGAATGCCTGTGATGTGCATTTTTTGCATTTTTCATTGAGAAAGGCCAGGCCATGAAAGTTCGTTTTTGGGGAACCCGGGGCTCTATTCCGATTTCATTGACAGCCCAGCAAACGCGCAACAAGGTTGTGGCAGCACTGCATGCATCGATTGACCACGGCTTATGTCGCCATCAAGACGTTGCTGCTTTTGTCGATGAAAAACTGCCGTTTGAGATTTCCGGGACATTTGGAGGACATACCAGTTGTGTGCAGCTCGAATCAGCAGGGGCTGAGCATGTGTTCATGGACTTCGGCACTGGTGCCCGACCATTGGGTGGTTTCTTTTTGCAAAAATTTGCTCCCAACCAGCCGCAAACTTACCATGTATTTATGTCGCATCTTCACTGGGATCACATCATGGGGTTTCCATTTTTTACCCCGGTGTATATCCCCGGTAATCGCATCATCATTCACACTTGTCATGCACAGGCAGAGCAGGCCTTTCGCAACCAACAGTCGCCACCGGGTTTTCCGGTAGCCTTTGATGCCCTGAGCGCGCAGATCGAGTTTGATCTGTTGCAGCCGGGCCAGCAATACGACATTGCTGGCTATCGTGTGAAAGCGCTGCTGCAACTGCATTCGGGTGATTCGTATGGCTGGCGTTTTGAGCGTAACGGCAAGTCGATGGTTTATTCAACCGATTCTGAGCACAAACTCGATGACCATCGTGTCCTCGATACTTTCATTGATTTTTTTGCCAAAGCAGATTTGGTGGTGTTTGATGCCATGTACACCCTGGCTGACGCAGTTTCAGTGCGCGCTGACTGGGGCCATTCCAGCAATATCGTCGGCATTGAGCTGTGCCAGGCCGCTGCCGTCAAATGCCTGTGCATGTTTCATCATGAGCCGGCTTTTGACGACATCAAGCTGGTCGAAATACTGGCGCAATCGCGCCGGTTGGAGACCATTTACCGCAGTAGTTCAGCGCTGGATGTGTGTACGGCCTACGATGGGCTTGAATTAGCGGTTTGACAGGTTTTAATGAGACGCAAGCGGTTCCAGGCCCCGTCGCGCTGGTAGCTTTGGCTGTCGGTCAGTTGGTGCACCAAATAAATGCCCAAACCGCCGATTTGTCGCTCATTCAATTCTGCTTGTAGGTCAGGCTGTAGCGCCAAAAGTGGATTAAAAGCAACAGCGGTGTCGGCCAGCGTGATTTCGAGCTCTGCACCGGTTTGTGTTAGCACCACTTCTAGCGCGGGCAGGCTTTGCCCTTGTGTGGCATGTGAAATGATGTTGACAATCAGCTCTTCAAGTATCAGGTGAACATGTGTGTCAATGTGGGCCGACCAGCCCTGGCGTTCGCCAAAAGTGTGCACGCGGCTGATCAAGCAGGCTAAGTCGGCTGGCTGTGCAAGTCCCTTAAAAACGAATGGCTCTGACATGGGGGGGGTGGGTGCTATGGATTCGCTGTCACTATATGATAATTCCAGACTATTTTGGGGAAACAAAATGACCGACACCGCAAATTATCAAGCCATCGGGCGACTCGACAGCACAACCGCTGGGGCCATTGAAAAAACCTTGCTAGCGTTGCTGGTGGGCGATGTACATTCGATCGACATCGACATGTCGGCGCTTGACTATGTCAGCAGCGCTGGTTTGCGTGTTTTGCTGGTGGTGGCAAAAGCTGCCAAGGCCAAAGGTGGAAAACTGGTTTTGATGGCACTCAAACCGTCCATTTTGGAGGTTATCAAAATCAGTGGCTTTGACCGCATCATCAACGTGCAAGCGTAATTCGAATATCCGTTAATTGCTGGCGTGCCTGTCGGGCAACGGCTGGTTTCATTTTTCCCAGCACATGCATTTCGCAGGCTTTGCAGTCAAAGCGCAAAGTGAGTTTTTCTTTGCCGTTGATGAGTTGCAACGGTTCAGCTTTGATCGTTCCTTGAACCCCGGTAACCCCTTTGGCTTGCTTGGGGCATAGGCTTAATGAAAATCGCACGCAATGTTTGGTGATCATCAGGCTCACCTCACCTGGCTCTTCGATGGCCTCATAGGCCGATGCCATTAGTTTCACACCGTGGTTGGCATAAAAATCGCGTGCTTTTTGGTTGTAGACATTGGCCAGATAGCTCAGCACATCTTCTGGATAAAGCGCTGGTGGCTGCGCGGGCACAGCGCGTGGCAGTCGGGTGAATGCCGCTGTGCGAGCCTTTTCTAGTGTCAGAACTGCTTGGCGACGCAGTGTATTGAGCAGCGAACTTGGCAATAAAACAGGTTCAAAAACTCCTTCAGAGTACGTCAATGCTACATCAGTAGCTACAAAATCAGTAGTTCCAAGGCGGCACAACTGGCTGCGAGCTTGCTCTTGCGCTGATTCTGCGCTGTGCGTGATTTGGCGCTGGGCAGCTGCAAAAGCATGCTGTGCTGTGGCGTGATGCCCGTCTTCGTCGGTCAGCGTCAACTGTACGGAATCGTGCAGGATATGCAACTGCGCCCACACGCTGATACGCCGTTCAGCCGATTTTTTGTCCAGCGCGCGCAGCCAATCGATATCCCGGTTGCGGTTCAGCTCGACACCTTTGCGCAGGTCATGCAGCGTAGCTAACGCATCTTTGGGAAACACGCGCCAACGCCCTTTAGCCGCGCTCAAAGCCTCGGCGCGGTTAATGGCCATGCCAACCAGCTCCTTTTGCAGGTCGTAATAACACAGACCATCCCCGTTGTGCAGCACGGTTTGCCGATCATTCAGGGTCAACTCGACCCAATTGGGTCCAAGTTGGGTCACGTGACCAATTGGCAGGCCTGGATTTTTGGGTGAATCAAAAGCGCCGATATCCTGCTGGCGACCCTGCACAAAGTAGTCTGTGAACTCGCGATTAAAGTTTTGGTTCGGGTCGGGGGTAAAGCTAAAGGTGCAGCGCCCGCTGCTGGCGCGCTCTAGCGGCTGCTGGGAGTGCTGGCGTGACTCCATCAGTGCATCGAGCAACAGTCGATAGTGGGCGGTGATGTTTTTTACATACCCCATATCTTTGTAGCGGCCTTCGATTTTGAAGCTGCGCACGCCGGCATCCACCAAAGCAGCCAGGTTGGCGCTCTGGTTGTTGTCCTTCATCGAGAGCACGTGCTTGTCGTGTGCAACAAAGCGTCCGGCTGAATCAAGAACCTGATAGGGGAGGCGACAGGCCTGACTGCATTCACCCCGGTTAGCACTGCGTCCGGTGTGCGCCGCACTGATGTAGCACTGACCGCTGTAGGCGACACATAGCGCGCCGTGCACAAAAAATTCAAGTGTGCAGCGGTCTGGATCGATGGCGTTGCGAATATGGTTGATTTGTAACAAATCAAGTTCGCGCGCCAGAACGATTTGTGAGAACCCCACATCTTGCAAAAAACGCGCTTTTTCAGCTGAACGAATGTCGGTCTGCGTGCTGGCGTGCAATTGAATCGGTGGCAAGTCCAGTTCAAGCAAAGCCATGTCCTGAATGATCAAAGCATCGACTTCTGCGTCGTAGAGTTGCCATACCAGTTGTCGCGCAGTCTCCAGTTCATCGTCACGCAAGATGGTGTTGAGCGTGACAAAAATACGACTATTAAAGCGGTGCGCGTGCTGCACAAGCCGAGCAATGTCTGTCACTGAGTTATCGGCGCTGGCGCGTGCACCGAACGAAGGTCCGCCGATATAAACCGCATCAGCACCGTGGTTGACGGCTTGTATACCGATGGTTGCATCTCGCGCTGGGGCGAGCAATTCGAGTTTGTGGTGTGGCAATGACATGGTGCGAGATTATCCAGGAAGCAGGCAATTTACACTTGGGTCATGAATTCGTCACGCTTTGACCCTCTTGATGCTCTGCGCGGCCTGGCTATGCTGTGGATGACGTTGTTCCATTTTGTTTTTGACCTGAACTACTTTGCTTGGGTCAGGCAGGATTTTTTTCAGGATCCGTTTTGGACCTGGCAACGCACACTGATCGTCAGCCTGTTTTTGCTCTGCGCCGGAGCTGGACAGGCTATCGCGTTGGCACAAGGCCAAAGTTGGCAACGGTTTTGGCGGCGTTGGGTTCAAGTGGCTGGCTGTGCGCTGCTCGTCACCTTGGGCTCGTGGCTGATGTATCCGAACAGTTTTATTTATTTTGGCGTGCTGCATGGGATTGCACTGATGCTGCTGCTGGTGCGCCTTACGGCGCATTGGGGGCGCTGGTTGTGGCTTTTAGGCGCGCTTGCAATTGCTTCAAAATTTATAGCTTCTGAAGCTTTACAGACAAGCGCTGGGGCTCAATTTGCTTCAACAATGAACAGCCCGTCTTGGAATTGGATCGGCTGGATTTCAGCAAAACCCATCACAGAAGACTACGTGCCATTGTTTCCTTGGCTGGGTGTGATGTGGTGGGGCATGGCCAGCGGTAATTGGCTGTGCAGCGATGGATTTAAGAGCTTGTCAGGTTCTCTGCCCGGTTGGCTCAGTCCGCTGGCTTTTTTGGGCCGATGGAGTTTGAGTTATTACATGCTGCACCAACCCGTGCTCATAGCGATGATGGCGGGTTTGGCCTGGCTGCTGAAATAAAAAAAGCCGGAACACGTCCTAGCCGTTCCAATCAGGCGTTGCTAAGAATCGCTTGATTTGATTGACCTGCGCTCCAGGCTGGGAGCAGTTTGAAGTCGTTAGAACAAATCCTTTTTTAAATTTCGGAATATCTTTTGCAAGCTTGAGCAATAGCTTGGCCCGCTGGGTGACAAAGTGGGAAATAGTTTTCACCAACGTGACTTCCTCGCCTGTGTAGATTGGGTCTGCGCTCTGTGCTTCCGCTTCGACGATGGCAATTTCACACAGGGCAACAAGTTCTCTGGCAAAAAAGGACCTGCTTACATTGGCACGCTCACAGAAGTCAGCCAGGGCAAACGATTTCACGTCTTCCAGCTTGAACTCATCGCCAAATGCCATGGCCAGTTCATGCTCTAGCTTTTGCGAGTCGTACTGCATCACGCTCACCAAGTCATACAGCTCAGCCACCCTCAGTCCCGCGCGACCAACGTAAAAGGACAAGTTTTTACCGTGTGCATCACTATTGCCTGTCAGCAATGTGGTCACTACCCACATCGTCATGCGCCGAATACCGATGGCTGGCTGTTCCAGGTACTGTCGGGTCGCAAACAGTCGCTCAAAACTTGCGCCGTCGCGGATATGCGCGACATCCTTGCCATTGCCCAGGTTGCGCTCGTACTTGGCCGCCACGGATATGTCCGTGGCTTGGCAAGCGTCAATGATATGCAGGCGCTCGATCACGGGTATTTTTACGCCATCGGAGCCGTCCACAAACTGGTCGGTACGCTGGTGGCGGTCAAACCGTCGAATAGACAGTACCGGGTCCGGTGTACGCAAGATATCGACCTCGGCGGCATGGTCCTGTCCGTACCTGCGCACGCTCATGCGTGATGCCAGCTTCATGCAGAAATGTTCATTGGCGACCATGAACGGCAGAGTCGTGTTCAATGGCTCAGGTTTGAGAATATGGGTAGAAGACAAAGAGCCATCGACTAGAAAGAGCCGGTCACCTACACGATTAACCAGCAACTTGTCCTGAAAGCCGGCGATAGACATTCGGACTCTGCCGTCCCAGACCGTAAAGGGCACATCGTTACGGCGCTCGATGCGCTCTTGCAGTTCCGAATGCTTGAGCTCACGAAACCGCGGCTCCAGCGTTTGCGGGGTAAGACCTACCGGCAGGAAAGTCAATGCACCCGTGGTCTCCTGGCCCAAGTATCGAACGAGCCCAAAAATGTTGTTCTTTTGAATATTCGAGTGCACCGAGGCAACGTCCAGCGCCCGGCCTTCAGGCATAAGATTTTCCAGAAAGCGCCGAATTGACGACGATGTTGCCTTGCCGTCCAAGGGCAGATGGGGCGACAAAGCGTAACCACGGCGGTCGCCCGCCCACGCTGGACTGTAGGTCAGGCTGAAGGTATCTTGCTCCGGATGGAACTCAAGCCTTGCGACAAACGCCTGCCCAACAAACAGGTCCAGCGCGTATTCGTTGGTGCTATTCATGGCTGCCCGATGTCTTGCCACCTGCCCGCATTGCCTCCAACTCGGGTTTGAGCAGAACCGCATCGCCAGCAGGAACGACCAGCATCCGCAGGCCCAAGCCGTCGAGTACTTTCAGCAGTTTGTCGGTCGTGACGGGCCTTGCGTTTTCGAGCCGAGACAGCAAGTCGCTTGACACGAAGCTCAGAGCGGCGGCATCATCAATGCGCAATTTAGCCTGCGCACGTTGGTTGCGCACAATCCGTCCGAGGTCCTCAAGCTGGTGTATTTCTTGAGGCGTCAAGGGGTCAGTTGATGGGAGTTTTCTGGGCATAGTTTCGATTAGGCGAAATTATAAATGCAAGTTCGAATTTTTGCGTATAGTTTCGTTAGGTCGAAATTTAAACAAATTCAGCAACATTTGCGCGATTATTTCGTTATGTCGAAATATTGCCCATTGGCAGATCCTCCACGCAAAAAAGCCGCAACCAAATCTTGGATGCGGCTCTCGGAACCAAGCCTTAACCTGCCCGTGCATTTGGCAGAGTTAGCAACTCCTTGCTGGAACGAATACCGTTTACAAATGCCAATGTTTCATTGTTCGTACCATCTACTGTGTTTGTCAATTTAGCGTTGGATCGAAGCTGTTGCTGGTAATCAGCTAATTTTTTTTCCTGCAGAGTCTTATCTTCGATGGGGTAGGTTTTTTCAAATTTTGCAAATAGTTCACGTATCGTAATAGTTTGTCGCGCCAATTCCATTTGAGTTTTGAAGTCCTCGGTGGCATCAAGCCCCTGTTTTTTGGGCTTCTTGCACAAAGACTTCGCGGGAAATCACTTCGTCCTTGATTTGGCCTTGAATTTCGGGAGTGACTTGGCGGCCAGAGCGTGTGACTTGCTGGGTTAGGGCTTCCACACGCGACAGTGGTACGGCTTTGCCATTGACGATGGCGACGTTTTGTGCCATGGCTGCTACATGCGAACCGCCAAACAGCGCGACAAAAGTGAAACTGACAAACAGTTTATTCTTCAATCAAATTTTCTACAATTAAATAAATTCAAGGCAATTGGGAAGATTAGATGCTGTTTACTCTGACGGCAGAAATAGAAAGGCCGGAACATGTCCGGCCTGATTGACGCAACAAAGTGTTGAATTTATTCGATCTTGGCTTTGGTGCGCAACTCTTCTTGGTATTTTGCTAATTTTTGCTGCTGCAATTGTTGTAAAACTTGCGGTTTGACATCGTCGAGTTTTGGCAATTGGGCGTCGCGCACATCGTCTAAGCGAATCACATGGTAGCCAAATTGTGATTTCACCGGTGTTTCGGTCATCTTGCCTTTGGTTAAGGCCGTCATGGCGCTGGAAAACTCAGCGACATAGTTGCCTGCAGGAGCCCAATCTAGATCGCCACCCTTGGCGCCAGAGCCTGGATCTTTGCTTGCTTTCTTGGCAATGTCTTCAAATTTGCCACCCTTTTTCAGTTGT
>CAIYYA010000254.1 GCA_903930255.1 uncultured beta proteobacterium
CGTCCCCTTATTACCCTTATTCAGATGAGCACCATCAAACTATTCGAGACCAAGCAAGTCCGCTCGTCGTGGGATCAGGATAAGGAGGCTTGGTTCTTTAGCATCGTGGATGTGGTTGCTGTGCTTACCGACAGCCCCAACCCTAGAACGTACTGGAGCGTGCTAAAGAACCGGCTCAAGAAAGAAGGAAGCGAGTTGGCTACAAACTGTAGTCAACTCAAAATGCGGTCTGCTGACGGCAAACAATACCTCACCGACGTCGCCAACACCGAGCAACTCCTGCGCCTCGTGCAAAGCATTCCGTCGCCCAAAGCTGAACCCTTCAAGCAATGGCTTGCCCGCGTGGGCTATGAGCGAATTGAAGAAACAGATGACCCAGAACTGGCCTTTGACCGCGCCATGGAAACCTACCTAAAAAAAGGTTACTCCAAAGAATGGATCAATCAGCGCCTGAAAAGCATCGAAGTTCGTAAAGACCTCACCGACGAATGGGAAAACCGGGGTGTACAAAAAGGCCAGGAATTCGCCATTCTGACCGATGAAATCACCAAAGCCTGGAGCGGTTTGAACACGCGTGAGTACAAACAGGTCAAGGGGCTCAAGAAAGAAGGTTTGCGCGACAACATGACCAACCTGGAACTGGTGCTCAACATGCTGGCAGAAGCCACCACCACCGAAATATCCAAAGAAAAGCTGCCCAAAGGGTTCGAGCAAAGCCGCCAAATTGCAAATCAAGGCGGCACCATTGCCGGCAACACCCGCAAAGAAATCGAACAAAAAACCGGCAAGCCAGTAGTAAGCGCCAAAAGTGCCAAGCAACTTACAGAAAAAGGGTAGCGTCCCCTTTTAATCATGCGTCTTAGCGAGTTGCAACAGTCCGTCATTCGAACAACCGTAGCTGAAACCTTCGGTACACAGGCCAGTGTCTGGCTGTTTGGCTCCAGGGTCGATGACAGCAAGCGCGGGGGCGATATAGATTTGCTAATCGAAACCGACCAAGTTGATGTCGACGCAGTTATGCGTGCTGAAATTGCATTTTTGGGCAAACTGCAAATGAAACTGGGCGAGCAGAAAATTGATGTGCTTTTGGATTACCCATCGCGTAAGACACATCCGCCAATTTTCAGTATTGCCAGAAAAAGTGGCATCTTGCTATGAATAGCCCTGTTTCATCACTGCGACTACAAGACGCATGGCGGGAGTGTGAGCGCAACGTGTATCACCTGCACCGCGCATTGGATTCACTGACCTGCAGAGCGCACAGTCCTGGCAAAACATTCGTGTTATCCGGAACAAATTTGCTCACGACTACCCTGACGATTGGGAAAAGAATGCAGCGCTGATTAATACCGCCTGCGATGCCACTTCGGAGATGTATGGCATGTTGGCAAAGATTGAGGCCAGGCTAAGACTGGATCATCCAACGTTTGAGCTAGGCAAGCCCTTGCCGAAAAAAGGGTAGCGTCCCCTTTTAATGTAATACATTGTTTGACATATGTGCAGGCTACCAAGCATAATGTCCGCTTCGCAAGCGCAGCAAAATGGGGTAATGATGGAACTCGTGATTCGCAAATTTGGAAATTCAACTGGGCTCACACTTCCATCCGCTTTGTTGCGTGATTTGGGGTTGGCGGTTGGCCAAGTTATGTCGCTCAATAAGACTGAAGATGGCACTTTGATGCTACGCCCAAAAGCCACGCGCAAGAAATACTCTGCCAAAGAGTTGAACGCCCTGTGTGATTTCAATGCGCCGATGCCCGCAGACCTTGAGGTTTGGGACCATGTAAAGC
>CAIYYA010000255.1 GCA_903930255.1 uncultured beta proteobacterium
AAGAACAACTACTTGCCGAGTGCAACCTGCACACCATCGTGCGCCTGCCCAACGGCGTGTTTGCGCCCTACACCGGCATCAAGACCAACCTGCTGTTCTTCACCAAAGGCACGCCCACCCAAGACGTTTGGTACTACGAGCACCCGTACCCCGCAGGCGTGAAGAACTACAACAAGACCAAGCCCATCCGCATCGAAGAGTTTGATGCCGAGAAAGCCTGGTGGGGCAGCGAGGCGGATGGCTTTGCAGTGCGTGTGGAGAACGAACGCGCGTGGAAGGTCAGCATCGACCAGATCAAAGCCGCCAACTACAACCTCGACCAGAAGAACCCCCACGCCGCAGATACCGTGAGCCACGACCCCGAGCAACTGCTGGCCGATTACGCGCGACTGCAAGGTGAGGCGCAGGCACTGCGGGATGAGTTGAAAGACATATTGGTGAAGTCCTTGGGTGACTTGCAAAAATAACCAAGTAGGTTAATAATCGTGGAAAAATCAACACCGCATTGCAAGCTACAGGTTGTGAAAGCCTTGCTGGATGCCGGAAAGTTTCAAGTGACGCGCACCGCACGCAACGGTGCAGCGGCATTGGGTTTTGACTATCCGGGCATGTTGGCAGTGGTCGCAGCTTTGCAGTTGTCAGACTTTTACAAAAGCATGACCACGCACGCTGACCACACCGTTTGGCAAGATGTTTACCGCGCGGCTACGCCACTGGGCGACGTGTATCTGAAGCTAACGGTGGTGGATGATTTGTTGATCGTCTCTTTCAAGGAACTATGACATGAAATGCCCAAGCTGCGGCGCTGCCGAACTGATCCACGACACCCGTGACGAAACGTACACCTACAAAGGCGTCAGCACAGTCATCCCCGCCGTCACCGGAGACTTCTGCCCTGCTTGCGCCGAGTCGATTCACGATGGCGCTGAAACGGAACGCGTGATGAAAGAAATGAGCGCATTTCAGCGCCAAGTCAACGCCGCGTTTGTTCCCCCCAGCTTCATCACCGACATCCGCAAGAAGCTAGCCC
The DNA here is from genome assembly GCA_903930255.1 of uncultured beta proteobacterium. Taxonomy (GTDB): domain Bacteria; phylum Pseudomonadota; class Gammaproteobacteria; order Burkholderiales; family Burkholderiaceae_C; genus Rhodoferax. The sequence goes on from CAIYYA010000255.1 coordinate 1,031, forward strand.
TGGACCAGCGCGAAGCCGCTGAAATTTTTGGTGGCGGTGTCAACGCCTTCTCGCGGTATGAAACTGGCAAAACCAAACCTCCGCTGGCGCTGGTGAAGCTGCTCAAGGTGTTGGACCGCCACCCGGAGCTGCTGGCCGAGGTGCGGGCTTGAGATTTTCTATTGAATTGGCCTCTAGCCCCCGTGGAATGTGCGCATGCTGCTATCAAATGTGAATCTATTGGCGAAAGCCCCAAATGGCGTGGCGCGTCTGCGCGAGCTGATTTTGACGCTGGCCGTGCAAGGCAAGCTGGTGCCGCAAGACCCGAAGGACGAACCGGCGAGTGAATTGCTGAAGAAGATTCGGGTGGAGAAAGACCGGCTGATTGCCGAGGGCAAGATCAAGCGTGACAAGCCGCTGGCGGAGATTGCGGAGGAGGAAATGCCGTTCTTGCTGCCTTCGGGTTGGGAATGGGAAAGATTTGGCGCGATCGCTGGTATTGAGCGTGGTGGTTCGCCTCGCCCAATTGACTCATTTCTGACGGACGATCCTGATGGGTTGAATTGGATCAAGATCGGGGACACAGAAAAAGGTGGAAAGTACATCACCTCTGCCAGCCAGAAGATTAGGCGAGAAGGTTTGGTGAAGACGCGAATGGTTTTCCCAGGCGACTTTCTCCTCACGAACTCGATGAGCTTCGGGCGCCCGTACATAACTCAAATTGAAGGGTGTATCCATGACGGATGGTTGCGCATCAGTCCGCCAAGTTCTCTGAACAAAGATTATCTTTATCTGTTGCTCTCGTCCCGGTTCATTCGCACCGTTTTCGAAGCAGCAGCGGCTGGTGGTGTCGTACTGAACCTGAATGCAGACAAGGTTCGCACGGTTCCAATTCCGCTGCCGCCGCTCGTCGAACAATCCCGCATCGTCACCCGCGTGGAAGAACTCATGCGCCTGTGCGACGCGCTCGAAGCCAAAGGCCAGCTCGAAGCCACGCAACACACCCAGCTCGTCAGCACCCTGCTGGCCACGCTCACCGACAACGAAACGCCCGCGCAACTGACTGAGAACTGGCACCGCATCGCCACCCACTTCGACCTGCTGCTAGACCGCCCCCAGGCCGTGGACGCGCTGGAGCAAACCATCCTGCAACTCGCAGTGCGCGGCCTGCTCGTCCCCCAAGACCCGCAAGACGAACCCGCCAGTGAACTATTGAAGAAAATCCGCGCCGAGAAAGACAAGCTCATCGCCCAAGGCAAGATCAAACGCGACAAACCCTTGCCGCCGATTGCGGAAGACGAACAGCCGTTTGCGTTGCCGCCGGGATGGGAGTGGGTGCGAATTGAGACACTGGCAGATGTCGGAACCGGAACGACACCATCCCGAGACAACGTGGCTTTTTTCGCCAATGGTTCGATACCGTGGGTTACCAGCGGTGAAACAGGCAAGCCGTTCATTGCTGAAACTGCTCAGCACGTTACTGAGTTTGCCCTTTTACAAACCAATTTAACGGTCTACCCGGTTGGGACACTGGTTCTGGCAATGTATGGGCAAGGCAAAACGCGGGGGCAAGTTTCGGAACTGCAAATTGAAGCAACGACAAACCAAGCATGTGCAGCCATTGTGCTCGTAGAGCAGTCGTTGGCACATCGCAGTTTCGTTAAGCTTGTGTTTGAAAAGAGCTACGACAAGATACGTCAGCTTTCCGCAGGTGGCGCGCAGCCAAATTTGAATGTCGGAAAAATCAAAGCGACGTTGATCCCCCTCCCGCCCCTCGCCGAACAATCCCGCATCGTCACCCGCGTAGCCCAGCTGCGCCGCCTGTGTTCCGACCTGCGCAAGCGCCTGACCGCCAGTCAATCCACCCAAGCCCATCTGGCCGAGGCGTTGGTTCAGGATGTTGCGTAGAAAGCGAAAAATCGTTGATTCGGCTTGATTAAACTTGATTTCAACCGCTTTGCACCGATAATCTACTGCTTATGCACAAAGTTATCCACAGCGACAACGTCAAATCCGCTATCCAGAAGCTGGGTTGGACCCAGAAAGAACTGGCTGCGCAGTTGGGTGTAACAGGTCAAGCTGTTACCAACTGGATGAAGGGAACAGATTTCCCCCGCCCCGACAAGCTACTCAAGCTTGCAACCACTCTGAAGCTGGGGTTTGCCGAATTGGTGCAGTTGCCCCAAGCCGCTCAGCCTGTCGTGGCATTTCGCAAAAAGGCTGGGGCCAAGACGACTGACGCACATGTTTCCAAAGCCATGGCGATGGGTGCGCTCCTCAAAGGCTTAGTCCCGTTTCTACCGACTCTGCCGCAATTGCGCCGCCAAGTGCCCAACCCCAATACTGATTACGTCGCCTTGCAGGCTGTTGCGGCGCAGGTGCGCGCAACCCTGGGTTTGACCCAAGGCGCGGTGCTGCATTACGGACACTTGCTGGGTGAGTTTGTCGAGAACGGTGCTGTGGTCGTGCCGGTGATGTGGGGCAGTCAGCAAAACCACAAAAACGCACTACACATCCTGTTACCGCAAGAGCGTGTAACGTTTATTTTGTTGAACTTGGATACGTACCCGGAGGACTTCAAGTTCTGGATGGCACATGAATTGGCGCATGTGTTTACGCCAGACCTTGCAGGCAAGATAGAGGGTGAAGACTTTGCCGATGCATTTGCGGGTGCGTTGTTGTTTCCTGTGGAGTTGGCCCGTACGGTGTACGAAAAGGCATCTGGTGGTAATAAAACTAATGAGTCAAAGGTGTTGCAGGCATTTGCGGCCGAACATGGCATTTCTTTGTTTAGCGTTTTCAATGAAGCAAATCGTTTTGCGCAAGCCAACGGCCTGCCTCCGTTAAAACACGACGCAACAGAGATACATGCCATTCGCAACGCACAACGCGGCAAACTGGTGAGTGAGATGTTGTTTGCGCCATTGCCGCCCGAACCGTCGGTCTATGTGGCTGCTGCTGAAAAGCAATTTAAGAGTCCGTTCTTTTACGCCTTGCGCCGCATGGTGAAAGAGCAGCAAACGGGTGCTGGATACATTCAGCAAGTTATGGACATTCCTATGCAGGATGCAGCGGCACTGCATAAGGAATTGGCTCGGTGACAACCCAGGTCCTGCTGGACACCAACACCTACCTTCGGCTTGCAAAACGAATACGTCCGGCTGTAGGGCGGAAGTTCGGGCAGGTGCCTTATGTACTGGTCATCCTCAAGGCGGTGGAAGACGAGGTGCACCGAAGTGCGCGGTTGAGATTTCTAAATCCGTGGTTTGATGAGCCTGAAATTTGCGCAAGAGCGAATGGCAAAGCAAACTCGGCTCAGTGCAGCGGAAAAACAGGACTTGAAGCTGGTGCAAGACGTGCTGCGGGGCACAGTTCAGTTGGATGTTGCCAAGTACACAACCGGTCGTTCACCACCGGGGGCCACGGATTGCTGGTTGCTGGCATACGGTCAAGTCAAGGATGCCATTGTGGCAACCGATGACTTGGGCATGCATACGCTGGCGGCAGACTTTGGTCTTAAGGTTTGGCATGGATTTGAGTTGTTGGCAAAACTCAAATCAGCGAAGGTAGTAGACAACGATCTGATCCGCGACATCTACGATGCATTGGAGCGCAACGGCGATATGACTGAAACTTGGCGCAAGGCCAAGTACAGTGAGTTCGCGAGAATCTTTGGCGTTTAACGCTTCACCAAAGAAAAACCCCCAAGCAGTTGACACCGAAGTGCGTTTCTGAAGGGGGCCGTGTTGAGAAGAAGTTTACTAAAAGTTACCGGCTACTCGGAAAACTAAACACCGCCCCCTCGCGCACGCCAGCACTTGGCCAGCGCTGGGTAATGGTCTTGCGCTTGGTATAAAAGCGCATCGCGTCCGGGCCGTAGCCGTGCAGGTCGCCAAATAGAGAACGCTTCCAGCCACCAAACGAGTGGTACGCCACCGGCACCGGCAGCGGCACATTCACGCCCACCATGCCGACCAGAATGTTGTCGGTGAAATAACGCGCGGCTTCTCCGTCGCGGGTGAAGATGCAGGTGCCGTTGCCGTATTCGTGGGCATCGATCATGTCCATCGCCTCTTGCAAAGTTTTTACCCGCACCACACCCAGCACCGGGCCAAAAATTTCTTCCTGGTAAGTCACCATGCCAGGCTTCACGTTGTCAAACAGGCAAGCGCCTAAAAAGTAACCTGCTTCGTGACCGGGCACGCTGACGCCACGGCCATCCACCACCAGCGTGGCACCCTCGGCCACACCCTGATCAACGTAGCCTTTAACCTTGTCGAAATGCGCCTTGGTCACCAGCGGTCCCATGTCGCAAGCAGCATCGGTGCCGGGGCCGACCTTCATCTTGGCAATTTCGACCGTCAGGCCTGCCACCACCGCGTCGGCCGTGGCGTCACCGACGGCTACCACCAGCGGAATCGCCATGCAGCGCTCGCCGCACGAACCATAAGCGGCGCCCATCAGCGCATTCACCGCGTTGGCGATGTCGGCATCGGGCATCACCACGGCGTGGTTTTTGGCACCACCCAAAGCCTGCACACGCTTGCCCTGACTGCATCCCGTGCTATAAATATATTCAGCAATGGGGGTGGAGCCGACAAAGCTGATGGCTTTGACGCGTGGGTCGTTCAGCAGCGTATCGACGGCCTCTTTGTCGCCATGCACCACGTTAAGCACGCCCGGTGGCAGACCCGCTTGCAGCGCCAGTTGCGCCACCAGCAAGGCACTGCTGGGGTCACGCTCGGAAGGTTTCAAAATGAAAGTGTTGCCGCAGGCTACGGCCATCGGCCACATCCACAACGGCACCATCACCGGAAAGTTGAACGGTGTGATGCCGGCGGTGACACCCAGCGCCTGGAATTCGCTCCACGAATCAATCGCAGGGCCGACATTTTTGCTGTGCTCACCCTTGAGCAATTCAGGGGCATACGAGGCGTATTCGACGTTTTCAATGCCACGCTGCAGCTCGCCCATGCTGTCGGCTAGCACCTTGCCGTGCTCGGCAGTGACCAGTGCGCAGATCGCCTGTGCGTTGGCTTCGAGCAGCACTTTCAGATTGCTCATGACGCGCGCACGCTTGAGCGGCGGCGTATTGCGCCAGGCCGGGTAAGCGGCTTGGGCACTGGCGATGGCCGCCTCGACGGTCAGTTTGTCTGCCAGCAGCACACGCTTTTCGACCTGGCCGGTGGCGGGATTGAACACGTCGGCACTGCGGCTGCCACCTTGGGTGGCTTTGCCGTCAATCAGGTGCGCAATGAGGGGAAGTGTTTTGCTCATGATCAGTCTCTGTTTTATAGAAAAAATAAGGCTTTAGCGCTTGCTACATAAGCGCCAACAGCTATGTTAAGCATAGCGCGTTCCAAGCCGCGCCACAGCGGGTTCAGGCCGTTACCAGTCATGTCATCAGGGCAGCCACTTGCCGCGCGGCCTCCTGTGGTTCGCCCAGCAGACCCTGGCGCACACCCTGCCGACTCTCGGGCGGGTGATTCTGGCTCAACTTAAATTTGCCGACCAGGCTGGTCAGCGTGATCTCCAGGCCAACCACACCGGCCATCATGCGGCTGATGTAATCGCCGGGGGCATCGCCCACCTGCCAGGGCGCGGCGCGGCGTGCCTCCTGGCTGTTGGTTAACGCATCGAGTTGGGCGCGCAGCCATTGCGGGTCGCCATCCACCACGCGTAAAAAGCCGCTGGCTTGCACCACCGAATAGTTCCAGGTGGGAACCACGCGGCCATGCTCAGCTTTGCCGGGGTACCAAGAGGGCGAGACATAGGCTTGTGGCCCATGGAAAACCACCAAAACCTGGCGCTGCGCCGGGTGCAGCTGCCAAAGCGGATTGGCGCGGGCAACGTGGGCGCGCAGGGTGCCATGTGCGCCCGCACTGGCGTCCAGCACAAAGGGCACCTGATCGGCCACGGGCGCACCGTTGGCCTCGGTGATCAGGGTGCCCAGTGCGTTTTGCGCAATGAGCGCGTGCAGTTGCTCGGCTTGTGTCTGAGAAAAATGGGCTGGTAAATACATGGTCAGAGACGCTTGAATATGTTGGGCTTATGCCGTGGCGTTGATGCATTCACCCAGCGCATTGATCAGGCTGTCAATTTGTGCCGGGGTAGTGATAAAAGGCGGCGCCAGCGCAATCACATCGCCACCATAGCGTACATAAAAACCTTTTTTCAGCATCGCCATGGCAACTTCATAGGGGCGCTTGGCGGGCTCACCCGGCAGCGCTGCCAGGGTCAAACCGGCAGCCAGACCCAGGTTACGAATATCGGTGATGTGTTGCACCCCTTTGAGGCTGTGCACCGCATTCTCGAAATAAGGGCTGAGCGCTTTAGCACGCTCCACCATGTTTTCGCGCTGCAAAATATCCAGCGTGGCCAGGCCCACCGCACAGGCCACCGGGTGTGCCGAATAGGTGTAGCCGTGGGCAAATTCGAGCATGTAGTCGGGCCCGCCCTGCGCCATGAAAGTGTCGTAGATGTCTTGGCTGGCCAGCACCGCGCCCAGCGGTTGTGCCCCGTTGGTGATCTGCTTGGCCACGTTCATGATGTCGGGTGTCACACCAAAAAAATCGGCGCCGGTGTTGGCACCCAGGCGACCAAAGCCGGTGATCACTTCGTCAAAAATCAGCAGGATGTTGTTAGCCGTGCAAATCTCGCGCAGGCGCTGCAGGTAGCCCTGCGGTGGCACCACCACGCCGCCTGAGCCCGCCATGGGCTCGACAATCACCGCGGCGATGTTGCTGGCATCGTGCAGCGCGATGAGTTTGAGCAGCTCGTCGGCCAGCTCCGCACCCTGCGCCGGGCAGCCGCGTGAAAACACATTGCTGGCCAACTGGGTGTGCGGCAAGTGGTCGGCTTCAATGCCTTGACCAAACATCTTGCGGTTGCCCACCATGCCGCCCACCGAAATGCCGCCAAAGTTAACCCCGTGATAGCCTTTTTCACGGCCAATCAGGCGGGTTTTGCTGGCCTGCCCTTTGGCACGCCAGTAGGCGCGTGCCATCTTTAGCGAAGTGTCGGCCGCTTCAGAGCCCGAGCCGGTAAAAAACACATAGTCGAGCCCGGCCGGGGTGAGCTCTTTGAGTTTGTTGGCCAACGCAAACGACAGTGGGTGGCCAAACTGAAAGGCCGGTGAATAGTCAAGCGTGGCGAGTTGTCTGGCGGCTGCATCCACAATCTCTTGGCGCCCATGCCCCAAGCCGCTGCACCACAAACCCGACAGACCATCAAAAATCTGCCGCCCATCGACATCGGTGTAATAACAGCCCTGGGCGCTGGTTATCAGGCGCGGATTGGCCTTGAAGTTGCGGTTGCCGGTGAAGGGCATCCAGTGCGCGTCGAGCCAGGCGGCATCGGTGCGCGGCGGTGCGGTGTCAGTTGTGCTCATGCGGTCTTTCTTTAGAAATCGAATCGGTGGGCGATTGTGCGGGGCTCTATTACTCTTATGATTGCTTAACTATCAAACTTTAGTTGCGAGTTTATGCAAGTAACAACCCGCCCAGCGTTGGGACAGCTCAGTGATATGGACATTCGCTTGTTGCGTGTGTTCAAAACCGTGGTCGAGTGCGGCGGCATGGCGGCGGCCGAACTTGAGCTCAATATTGGCACTTCAACGGTCAGCCGCCACATCAAAGACCTGGAAACGCGTTTGGGTCTGACGCTGTGTCGGCGTGGGCGCGCCGGTTTTGCCATGACTCCCGAGGGCGAGCAAATTTATGCTGAAACAGGGCTGCTGCTGGCGGGTGTTGATGCGTTTCGCAGCCGGGTGGATGAAATCCACCAGCGCATGGGTGGCGAACTGCACCTGGCAGTGTTTGACAAAACGGCTAGCAACCCCGAGGCGCACATTGGAGCGGCGATAACCATGTTTGCCCAGCAAGCGCCTGATGTGCGACTGCACCTGCACGTGGCGCCGCTCAACACCATTGAGCGCGGCGTGCTCGATGGACAGTTTCAACTTGGCATTATTCCTGGCCATCGCAGTTCTGACGCCCTGGCCTACGACGAGCTGTTTACCGAGACGATGTATTTGTATTGTGGGGTGGCGCATACGCTGTTTGCTGCTGGCGCGGTGCAACAGCCGGCCGACTGGTCGGCTCTGCGCACCCATGCCTTTGCCGGGCTGGGCTACCACTCGCCGAATATGGAGCTGACACAGCGTGAGCAGCTGGCACGTGCCGCCACTGGCTACGACCAAGAGTCGATTGCTACGTTGATTTTGTCAGGCCGGTTTTTGGGGTTTTTGCCCGATCACTACGCACAGGCGTTTGTGCAGAGCGGTCAAATGCGGGCGGTGAACCCACAAGTGTTCAATTACTGTTGCCGTTTTTTCAGCATCGTGCGCAGCTCACCGCAAGCCGCCCGGGTGACGCGCGCATTGCAAGCGTGTCTTATCCAGGCACATGCCACAAAAATTCAAAATATATAGCACGTTAAGCTTGCTGGAAGAGCATTCAGCTCAATCTGAACACACTCGCACTGCGCACCAGCTCTTGCCCCTGTGCCTCCAGGTTGCGCGCTGAGCTGGCGGCATTTTCGGCCATGGGCACATTTTGTTGCGTGGCTTCATCAATATGCTGCACCAATTCGGCCACCCGCGAAATCGCCAGCCCTTGTGCATGCGATGCGCTGACGATTTCCTGCATCAGCGTGGCCACGCGTGAAACCGCTTGAATCGATGAGTCGATGGTTTGCCGCGCTTCGCTCACCTGCACCAACCCACCTTGCACCTTTTGCACCGAGTCTTCGATCAAAGCTTTGATTTCTTTGGCGGCTGCAGCCGAGCGCCCGGCCAGCGAACGCACTTCGCTCGCCACCACCGCAAAGCCACGCCCTTGCTCACCCGCACGGGCCGCTTCCACGGCGGCATTCAGCGCCAAAATATTGGTTTGGAACGCAATGCCATCAATCACACCAATGATGTCGGTGATGCGCCTTGAGCTGGTGGCAATCGAATCCATGGTGCCCACAACCTTGCCGATGGCGCTGCCCCCTTCGCTCACGATACTGCCAGCCTCTTGCACCAGTTGATTGGCAGCGCTTGCGTGATCGGTATTTTGTTGCACGGTAGCAGCCACTTGTTCCATGTTGCCCCTGGTTTCTTGCAGCGCGACAGCCTGCTCTTCGGTGCGTCCGGCCAAGGCCTCATTACTTTGGCTAATATTGTTGGCTTCTTCACTGACGGTTTCCGAGCTGACCAGAATCACCGTCGCCATCGAGGCCAGACTGCGTTGCATGGCATGCAAGGCATTCATCAGTTGTGCCGTTTCGTCAGTGCCACCAAGCTCCACTTTATTACCCAAAAATCCGCCGGCAATTTGCTTGGAAATGCCCACGGCTTGGTGAATGCGCTGCACCACGCTGCCTTTTAAATGCCGGCTCATGCCCACCAGTAAAACCAAACCCAGCAGCATGCCTGTCAAAGCCAGGATTTGCACGCGCAGCAAATTGTCTTCAGCTTCTTTCAGGGCTTGCACGGCAGCCTCATCCTGCTGCCGCAACTGAGCGTTCAAGTAGACGCTGAGTTTGTCAAAAAGCCCAATCGTGGTGTAACGGTAAGTTCGCGCGACCAGAGCAAAGTCGCTCTTGCGCAGCGCGACGACGGCCGGTCGCAGACCCGTATCGACATATTGTTTGAGCAGCCCCTCAAACTCGGCCTGGTTTTTTTGCTCTTCGGGGGTGTGGCCAATGGCCAGATATGCTTTCCAAGTGGCGTTGACCTTCTCAATGTTGCTTTCGATTTGCTGCGCCAGCGCCTGCGCTTTTTCAGCCTGCTTGAAATCGACCTCGTCGGTGGCCAGAGAGGTGGACAGCATGAGCTGGGTGTGCAGTTGCAGCCGTGCAATGCTGTTGATCTGGCTCACCGCTTGTGAACCTTCGCGGTACATCGACTGGGTTTGCTGATTGGTTGAGTGCATGCCCGATAAGCCGAGCCAGCCAACCACGAGCAACAGCAGCGCGGCCAGGCTGATCATCAAGGTCAAGCGTCGATGAATGTTCGGGCGCCGCCATTTGTCAATCTGCCCGAGCCAGCCGGTGCGCACCACCTGGCCATGTGCAATGCGCAGGCCGTTGGCACGGTTTTCGCGAAAGCGTTGATACAGTGCCTCAACCGGTGCAATGGCATCGCGTTCGGGCTTGATACGAACCGAGGCATAACCCACCAGTTGACCGGCCTCCCAAATGGGCGAAACATTTGCCAGAACCCAATAAAAATCACCGTTTTTGCGCCGGTTTTTAACCATGCCAGTCCACGACAGACCCAGTAGGAGGTCGTGCCACATGTCGGCAAAAGCGGCTTCGGGCATGTCGGGGTGGCGCACCATATTGTGCGCCTTGCCCATCAATTCATCCACCGAAAAGCCACTGGCTTCACAAAAATCAGCATTCACATATGTGATGCGACCTTTGCTGTCGGTGCGCGAGATCGGCGCCTGGTTGTCGCGCAGGATATATTCGTGCTGGCTGACCGGCTGGTTATTAAGCATATTCTTTTTCGTCCAACGTAGTTCGGCAAATCGAGTTGCCAATCGCGCGATTCTAGCCAGACAAACAAGCCTCAACCGATGGCTATTTCGTGCGCAAAGATCAAAGAAACACAAGTTCCGCAGCCGGGCTCGCTGGCAATCTCAACGCTGCCACGGTGCAGCAACATGATTTCATTCACAATGCTTATGCCAAGCCCTGTACCGGATATTTTTCCTGACATGTCAGCCCGGTAAAAGCGTTCGCCAACACGCTTTAGTTGTGCCGGCGTCATGCCGATGCCCTGATCAGTCACGCACACAGCGATGCCTTTTTCATGGGACTTCAAGCCGATCTGCACGGCCCCTTCAAACGACGAATATTTGTAAGCGTTAGTCAGCACATTCAGAATGGCTTGACGGACTCTTTTTGAATCAGCCATGATGCTCAACGCAAGGTCTGATGTGTTAAGTGTCGGAGCGCTGCGACCTACCGGAGGCTTAAAGTCCTGAATGAGTTTTGCGACCAATTGGTGCAATTGAATCGACTCAAAAACAAAATCTTTACCCCGGCGTGAATCGATGCGGGCCAAGTCGAGCCAGTCGTTCAAGATGGACACCATCAATTCTGACTGCTTCAGGATCACGTCCAAGCTTTCTTGAAAGCTGGCCTGGCTGATAGTTTCAGATTTCAATAACTCGGCATAGCCATAAATGCTGACCATGGGCGTGCGCAGCTCGTGCGCCGCGTTGGTTATAAACTGGCATTTGATTTTTTCGACTTCTGTTTCGTTCGTGACGTCGCGAAAATGGAGAATCTGCGACACGGCGCGGTTCTGAGCGCTGTATAGACGAGCCTCTAGCACACGTTTGCCGGCCAATGCTAGTTCGAAACGCTGAGGCGCATCGGATTCCTGCCGGCGCAGAGCCTGAATGCCTGAAAACGGGGCTTCTGCAGTGCAAATACGAGCCAGCAAGCTGGCAAAATGTGATTCATTAAGCCCCGTCAGTTGCTCTTGACGAAGCCCGGTCATGCGGGTGAAGGCCGGGCTGGCAGCGTGCACCCGGTGTTGCGCATCAAACGACACATAAGCGTCGGGACTGAAGTCAAAAATCGCATTCAGCAGTTCGGTTTTTTCCTGCAACAAGAGCGCGGCCTCTTTGCGCTCGGTGATGTCGCGTGCATAGCCCACCGTGCCCCCCACTTCGCCGCTTGGCAGAAGCAACGGCTTAATGAAAATTTCGAACCAGCGCAGTTGACCAGCCACTTTATGCCTGTCTTCACGCTCTTGAGGCTGGCCACTTTGCATGACTTTAGTGTCAATTTTTCGGTTGAACTCGGCCAATGGCGCATGCCAAAGGTCGAGATCGGTCAATCCCACCACATCGGCAGGTGACGCGCGCTTGCAACTCTCGGCGAATGCCTGATTCACCGCCACATAATGCCCCAACGCATCTTTGAGCCAAAACAAAAAGGGTAGGTTGTCGAGTGTGGCGCGCTGACACCATTCGCGTTGACGTAAGGCTGCATGGGTGAGGACTAATTCTTGAGCCAAGGTCAGTTCAGCCTGCTGCCGCACGTGTTCGGTGATGTCGGTACGAATCGAAACGTAATGTTCAATGCTGCCATTGGCATCAAAAAATGGGGATATCTGTGTTTGAACCCAATACAGGGCGCCGCTCTTGTTGCGGTTGCACACAACGCCTTGCCAGACACGACCCGCAGAAATGGTTTGCCACATGGTGCGCCAAAATGCAGCGCTTTGAACGGTTGACTTGACGATTCGGTGATTATTCCCAAGTAACTCTTCCCGGCTATAGCCACTGATGTTGACAAATTTGTCATTCACGTAGGTGATCGTGCCGCTAGGGTCGGCCATCGAAACGATGGCGTGTTGACCTATCGCCTTCCAAATGGCATCGGCGTTGTGGGGCAGTCTGCGGGATTCGTCGGTAAACAAGTTAGAACGTCGCTAAAGGTTGGATCGGAAAGGCGAGCGTGACGGTGGTACCCTGACCCAACTCACTTTGAATGGCAACGCTGCCATGGTGCAGGTTCATGATTTCTGTGACGATGCTCATGCCCAAGCCGGTGCCAGGCACTTTGCCAGACGTATCGGCCCGGTAAAAGCGTTCGCCTACGCGTTCGATTTCACCGCGTGTCATGCCAATGCCCTGATCCGTCACGCTAATCGTTACGTTGCTGCCCACTTGTGCAATGCTGATGTGCACCAAGTCGCTTGAATATTTGTAGGCGTTTGACAGCACATTCAAAATGGCTTGCAGGGCCTTCTTCTTGTCTGCCATCAGGAACAAGGGCGTTCCAGGCGCATCAATTTGGGGTGCAATGCGTTTGGCTGGTAGCTTGAAGCTGTTCACAACATCGGCCACCAGACCCTGTGCTTGCAAGGACTCAATGACAAAGTCTTTGCCACGGCGTGCCTCAATACGGGCCAAGTCCAGCAACTCATTCAAAATGGACGCCATCAACTCCGACTGGCGGTAGATGATGCCCAAAAACTCCTGCAGTTCGGCTGCGCCGACCTTTTGTTTCAGCAATACCTCGGCAAAGCCATAAATACTGGCCATCGGTGTGCGCAACTCGTGCGCCGCCGTGCTCAGAAATTCGGTTTTAAGGCGATCTACTTCGGTCTCATGGGTGATGTCGCGCAGATACAAAATTTGCGAAACACTCTCGGCGTGTGATTCACGCAGACTCACCTCTAGCACGCGTTTGCTGGCATCGGTCAGCTCGATCACCTGGCGCGGTCGCGTTAGCGATTTATCGTCCGTTGCCGCCGCGCCAACCGCTTCACGAATGCGGATAACACGCAGCGCCTGCACGCCCACAAAACGAGCGCTGGGGATACAAATCTGTGCCAACTTGTGAGAAAAGATGGCTTCAGCATCACCCGCAAGCTGGATTTCAGTCAGTCCCGTCAGGGTTGTGAACGCTGGGTTGACATATTTGACGCATCGGTCAGCATCAAACGTCACAAAACCGTCTGGACTGAGCTCAAAAATGGCGTTGAGTTGCGCAGCGTGTTCACGCACCCGGGCTTGGGTCGAACGGCGTTCGGTGATGTCACTGTGCGAGCCCAGCATGCGTATAGGCTTGCCTTGCGCATCAATATAGGCACGGCCACGATCCAAAATCCATTTGTAGTCACCGTTTTTGCAGCGCATGCGGTGTTCACTTTGGTAAAAATCGGTCTCACCACGCAAGTGGCGCTGCACCTCGGCCATGGTTCTATCCATATCCTGCGGATGAACACGCAGAATCCATTCCTGCACATTTGAGCCAATTTCATTTTCTTCGTAGCCCAGCATGGACTTCCAGCGTTTCGAAAAATAAACCTCACCACTTTGCGGATTCCAGTCCCAAATGCCATCGTTGACACTGCTCATGGCGAGCTCCCAGCGTTGCTCACTTTGACTCAGGGCTTGGGTCGTGTTTTTCAGCTCGGTGATGTCGATGCGGTTGCCCACAATAAAGCCGCTGGGCGTGCGTGACTCCACAATCAGCAACCAACGTCCGTCAGCCAGCTGCTGCTCCAGCATTTCACCATTGGCCAGTTGGTGCTGCGCTACGCGTTGCTGGACCCAGGCATCGACATGGCCGATCGCTTCTTTGTATTGGCCACGCTCGGCGCCAGCTCGAACAATCATCTCGAAGGTATTGCCCGGCACGAGCAGATCTCGACTCGATTCATAGATGCGCTTGTAGGCTTCGTTGCAAAGATAGAGTCGATCCTGCTCGTCGTAAATCGTAAAACCCTGCTCAATGCTATAGACCGCCTCTTTCAGCAAGTTGTTGGCGCGTTCGGCGGCCAGCTCGGCGGCTTTGCGTGCACTGATATCAACAAAACTGCCGACCACGCGCAAGGGCTTGCCCAGAGCATCACGCTCGACAACATCGCCACGGTCATGCACCCACACCACCTGGCCATTTTTAAGGCGCATTCGATGTTCACTTTGATAGCGCTCCTTGCCTGCCAGACACGACTGGAGCTTTTCCATCACCCGGTCTTTGTCGTCCGCATGCAAAAGTTCGGCAAACACAGCCAGCGGATGCTGCAGGTAGTTGTCGTCCAGGCCCACAATCTGACACCAGCGACGGTTGTGCGTCACGATGTTTGTTGCGATGTCCCAATCCCATACGCCTTCACCCGTGGCATCTAGCACGTAGCGCAGGCGTCGCTCACTTTCTTCAAGTTTTTTTTGCGTGCGTTTGAGTTCAGACACATCATTGGCGATGACCAAAAGTTGTCTTTTTCCATCGGGTGTGGTGAGTGGGATTTTGATGGATTGGTAGTACAGCGTCTCTCCCGTGGCCGCATCGGTGGATTCCTCCATCACCACTTGGGTTTTATCCTGAGACATCACCTCGCGCACGTTTTGCAAATAAAAAGCCACTTGTTCGGCGTTCGGATTGAAATCGCCGTCGTCTTTGCCTACTAGCGCTTCGGATGTGGTTCCGTAAAGCCCTGCCAAAGCCCGGTTGCCCAGCAAAAACTTGCCGTCCCAGTCTTTCATCAAAATGATGTTTGGATTTTCATCGATCGCCAAGCGCAGCAGTGCGTTGGTCTCCATCAACGCGGTGTCGGGGTTGTCGGTGCTGCGTCGGGTTGTATTTTTCATGATAATTTACTACAAAAATTGAAGCAGCTTACGCTTTCTGGATAAGCTTTAGAGGCATATTTATTGCTTGATACTGTTGCCAAATTCATCACCAGTGACGGTGGATAAAAAGCATGCTTTGGTTTGCAATTCTTCATCGCTGTCGGCAAAGCGTTCGGCAATCTCCTGAAACTCGTCGCCCAGATGCACAAACGCTTCGACCACGTCGGGGTCGAAATGCGTGGCATAGCCGTCAACGATGATTTTGACAGCCTGCACATGACGCATGCCGGGCTTGTAAACGCGTCGGCTAATCAGAGCGTCATAGACATCGGCCAGTGCCATCAACCGCGCAGGCATAGGAATCGCATGCCCCGCTAAACCTTGCGGATAGCCCGAGCCGTCCCATTTTTCGTGGTGCGAATAAACGATTTGTTTGGCAATCTCAAGAAATTCGATCGATTCGCTAGCCGCTTTTTGGGCATGCTCTAGTGCATCACAGCCCAACGTGGGGTGGGTCTTCATGATGGCATATTCGTGCGGCTCGAAGCGTCCCGGTTTGAGCAGAATGCGGTCAGGGATGCCCACTTTGCCGATGTCGTGCAGCGGCGCACACTTGAACAACATGTCAATCATGCGGGGGCTTAAGGCCTCTGAAAAATTAGGGTGACCGGACAGATGGGTGGCCAGTGCACGAATGTAGTGCTGGGTGCGACGCAGGTGGTTGCCGGTGTCAACATCGCGAACTTCGGCCAGCGAGGCCAAGGCCAAAATGGTGGCTTCTTGCAAGGCTGCGAGCTCGCGGGCGCGCTTGGCTACTTCGTACTCCAGGTATTCATTGTTGATGCGCATCGTGCGGGCGTGCGAGGCATCAACAAAATGGGCTCTCACACGCGACAGCAAAATAGCCGGGTTGATCGGCCGTGTGATGTAGTCCACAGCACCCAGCGACATGCCCATTTCTTCGTTTTCAGCCTCGGTTTTGCTGGTTAAAAAGATCACCGGAATATGCTGCGTGAGGGCACTCGACTTCAATATCCGGCAAACCTCATAACCGTTGATGTCCGGCATCATGATGTCCAGCAAAATCAACGAGGGGTTGGCCTGGTGCACCATTTTGAGTGCTTTGGCACCGTGGTTGGCGGCCTTCACATGGTAATGCTCGTGCAGCAAGCCACCCAGCAGCGATAAATTGGCCGGGGAGTCATCAACAATCAAGATTGTGGGTTTAACAGGTGAAAAAACGTCCATCATGGTCTCATTCAGTGAGTTGGATACGGGCCTGCGCAGCGGCTTTGCTAAGTGTGCTCAGTGCCTCTGAAAAGTCATAGTTGTGCACCTGCTGCTGCAGCAGCTCAAAGGCTTCACCCAAACCCAGGCGAAACAGCGCCTCTTGCGATTGCAGCAGCATTTCAGCTTCGACGCTATCCGCTTGCAACAGGTCCAGCAGTTGCTGGCTCTGTTGCTGCAGTTGCAACGCATCGACCACGGTTGTACTTGGCAGATTGACAGGTGTGCAATCGGGTGCCAAGGCCAACCGCAAACCCTGTTCGAGCTCAAACAGGTGTGTTAAAAGTTGCGCGCACAAAGCGCTGGGCGTGTTCACCTGGCCAGTTTGCGCAACGGTCTGGTTCAATAGGTGCTCGACTTCGGCGCACAGGGTGCTGCATTGGCTGGCACCAATGTTGCCGGAAACCCCTTTGAGGTTGTGCACCATGCGTTCGGCGTGCTCAAGCTCACCCGCCGCGAGCGCTTGCTGCAACAGCTGCGGCAGGCGGCGGATGCTTTGAAAAAACTTGGCCAGCAAGTTTTGATACAAGGCCTTGTTGCCAGCGCACAGGCGTAACCCCAAGGCAGTGTCAACACCGGCAATGCGCAGATCGAGCAACTGATTTGCTTCAAATTCTGTAGCTTTCTGCGCTTGCTGGACGGGCGCTAGAGCCCAATTTTGTGTTGATTCTAGGCGTGATTTCAAGGACAAATCAGTCACCGGTTTACCCCAGTCTGCCAAGCACTTGTAGAGCGTGTCGGGGTCAATTGGTTTGCTCAGATGGGCGTTCATGCCCTCGCTCAAACAGCGTTGGGCTTCCTGTGCCGAGGCGTGGGCAGTCAGGGCAATAATGGGCAAGTCGTTAAAACGCACCTGCTGGCGTAGCGCCAGGGTGGCTTGGTGGCCGTCCATCACCGGCATTTGCAGATCCATCAGCACCAGCGACCAGGGCAGCAAATCGCCGGCATCTTGCAGCAGGTCGAGTGCTTGTTGACCGTTGTCTGCCAGCATCACTTGCACGCCCATCGACTCCATCAGCTCACGCGCAATTTGCTGGTTGATCTCGTTGTCTTCAACCAGCAGAACGCGCAGACCAGCAAGTTTCTCGTTTGAATGGGTTGCCAGTGTGCTGGCTTGCAAAGTCACCGACTCGGGGTGAATCAGGCCGACCAGTGTGTCCCACATGCGCGATTGGCTGACCGGTTTGTCCAAAATTGCACGGGCGCCAGCTTGGGTGCCGGCATTGCGAGCTTCGTCGGCTCCAAAAGCGGTCACCATCACCACCGCAGGCTGATGCGTTAGCGTGGGGTCTTGCACAATGCGCCGGGTTGCTTCGATGCCATCCACGCCGGGCATTTGCCAGTCCATCAGCACCAATTCATAGGGGTCTTGCAAATCAGCGCTGTGCAAAGCGTTGAGTCCCGCAATGGCGTTGCTGGCTGCATCTACGCGCAGGCCCAAGCTGGTCAGTTGCTCGATCAGAATTTGTCGGGCCGTGTCGTTGTCGTCCACCACCAGTGCACGGATATTTCGTTGCATCGGCGACCTGACCGGTGCATGAGCTTGCTGCTCGGGCAGGTCGAACCACGCCGTCAGGCTGAATGTGCTGCCCACGCCGGGTTCAGAAACCACCGCAATCTGCCCGTCCATCATTTCAACAAAACGCTTGGAAATTGCCAGACCCAAGCCGGTGCCGCCAAAGCGACGTGTGGTGGAGCTATCGGCCTGTGAGAATGACTTAAACAAACCACTGCATTGCTTTGCCGTCATACCAATGCCGGTGTCGGCCACTGAAACCTTCAACTGCACCCGATTCAAATCGTATGCCTGTCCCGTCATTCCTTGCTGACGCTGCCCCACCTCCAGCGTCAGCGTCACCTGGCCTCGCTCGGTAAATTTAATGGCGTTACTGGTCAGGTTGGTCAATATCTGCTTAAAACGTGTGGCATCGCCGATGAGTGCTTGGGGTACGTCGGGTTTCACCCTGATCAGGAATTCAAGACTCTTTTCTTGGGTTTTGGGCGCAACCAGTGTGCTCAAACTGTCCAGCACGTTGTCGAGCCAAAAAGGGGCTGACTCGAGAGTCATTTTGTCAGCTTCAATTTTTGAATAATCCAGAATGTCGTTGATGATGCCGAGCAACGCCTTGCCTTCTGAATTGATTTTTGACAGGTAGTCACGCTGTCGGTCTGACAGCTCGGTTTTTAGCGCTAGGTGCGACAAACCAATCACGGCATTCATGGGCGTGCGAATTTCGTGACTCATGTTGGCCAGAAATTCGCTCTTGGCGCGCGTGGCTTGCTCTGCTTGCTGCTTGGCCTGCTCTGCCACCTCAAATTGAAGCTGCAATTCATGGGCCTGGCTTTTCAGCTCTTCTTGCTGCATGCGCAACTCTTCCTCAGACTGTTGCAAATCGTGCGCCTGCTCCTGGGTTTGCGTGAGCAAGTCACGCGTGACCCGGTTGCGCTCCAAAATTTCCAGACTCAGCGCCACCAGCGGCAACATTTCGTTGAGTAGCGCCTGATGGCGTGCGTCAAACGCGTTGACTGTGCACAACTCCATAACGCCCAGCACTTTGCCTGTGACCGCGCTGACGACGGGAACAATGCGCACGCTGCACGCCAGGGTGTCGAGCACGCCAGAGTGCACGCGCATCTGGTGCTGGCTGACCGGTGCAACATCGATCGCCTTGGCCTGCAGGGCACATTGCCCAACCAAACCTTCGCCCAGTGCGAATGTCGGTGTTAAGGTGTTGCTAGCAGCCACACCTGCACCGCCTGCAAAGTGGTAACTCTGTAGGCGCTGGTTCCAGACATACAGCAGCCCGGTCTGTGCGCCGGTCAGTGGGGTCAATTGCGTCATCAAGGTGCCAGCAAATTCATTGACGCGATCAATCGATAAGACACTGGATGAGATGGTGGCTGTGTTGGATTTGACCCAGCGAACGGTTTCAACCTCGCGCGCGGCTTGTTGCAAGACTGATACCGAACGTGCCATGGCACCCACTTCGTTTTGAAAATCGGTGTGCAAAACAACTTGATCAAGTTGCCCACTGGCGATGTCCTCGATGTTGCGGCGCAGTCGATCAAGGGGGCGTCTCACCGATGCGCCAAGCAATACGCCGACGCCTAAACCAGCGGACAGACCCAGTAATAGCAAGACCAGACTCAGTCGTTCGCTACCCAGAGAAAACGCTTCGGCACTTTGCCAGGTCAAAAACGCGGTTTCCTCTTTGTTTTTGACCAGTTGCCCCATCAGGCGGTCGGTCTCTTCAAACACGCTCACATTGTTGGCGTTAAAGAGCAAGCTGGCCGTGGCATCCGAGCGAAATTGTGGGTTCTCTGCGATATGGGTCAAAATTTGATCGACGTTTTGCAGATAAAGCCGCACCGTGTCATATGTGGTCACCAGCAGCAGCTTGTTTTTTTCTGTCACAAAATGGCTTTTGCTGGACTCCAGGTTGGACAACATCAGTTGCCGAGCTGTCGTCAAGGTTTGCAGCGCTGCGGCTCGATCTTTGGCTGTGGGTGCCAGCATCATTTGGCGCAAAGAGCGGCCGACCTCCATCAAATGTGTATTCGCCTCTTTCATTTGTGAAACACCCAGCAGCTCTTGCTGGTACATCAGGCGCACCTGCTCGGCTTGCATGCGGTTGCTGTAAATGGCGTGTGAACCGATCAGCGCCGTTATGCACAGCAGCAGCCCAATGCCCCAGCCGAGTTTTTTGCTGAGGTTCAGTTTTTCAAGAAAGTTCATAAAATTGTTCATCATGCAGCTTTCTGGGGTAATTCAAACCAGAAGGTGCTGCCTTGCCCGGGTGTGCTGAGCACCCCCATACGCCCGTGCATCAGCGTCACCAAGTTACGCCAGATCACCAGCCCCAGACCAATGCCGCCATATTGGCGGGTCATGCTCCCATCGCCTTGGACAAAGGGATAAAACAACCGCTCGCGCACGCTGTCGGTCAAGCCAATGCCGGTGTCGCGAACTTCAAAGCGTAAGCTGGCCTGGGTTTCTGCATCTGCAGTTACAGCACTGACCACCAGATCGATCCTGCCGGCAGCGGTGAACTTGACAGCGTTGTCGAGCAATATCTGCAAGCATTGGCGTAATCGGCGTTCGTCACCAAGGAGTTCTTCTGGTACGACCGGATCAACGCTGCAGCAAAGAGCCAATTTTTTGGCTTGCGCCTTGGGAGCAATCTGGGATTCGAGTGACTGAACGACGACTCGCAAGGCAAAAGCTCGCTTTTCGATACCCATGTGACCGCTGTCGATTATTGAAAAATCGAGGGCTTTCTCAATGACTTGCATGTAATCCTGAGCTGAATTGACGATGTGGTTGACAAACATGGATTGCTGGCTCGTGAGTTCGGTGTCTTGCAACAATTGCCCCAAGCCGATCACTGCGTTCATGGGCGTGCGCATTTCGTGGCTAATCCCCGACAAAAACGCTGATTTCAAGCGCGAGCTTTCTTGCGCTCGCTCGAGCAACTCGAGCATTGACGATTCGGCCAGCTTGCGTTCACTGATGTCGTGTTGCACCGATATCCGGAACCAGCCTATGTCGCCAACCACCTGGGCAATGTCGATTTCGCTCCATGAATGCTCACCATTTTTTTTGTAATAGATCAGCTCCGCATGCACGGGTTGCCACTGCGACAACGCTTGGTTTATGCGCTCGAGCTCGCTGAGTTGCGTTAAGGGGCCTCGCAGCAAGCTGGGGCTCTTGCCCAAAACCTCGCTGCGGCTATAACCCGTCATGCGTTCAAATGCGTCGTTGACAAAAACAATGCGCGGATGGGGCACCTCAAACGGCAGCACTTGCGTGATGACGACCACCTCACTGAGTTTGGCAATGCACAGCTCCAACATGCGGCGTTGATCTTCGGTCTTTTTCAATGCATTCTCTGCAGCGCGGCGCAGCGTGATGTCGCGGCCAATGCCCTGCACGCCGGTTAAATTGCCTGCAGCATCCCACACCGGGGTTTTGATGATTTCAAATAGGCTGGGCTTGCCACCTTGGGCTGGGGTGTGCCATTCTTCCGTTGCCAAGGGTTTGCGTGCAGCGATGGCTTGGCGGTCGTTGGCACGGTAGTGCTCAGCGTGCTCCGGCGTGCTCAGGTCAAAGTCGGTTTTTCCTACAATCAGTTCACGCGGAGTGGCCATATATTGTTCAAACGGCAAGTTGCAGCTCAGGTAAATGCCGTTGACGTCTTTCACCCAAACCAAATCCGGACTGACTTCGATCAGATCATGCATTTGCTGCGTGACAGATTGCAGGTCAGTCGTTTTGCTGGCTATTTTTTTATTCAGTACGGCAGTTTCTGCTTGACTTACCAGCTCGAGTTCACGCTTGAGCTTCATCACCCATAGGCCAAGACCCAGCAGAAGCAAGGAGAAGCCGATTTGAATGGGATGCATGAATTGGGTTACTGCGCTATCGGGCAGAAGTAACTCAAAAAGCATCAGACTCATCAAAACCAGCACGAGCCCCAGCAGTAGCCCAATTACGCCGGTCAGGCGGTTAAATAATTCAAGTAATTTCATGGGGTGTTAGCTCAAGGTTGCGGGTCGGGTGTCTGGGTCGCGGCATAGCGCTGCGCTGTCAGAACTGTCTTGCAAAGTGGTGTAAGAGGGCAGGCATAGTTGCACTCGTGTGCCGTGACCAAGGTGGCTGTCAATCTTCAGTGTGCCGTGGTGCAGCTCTATGATTTCTTTGACGATGCTCATACCCAAGCCAGTTCCTAATATTTTGCCCGACGTGTCAGCGCGGTAAAAGCGCTCGCAAACCCGCGCCAGTTGCTCTGGTGTCATGCCGATACCGTAGTCAACGATTTCAATGCAGACCTTGGGCGTTTGCTCGGCTTCGTTGTGAAGCCAGGCTCTGATGTGCACTAGGCCGCCCTGGGGCGAGTATTTGTAGGCGTTTGAGATGACGTTGAGCAGAGCCTGACGCAGCTTGCCAGCATCGGCCATCAAAAACAATGGTTGCGCTGGCATGTCGAGTTCTGCCACCGCTCGACCGTTGGGCAAGGGGTAGCTTTTGAGTAACTCAACCAGCAGTTCTTGCAGGTCAACCTGGGTGTAGCGAAAGTCTTTGTCGCGGCGTGCTTCGATGCGAGCCAAGTCCAGCAGCTCGTTCAAAATGTTGGCCATCAATTGCGATTGCCGGTAAATGGTGTCAAGAAACTCCCGCTGGGTGTCGGGGTCATACGTTTCATGTAGCAAAATTTCCGAATACCCCAAAATGCTGGCCATGGGGGTGCGTAGTTCGTGAGCAGCGATGGACAAAAACTCGCTTTTCATGTGGTCGACTTCAGTTTCGTGGGTAACGTCACGCAGGTACAAAATTTGTGACACCTGGTTGGAGTCACTGCAGCTCATGCCAATTTGCAAAACCCGTTTGCCCGGCGCGTCGAGTTCGACGATCTCGCGCTGGTTTGGTTTGCCGCCTGAGACCTTGGCGCGCAAGGCTGAAACGCCAATAAATGGCGTTGCAGGTGTGCACCGTTGGGCGAGCCAGCTAGAAAAATCGCGTTCGTTCATGCCCTCTAATTGGGTGCCAGCTTGCCCTGTCAGTTGGGTGAACGCCGTGCTGACGTATTTGATTCGTTTGTTGGCATCAAAAGAGACAAAGCCATCAGGACTTAACTCAAAGATGGCGTTGAGTTGTTCGTTACGTTCTTCGATCTGGCGCTGCGCCTGCTGGCGAATGCTGATCTCGCGGCGTAACTGGCGCAAGTAGCGCGTTAGCGCGGCGGCCAGCGCCAAAATCAGCAAACTCACCATGGCGGCTTGCAACCACAGCGCTTGTTTGGCATTGTTGTGATTGGTCAACAGGTATTGGGTGTCGAGGCCATTAACCACCACCAGTTGGTAGCCAGGTATTTTGCGAAAGTAATAAAGCCGCTCGATGCCGTCCACCACCGAACGGTTGGTGTAACCGCCTTCGAGTTGGCCTTGACTGATGCGTTGAAACATGGGTGCATTGATCGCGTTCGAGCCAAACTCTTCTTTGTTGCCCACTTTGCGAACCCGTGCAATGCCGTCAAGACCATACAGCGCCACCACGCCCTGACTGCCTAATTTGAGTTCACCATAAAAGCGAGTGAAATAGTCGACCGCAATCGACACCACCACCACCCCGGCAAACTCACCATTTGGCCGATTGATGCGCCGGGTCAACTGAATCGACCATTTGCCACTGGCACGTCCGAGCACGGGTTTGGAGACAAACAGCTCGCCGGTGTCGGCGGCTAGATGCACCTTGAAGTGCTCGCGATCAGACAAATCGAGCTTGCCGGTGACGGGCAAATTAGCCAGCACATAAATTCCTTTTGCATCAATGATGCCCACCTGGGGAAAAATCTCGGCATCGATCACGCCTTTGTCTGCCAGCTCTTTCAAATTGAGCTGGTTGCCAATCTCCAGATAGCGTGATTGGATAAAGCGGATCACCTGGTCAGCACTGCGAAAGGTGCGGTTGGCGTGCTCTTGACTGACGCGCGTCAGGTTTGCCAGATCACGCTCGGCGCTGGCAATTTCTTTGCTCCGACTCTCGCTAGTCAGAGCAAACACATGCCACCAGGTCAGACCGAGCAGCACAGTGGCGGCTACCCAGAGCATGATCAGGGTGCGACGGTAGTTGGAGGCAATAGCGGGCATGGTGGTTTCTCGATTTTTGCGGGATCGCGTCGCTGCGTGTGTGGCATGGACGTGTTCTGCGAAGAGTGTTCAATCGTTTTGTTCGTCAAAAAAACAGAAACTGCTGCCAATGGCACGCTTGGCTGCATACATGGCACTGTCGGCATTTTTGAGCAGGGTGGCAATGTCAGTGCCATCTTGGGGGTAGCGTGCGCAGCCAATGCTGGCGCCTATCTCAAATTGCAGCTCGGACGCGTGGATGGGCTTGCGCAACTCAGAAAGAAGGGTGTTGGCGATGGCTTTAACATCTTTTGCACCGATGGTGTTTTGCAGCAGGATGACAAACTCGTCGCCACCCACGCGTGCTGCGGTGTCACCCAAGCGCACCGAGCGTTTCAGGCGACGCCCGACTTCTTGCAGCACCAGGTCACCGATTTCGTGACCATGCAGATCGTTGATCGCTTTGAAACGATCCAAATCGATAAAAAGCAGGCTTAACCCCGAGTCTTCGCGTTGCGCCTGGCTTAAGGCTTGGGTCATTCGGTCTTCCAGCAGCCGACGATTGGGCAACCCGGTGAGTGCATCATGGTAGGCTAATCGCGACAAATGTTCGATTGCACAGGTGTGGTTCGAGCTGTCGGCAAAAACCGAAATGAAACAGGTGATTTCACCAGCGGAGTTTTTGACAGCTCTGATGGTTTTCCATTCGGGGTAGATTTGGCCGTTTTTGCGGCGGTTGAAAAACTCACCTTCCCAAGAGCCCTGTTCGAGCAACTCGCTCCAAAAAGACTGGTAAAAAGCCAGACCATGCAAACCCGAACTGAGAATGTGCGCGTTTTTGCCAATCACCTCACTGGCTTCGTAACCAGAAATACGACTGAATGTGTGATTGGTGGCGCGCACAATGCCCTTCGCATCGGTAATCATGAGCCCTCTGCTGCTGTCTCGCAGCAACTCAAATTCGATGACTGTTTCGATGGTGTCATCGGTTGGGTGTTTGCTGGGCTGCAGTAGCCAGAAGGTTTCACGGCAATCCAACTTATTTAAGGGCACCATCAGCACACTCAGCCAGCGGGTGCTGTCGATTTCAATGGCATCAAACATTTCAAAGCGTCGCAGCTCGATGGCGGCGCTGTAGGTGGCTGCGTTCAGCGTTGCCAGCAGGGCGTTAAGTTGACCGCGCTGACGATGGGGTGTCAGTTGCAATAGGGGCAGGCCATGCAGAGCACTTTCGTCCAAGCCCAGCAGTTGTTTAATCTCGGATTGCGCGTGCGTGATCAAGCCTTCGCGATCGGTGATCAGGTAGGGGATGCCGCTTTCGCTGAGATGGCTCATCAGCAAGTCACTGTGCAGTCCGTCGCGGCCTTGCGCCTGCAGCACGGCGAGGTGGCGCTTTTGCAAAACGCTGTGCTGCTCCATCAGATCCTGCAGGTCCTGTGCGTAGCGAAATAACTGGTTTCGCATTGCGTCAGGCTCGGTGACTGTTGGGGTGTTCATCCAAGCTTGCTTCGCACCCATGCCACCACTTGCAGTGGACTGAATGGCTTGATGAAATAGGCATCAGCCCCTCTGCTGCGTGCATCTTCGTGGTCGGCTGACTGACCTCGCGCGGTAATCATGGCGACCAGGCAGTCGCGGGTGCGCGCATTGGCTTTGATGGCGTCGAGCACCTGCAGGCCATCCATTTCGCCTGGCATCATGACATCGAGCAACACCACAGCTGGGTGATGCTGTTGCACCGCAGCCAGTGCGCTGTCGCCGTCTTCGGCCTCAATAATTTTGAAGTCCTTGCCCAAGGTGATGCTAAGCAAGCGACGGATGTCGGTGTGGTCGTCAACGATAAGGATGGTTTTCATGGTGAGCTCCGTTCAGTAAAAGGTTAGTTTTGGTGCATCAGTTGGGCTAGATCGCTGGCGTAGGCCTGCTCTTGCAAAACGTGTGGGCAATCGATGCAAGAGGCGCGGCTGCGTTCGTGTGCCGGTAGGCCTGTGCCAAGCGTCAGGGTGAAAGATTCAAGACCATGGCTTGAGTTGTCATGGGGCGTGCTGTCGTTCAACAAGGTCAGCTTGAGCTGGCCGACATGCAGCTCGATGATGCGCTGGCACATCAGCATGTGAATCTTGGCATCGCGATGCTGCAAACCTGCGGTACTGTCGGATTGCGCCGTTGGGCGGGTCGGTAAATTGGTGTTGAGAGGCATCAGACTGGGCGCAACGCGGCCAGTCAAAACTATAAAGTTGCCCATCTGGCGCAGACCGATGTTGATTTGGCTACGCGCAGGTGCACTGTTTTTGAGCGCATCAAAGAGCACGCGCAAGGCATAGCCGAGCCATTGGGCGTGGCCATACACCACACCAAGTTCAACGCTCGCCGTCTCGAGAGCGAAATCTGGGCGATTGGCGCTGGAACTTGACCGAGCTAGCGCCATGGTGGCGCGCACAATGTCGGTCAGTGCCAGACGCTCGCTGCTGAAAACTTCGTCGCGACCGAGCAGTTGCGTGAGCTCAGAGACCGACTTCAACAGCGTTTCGACGCGTGTGCACTGGACGGCTACGCCGGCAGTGTCGAGTTCCTGTGACTCGGCTTTGCTGAGCATCATGCGCAGTAAACCGATTTGTGTTCTGGCTTCTTCGCCAAGCAGATTGACATACCCGATGTCTTGAATTTGGTTCAGTCGAAATTGGATAGTTGGGTAAATCTGGGTTGGCTCTGGTGCTATAAAAATTGCATATTCGAAAGCACCGTTTTTAATCAGCCAGGCAACCGCTGTGCGGTCAATTTTGTCAATTTGACTGTCCCATTGGCCGAGTTTGATGGGCAGCTCGATGCGTCCGCGTACTTCAAGGGGAATAAGATTTTTGAGCACGCTCAGCATGCTGCGGCATTGTTTGACCCAAGGCTCAGCGGCCTGATTTTGCGAAACAATTTGCGCCTGCCGATTCAGCAGGATGATGCCATCAGATAACTTGGCGAGCAATTCGGGGTTGAAGTTCAACAACATCACATCACTCCCGGCTGTGCTATCGCGAAAAATGCGTTGGAGTGGCTGGCGCGCGCTTCGATATGGCCAAAGAGCAGGCGGCTCTCCGGGTTCCAGATCAGACCGAGCTGCTCGCAGGCTTGGCGGGAAAGTTGGGTGACGTGGTTTTCAGCGCCAGCACAGAGGGCTAACGCGTTGCTCAGCACTTCGGCCACGTGCACCAGTGCCACCAATGGCGACTTTAGATCACTCTGCGGGTTGTGATGGTGGCGAATGGCTTCAATCACACTGCTCGGTAAGGCCCAGTGTTCTACCAACCAACTGCCCAGTGTGCCGTGGTCGATACCGAAGTGTTCATGTTCAATTTCTTCGATGCCCAGCGTGCGCAATTTGGCCTGCTGTTGGCAAACCTGAAATTCGGCCGCCTTGAAATGGAGCAACCATAGCTGACCGATGTCGTGCAGCAAGCCCGCAACCAGTGCTGTTGCGGGAGTTACGCTGGTCTGCGTTTGCTGGGTCAATTCTTCGCAGCAGATCCCCACGGCTACGCTGTGTTGCCAAAAGCTTGTCGGAACGCGCAGCGGGCTGTTGCCAGCTATAAAAGTGCTCAGGCTGCTAATCAGGGTGATGTGGCGTACACGACTCATGCCAATCAGGGAAGTGGCGGTGCGAATGTCGCAAATTTCAGAGTCACGCCGGCCACGCACGGCAGCACTGTTGGCGACCGAGAGGATCCGTGCACTGATGAGCGGATCGAGGTTAATGCAGCGCATTAAGGTGTTGAGGTTGCCATCGGGGTCGTCTAGCGTGGCCAAAATTTGCGTGATCAGGCTCGGAAAGCTTGGCAAACTGCGGCTTTGGCGAATCACTTCGTCGCGTGTTAGTGGTGTGCGGTTATGCATCATGCGCTCCGATAACCCAGCACCTGGTCAAACAGGGCGGCCATGTTCGGGTCGGTCAGATCAGCACCTTCAAAAATCTGCATGACGCGCCGAGCGGATAGGGCGACATCGACTGCGACTTGCTCGTCGCTGCGGTGGTCTTCTTGGGCGATGTAGATGTAATCGGCGTGGTGCGCTGCAAGTTGGCTCAGGTTTTCACTTGTAAGGGCGTGCCCGGCTGGCAGCGATAGGCTCAAATAGCCGTGCTCAACGATGTTGCAGGGCGTGCTCAGCACCATGCCCGCCTGGGCTTCCAGAAGAGGAACGAAGCTGTGTCGTGTTCGCATGGTGGTGCTCCTGGAAGCGGCTCAGGCCGTCTTGAGTAATAAATTGTTTTTCACAGCGATCTCTGTGGCAATTTGTAGCAAACGATCAAAGGGAATGGGTTTTGAAAGCACCTCGATACCGGGCGGTAGGCCGCCGCGTGCTGCAATGGCCGCGCTATCTAGCCCTGTCACCACGACGATCGTGGTGTTGGTCAATTCGGGTGCTTTGTGCAGCACGCGCAACATGCCAAAACCGTCCATTTCGGGCATGTGCAGGTCGGTGATGAGTAAATCAGGGCCGCCACGCCCCATCATCAGAAGCGCGGCAAACGCGTTGTCAACACCGACCGATTCACACGGGATAGACCAGTTCGACAGTTGTGCGTCATACAGGCGCAGCAGGTTCGGATCGTCTTCAACGATGAGCACGCTGAGCTTGCGTGAGGGGTTGCTTTGGCGTTCGATCAGGCTGGGCGCTGCTGGTTGATCGGCCACCTTGCGTAGCAAACGTTCAACCGAATCGCGCATCACACGGCGATGGCCTCCAGCTGTTTTCCAGGCACGCAGCAGTCCACTTTCAACCCAAAGTTGAACCGTGCCGACCGATACGCCGAGCAGGGTGGCCGTTTCACGCGTGGTGCAAAAAGATTTTTCGATAACTTCAGATGACATGAGATTAACCTTGGAGAAAACGACGCCAGAAGATATAACAGAGCACACCAAAACTGCTTATGGAGAAAAAAATAATGAACCAAAGCGTGATGAGTTCACGCCAGGTCAGTGGTAGCTCTTCGATGCTTTTTCTTGAATTGCCGGTTTTTATTGTGTTCAGCACGTTCTTGCTTTGTGCGCCGAGCAAGGCAAAGTAACGTTTTTGCAGTTCACCATGTTGCTTCATGAGTAGTTGCAAATCCTGGGCGTAGCGAAACAACTGATTTTTTAGAGCGGGTGGCTCTTTGTCGAATAAGTTGTTCATAGAGGAGTCCATGGAGTGAAGTTATGGTGGGCAAATTTTATACCTTATTGATATATTTTGTCAAATATTAATATATTTAAACAAAATAAGATCATAAAAGTTCTATCGAACCGAGTGCTGGTCGATTAAAAGCAGATGTGGAGACGCATTGCCTGAGCCCTATTCAGCGTTGCAACCCTTGTGCCTCAGGGGCTAGAAGGTGCGAAATCGTTGGGCTTGTCGATCGCTGTTGGCCAGTTTTTCTAAAAAAATGAAATTTCGTCAGTCTTGATGTTTTCAATGACAATTTTTCCTTGAAGCACCAAATCGTCGAAAAATGCAACTTGGTTTTGACCATTGTGTTTGCTGAAATAAAGCGCTTGGTCTGCTTGATCCACCATCGTCGCGGCGAACGTTTCGCGCCCCATTTTTACCGCCCCCATGCTGATCGTGATATGACCCACTTGGGGGATGTCACGTTGTTCAACTTTTTGGCGAAATCGATCCAACGTTGCCATGCATGCAGCATGA
The DNA here is from genome assembly GCA_903930255.1 of uncultured beta proteobacterium. Classification (GTDB taxonomy): domain Bacteria; phylum Pseudomonadota; class Gammaproteobacteria; order Burkholderiales; family Burkholderiaceae_C; genus Rhodoferax. The sequence goes on from CAIYYA010000255.1 coordinate 30,685, forward strand.
TCAGCACAAATTCTTCGCCGCCAAAGCGAAAGATCCAATCGCTTTCTCTGAATGAGGATTGCATGAGTTGGGACAAAATGACCAACACCTCGTCGCCGTAAAGGTGTCCAAATCGATCATTGACCGACTTGAAATGGTCAATATCCCACCATGATCAGCCAATAACTCAGTGGCTTGATTTCGCGTCTTTCGTCTGGCAGCGATGCCCACACACTTGTCGTCGTTGTACACCATTTCTTTGGAGGGTTCGCCTTTGCTATTCAGATGAATCAAGCTAAGACTGAGAGCAGAAGAAAACCTTTGAGGGTTTTCAGCAGGCTGAGTTCCATCATCTCGACATCCTTAATGGCGGTCAGGCTTGCCAGTTGATTCAATAGTCTTGGGGATGCTCTTTTTGTCATGTTGGAAGACAAAAATTGCCACCAGATCGTGTGACAAACTGCTCAAGTCCTTGCACGGGTAGCGGCCGGCTGAACCAATAACCTTGGTACAAATGACAGCCCGCCTGCGCAAGAAAATCGCGCTGCCCCTGGGTCTCCACACCTTCTGCAATCACCGATAAGTCCAAATTTTGCGCTAGAGCGATGACCGTTCTGGCGATCGCAGCATCATTGGGATCGCTCAGAATGTCGTCGACAAATGACTTGTCAATTTTTAACTGATTCAGTGGCAAGCGTTTCAGGTAAGCCAGTGACGAATAGCCGGTGCCAAAATCATCGAGCGAAAACCGGATGCCGACGGCTTTGAGCGCTTGCATCTTGGCGATGATGTCTTCTTTGTTGTCCAACAACAGGCTTTCTGTCAACTCGAGTTCGAGTCGATCAGGGCGCGCTTGGTTTTGATGTACTAAATCCAGGGTATCGGCCACAAAGGTTTTTGAGCGGCATTGGTAAGCGCTGACATTGACGGCAATCGTCAAACCGGCCAACTCGGGCTGCTTAGCCCAGGCCGAGAGTTGGGCACACGCCGTTTTAAGTACGAAATGTCCGATCGGCAGGATGAGCCCGGTCTCTTCGGCGATTGAAATGAAATGACCTGGCAGCAAAAGCCCCTGCTGCGGATGTTGCCACCGAACCAGGGCTTCGACACCCACGACCCGACCCAGCACGTCAACTTGGGGCTGATAGTGAAGCACGAACTCTTGGCGACTCACAGCACTGCGCAAATCAGATTCCAGTTTGGCGCGGGCAGCAACAGCCGTTTGCATCGTCGGGTCGAAAAATCGAAGGGCATTTTTGCCTGCCGCTTTGGCCTGGTACATAGCGGTATCGGCGTGCTGCAGCAACTCATCTGCCTTGCAGGGTTGCCCTGTGAAAAGGGCAATGCCAATGCTGGCTGTGCAGTGATGGGTGACGGCCACAGCGTCTTCTTCGGATGGCAATGCTTTGAGCAAGAACGGGGTGACGAGCTGCAGCAGAATTTTGTTGCCAATCAACTCTGCCTGAATGACTGCTTGCTCACCGCTCTCCAAGCCCGAAAGTAGCACCACAAATTCATCACCACCCAGCCTGGATACCGTGTCACCTTCACGCATGCAGGATTGAAGGCGAGAAGCGACTTCAATCAACAATTTGTCACCCATATCATGTCCCAGGGTGTCGTTGATGGTTTTGAAATTATCCAAATCGAGCATCAAGACGGCACCGCAGCGGCGGTAGCGGTGGTTGTTGATGATCGCTTGGTTTAGCCGATCAAGCATCAGACGTCGGTTGGGGAGTTGGGTCAACGGATCATAAAACGCCAGATGCTCAATCTGGTAGGCGGCATGTTTTCGGTCGGTGATATTTTTGTGGATCAATACGGCGCCACCGCCAGCCCCCAAGAGCGGAACCACGTGCAATTCAAACCAGCGCTTCTCTGTGGGGGAATTGCAGGGGTATTCCAGGGTGAACTCGCGGGCTTCACCCCGGAGCACCGAAAGGATGCCTTGGATTGCGGCGGCGCCATCTTCTGCTTGCGCTGAGCCAGTGGCATTGGTACAAACCTGGAGGTAGTTGGCACCAACGGCCACCGACGAGGATGCAGCAGCACCATTGCCAGCGGCAAACTTATCCCACGATGCATTCACTGAAATGATCACGCCGTTGCCGTCAATCACGGCGACATGCTCAGTTAACGAATTCACAACGCTGGTGACAAAAGATTGACTTTTTTTGAGGGTTTGCTCAAACGCCATGCGTTCGGTGATGTCAGAAAAAACGGTTGCAAACTGCCTGGGCTTGGGCGAGAAAACCTGAATCAAAAAGTGCCGCTTGAGTGGCTCGAAATATTGCTCGAAGCTGATCGGTTGGCCGGTGATCGCCACGCTGGCATAGCGCTCCAAAAATGGCGCACGGTCCAAACCATAAACTTCAGTTGCCAATTTACCCAGCACCCGTTCTTGCGCCATGCCGGTTTGATTCACGAACGCGGGGTTGACATCCAAAATGCGGTAGTCCAAGGCCTTGCCCTGTGTGTCTAGCACCAGCTCATGCAAGGCCATGCCTTCTGACATCGTCTCAAACAGCGTGCGAAAACGGATTTCACTGGCCTTTTCGCTTTCAAGCAGCAGCATGGTCTGAGTCACGTCTTCAAATATGGCGTGCACCCCCCGTGTGGTCTGGGTTGGTTGGTCGATAACCGGAAAAGCACGGATATTGATCCATCGACGACTCGCCCCAGCAGCGTCGCGCACGCCCATCTTCACATCTAAGACGGGCCGACGTGTGGCGAGTGCCACCATCGCCGGGTGCTGATCACCCGGAAAAGGGCTGCCATCTTCGTGAACCGCATTCCAATAGGGGTCAACCGAGCGCAGACCGCGCATTTGGTCGAGTGACAGCCCCAAAATGCGCTCGGCCGATGGATTGGCCGAAACAATGCTGCCCGTTGGATCTTGAAAAACAATCCCAAATTGCAGCGACTCAACCAACTTCTCAGAGAAGGGAAAGTGTCCCAGAGGCGTTGCATCGGATGAAGTCATGACATTCATTTTGTCTCCTCATTATCATCAAGCTTAAACCGAGCGCCTTTGCAATGTCGCGCATGCCCACGGCCTGAAACCCATTTTTCAGGAAAAGGGTTTTGGCGACGTTCAAGATGTTTTGCCGAAGGGCTGTTTTTATGAGTGCGGTGAATGATTCAGGCAAACTATAAGCATCTGTGAACTTGTTTACAAATGATTAAATTTCAACTGATCAATTCGATCAACTATCGGAGTGATGAACCATGAGCACTTTTGACCCGGACGCACTCGAATGCCTGGCTGCAATCGTTGAAGAGGGTGGTTTTGAGCGTGCTGCGGTGCGCTTGTCGATCACCCAGTCGGCGGTGTCGCAGCGCTTACGCTCGCTTGAAGAGCAGCTCGGCAGTGTGTTGATCGTGCGCAGCCGTCCGCTCAAAGCCACTACGGCCGGGCGTTTGCTGCTGAAACATGCCATGCAAATGCGCCTGTTGCGTGCTGATTTGCAGCGCGACCTGCACGATTTAACACCGGGTGTGGCGGTGGCCGCGCGCGATGAAGAGCGCATTTCGTTGGCCATCAACGCTGACAGTATTGCCACTTGGGCCTTGCCGGCACTGAGCAGCCTGGCACATCAGGGTTTGGCGCTGGAGATCGTCACCGACGACCAGGATTTCACCTTTGACTGGCTGCGTGAGGGGCGCGTGCTGGGTTGTGTGACAACTCTGCGACAAACCCTGCGCGGCTGCAAAGTGGCGCCATTGGGTGCTATGCGCTATGTTGCAGTTGCTGCGCCTGAATTTGCTGCAGCGCATTGTCAGCAAGGCTTGAGTGCTCACAATTTTAGTAATTTGCCGTTTGTAGCGTTCAATCGCAAAGACGATTTACAGGCTGAATTTGTGGCCAAGGCACTGGGCTTGCGCCAAGTGAGTTTGCGCCAACTTTATGTGCCCAGCTCAGAAGGCCAGGTGCAGGCCGTTTTGGCCGGATGGGGCCTTAGCGTGTTGCCTGAGTTGAAGGTGCGCGCACATTTGCAAAATGCCGAACTGGTGAATGTGATGCCGGGGCGCAGTTTGTCGGTTGCGCTGTTTTGGCATTGCTGGAATCTTGACTCGGCTGTGTTGGACGCACTCAGCCGCGCCATCAAAAACGCTGCAGCCACTGTTTTGATGCCAGATATTATTGAAGAAAAAGCACACTGACGCCCTCAGATAAAGCGCGAGTAGCTATGAAACAAATAGCAAGAGAGGAATCAGCGCACGATCAGCACGGGTACTTTGCAGCTCGCCAGAACTTCAGTGGCTACTGAGCCCACGACCAAGTTGACCAATGCGCTGTGTCCGTGTGAACCCATCACGAGCAGGTCAAACTTCTCGGCTTCGGCGAGTTTGGCAATGAGTTCACCCGCTTTACCGGTTTTCCAGAGGCATTTAGGCGTGATGTTGTGCCGTGCCAGGTATTTGGTCACGGGGTCCATGACACGCCGACCTTCGTCTTCGTAGTATTTGTTGACCAGCGTTTTGCCCAATGCGTTGCGCGCCTGGCTGGGCAGCGTCATTTGCGCGTTGAACGCCGTGTATTCGTTTTTCGCCGAATACAGGTCGTGCGCAGCCAAATACGCGAGCATTTTTTTGGTGTACGCGCTACCGTCAACTGCTAAAAGAATCTTCATGGTGATCTCCTTGTGAAAGGCTCAGTTTACACAATGACCGGCGGCGCGCTCCGGGGGGTATCGCTTTAAGCTTCTAGGCGCGCTTGCAATTGGGCCTTGGTGGCTTGCAGGGCTGGCGGCAGATTGTGTTGCAGCTGCGTGAAGTGTTCGGTATGCAGTTGCAACTCTTGCGTCCAGGCGGCCTTGTCGATGCTGGTCACGGTGTTGAACTGTGCCTCGCTGAAGTTCAAGCCTGTCCAGGTTATTTCGCCATAGGTTGGGCTGACACCAAACAGGTTTTCTTGGCCTTGGGCGTTGCCTTCAACACGGTCAATGATCCACTTCAACACGCGCATGTTGTCGCCGTAGCCGGGCCAGACAAACTTGCCGTCGTCGCCTTTGCGGAACCAGTTGACGCAATAAATACGCGGCAAGGTGGCACCGGCGGCGGTAATTTTGGCCTCCATGTTGAGCCAGTGCTGAAAGTAGTCGCTCATGTTGTAACCGCAGAAAGGCAGCATGGCAAAGGGGTCGCGACGCACCACACCCATTTGGCCGACAGCCGCAGCCGTGGTCTCAGAGCCCATGGTGGCAGCCATGTAAACCCCTTCTGTCCAGCTGCGCGCTTCGGTTGCCAGCGGCACGGTCGTGGAGCGGCGCCCACCAAACATAAAGGCATCAATGGCCACACCGGCCGGGTTGTCCCATTCGGGGTCAAGCGCCGGGTTGTTGGTGGCTGCCACGGTAAAGCGGGCGTTCGGGTGGGCTGCTTTGGCGCCGGTTTGTTTGGCGATTTCAGGTGTCCAGTCTTTGCCCTGCCAGTCAATCAGGTGAGCCGGAATGGGGCCACCGTCTTGTTCCATGCCTTCCCACCAGACGTCGCCGTCATCGGTCAGGCCCACATTGGTGTAGATCACGTTTTTGTTCAAACTCGACATGCAGTTGGGGTTGGTCTGGAAATTGGTTCCAGGTGCGACGCCAAAGTAACCGGCTTCTGGGTTGATGGCATACAGCTTGCCATCGGCAGCCGGTTTGATCCAGGCGATGTCGTCACCCACGGTGGTGATTTTCCAGCCTTCGAAAACGGCCGGTGGCACCAGCATGGCAAAGTTGGTTTTGCCGCAAGCGCTGGGGAATGCTGCTGCGACATGGTATTTTTTGCCTGCCGGGTTGGTTACGCCCAAAATCATCATGTGCTCGGCCAGCCAGCCTTCGTCGCGTGCCATATTCGAGGCAATGCGCAGCGCAAAGCATTTCTTGCCAAGCAGGGCGTTGCCACCGTAACCGGAGCCGTGGCTCCAGATTTCGCGGGTTTCGGGGAAATGAACAATGTATTTGTTTTTGTTACACGGCCATTTCACATCGGCCTGGCCGGCTTCAAGGGGGGCGCCAACGGTGTGCATGCAGGGAACAAAATGGCCGTTTTCGCCAATCACGTCAAAAACCGCTTTGCCCATGCGGGTCATCAGCTTCTGGTTCACGGCCACATAAGCGCTGTCGGTCAGCTCAATGCCAACGTGTGAAATGTGCGAGCCCAAGGGCCCCATGGAAAATGGCACCACGTAGAGGGTGCGGCCTTTCATGCAGCCAGTAAATAGCGGCTTGAGGGTGGCGCGCATCTCGGTGGGGTCCATCCAGTTGTTGGTGGGACCGGCGTTTTCTTTCTTTTCGCTGCAAATGAAGGTGCGGTCTTCCACGCGCGCCACGTCGCTGGGGTCAGAGCAGGCCAGGAAGCTGTTGGGGCGCTTGGCTTCGTTGAGCTTGATAAACGTGCCGGCATCGACCAGCAATTGGCACAGGCGAGCATATTCTTCGTCGGAGCCGTCACACCAATAGATGTTGGCGGGTTGCGTGAGTTCCGCCATTTCGGCCACCCAGGCGATCAATTGGGTGTTTTTGACGTAAGCAGGTGCGTTAACTTGCATGGTTGAAAGTTCTCCAGGGTAATAAAAAAACGGCTGTTGCAGCAGTTTGGGGTGCTGGTGAGGATGGGTGTGTCAGAGGCAAAACTGCTGAAAATTGGTGGACATTTTATGAAATAGCCTGCCAGTTACCTGACAGTTACATCAAATAAGCTGCAAATAAACAGATAAATTGTTCATTGAACCAGTTGTGCGCTTAAGCCTGCTTGGTTCAATGCCGCCAAAACGTCAACAATGTGTTGAGGACCCCGTGTTTGCAGCACCAGCTCAATCTCAACGTTTTGTGCGGCCAGTGTGGTGAAGGCGCGTTGATGATGCACCTCGTTGATGTTGGCGCCAGCCTGTGCCACTGTGGCGGTGATAGCGGCCAGGGTGCCGGGAACGTCACGCGCGCTCACCTTCAGGCGCGCCAGGCGACCTGCGCGCACCATGCCGCGTTCAATAATGGCCGACAGCAGCAGCGGGTCGATGTTGCCACCGCACAAAACCAGCCCGACACGCTTGCCGTTGAAGCGTTCCGGGTATTTCAGCAAGGCAGCGAGTCCGGCGGCTCCGGCGCCTTCGACCAGAGTTTTCTCGACTTCGAGCAGCATCACGATGGCTTGCTCGATATCGCCTTCATCCACCAACAGCAGGTCGTTGACCTTTTCTTTGATGATGCGTTGTGGCAGCAAGCCGGGTGTGCCCACGGCAATGCCTTCGGCGATGCTGCTGCTGCCTTGCGGGTGCGAGGTGCCCAAAATGGCATTGACCATGGCTGGGAAACGTCTGCTTTGCACGCCAATGATCTCGATGCCAGGCTGAAGGGCACGCGCTGCCGTGGCCATGCCGGCAATCAGGCCACCGCCGCCAACAGCCACCACCAGGGTGTCGAGATCGCCCACATCGCTAAGCATTTCGAGCGCCACCGTGCCTTGGCCAGCCACGATGTCTGGGTCGTCATAGGGGTGCACAAAAACCAGTTGCTGTTGCTCGGCCAGCATCAGCGCATGGTTGCGTGCCTCGTCCAGCGTGTGGCCGTGCAGCACGATTTCGGCACCAAAGCCGCGGGTGCGCTCCACTTTGACGCCAGGAGTGAAAGTCGGCATGACGATCACCGCGCGAATGCCCAGACGCTGGGCATGGTAGGCCAGACCCTGGGCATGGTTGCCTGCGCTCATGGCAATCACACCCCGTGCGCGCTCGGCTGCATTGAGCTGTGCAAGTTTGTTGCAAGCGCCGCGCTCCTTGAATGACGCGGTGAATTGCAGGTTTTCAAATTTTAGAAAAACTTGCGCGCCGGTGATGTCGGAAAGCGTTTTGGAGGCCACGCAGGGTGTGCGCAGCACATGCGCTTGCAGACGGTGCGCAGCTTGTTCAATGTCAACTAAATCAAGCATTTGGAATAAAAAATAAGGACAAAACTACCCGATCGGGTAGTGCGGAGTCGTGAGCCGCTGTGCATAATGAGTTGATCATTTAACCACGCCTGTCAGCGCATCGCGTTTGCCGCAGGTATTTTTAAGCTTTCTACAAACATGAAGTCGACCCCGGAGTTGCGACACTCGGTCCGAACCCGCGAAATGATTTTCACGCTGCTCATTTTTCTGAGCGGACTGGCTCTGCTGGCCGGATATGCCACCTATGCCATGCGCCAAAACCCGGCTTTGCCCGTGAGTTTGCAGCAAGGCACCTGGCTGGGCGTGCTTTTGCTGGGTTTGCTAGCCAGTGTATTGACCTGGCGCATGTGGATGCGTGCTTTTCATCCGATGGCGCAGCTCGAGCTATTGCGCAGCGAAATTCTGGTGTTGCTGGCCACCGACACCGCTTTGCCGCAAGTGTTAATGGCTTTGGTGCAGGGCATTCGCCGGATTCGCCCCGATTTGCGCTGTGCCGTGCTCGCGCTGGAGCCGCGCAGCGACGCGCAAGGTGCCTGTTTTCGGGTGTCTGCCAGCGTTGGCTTGCCCGATTTTTTTGTTACTGCACTCGATGGCTTGCATGTGACTGCCGGTAATGGTGGCTGTGCCACAGCCGGTTTCACGGGTGAGCGAGTGGTGATTGAAAACGTGCCCGAGCACTCTTATTGGGTGCAATATCGTGCGCTGGCAGCGCAAGCCAAGATTGGCGCCTGTTGGTCGGAGCCGGTGCTGGGTGCCGATAAGCAAGTGTTTGCGGTGTTTTCTATTTACAAGGAAACACCCCAAACACCTCCCATCGATGATTTGGAACTGATCGAACAGGTTTCTCGCTTGGCGAGCATAGCTTTTGAGCGGGATTTGGCCGCCAAGCAACTGCGCGCCAGCGCCGCACGCTTTCGTACGCTCGCAGAAAACACGCCCGAAGGCATCGTTGTGCACCGTGACAAGCGTATTTTGTATGCCAACCCGGCGGCGGTGCGCCTGTTTGGTGCTATTTCCGAAAACGATTTGATGCGGTTTTCAACCGATGCGCTGATTCATCCGGACTTTCTGAATCAGCAAGCGCAACGCTTGCGTGCGATTGAGCAGGCACAAACCATTGAGCCCATGGTGGAGTCGCGTTTTTTGCGGCTCGATGGCACGGCGTTTGATGTTGAGGTGCAGGGCACGTCGATCATGTTTGCCGATCAAAAAGCGGTGCACGTGTCGATTCGTGATGTCACGCAGCGCAAACAAAACGAGCAGCAATTGCTGGTGGCCGCAAATGTGTTCAGCCATGCGCTCGAGGGCATTTTGATCACCAGCCCAGATGCCAGCATCATCGATGTGAATGCAGCATTCACACGCATCACCGGCTACAGCCGCGCTGAAGTGTTGGGTGAAAACCCGCGTTTGCTCAAGTCGGGGCGGCAAGAGCAGGTTTTTTATCAGACCATGTGGCGGGAACTGCTAGAACAAGGCCAGTGGTCGGGCGAGGTGTGGAATCGGCGCAAAGATGGGCGGCTCTATGTGCAAATGCAGCATATCAATGCCGTGCACAACGCCCAGGGACAAGTGATCCAATATGTGTCACTGTTTTCAGACATCACGCAGCGCAAAGAGAACGAAGTGCGTTTGGCACAGTTGGCGCATTTTGATGACCTGACAGGCTTGCCCAACCGCTTGCTGCAGCGCGACCGTTTGCACCAGGCCATGGTGCAAGCGGTGCGGCGTGCGCAAAAACTAGCGGTGGCTTTTCTCGACCTTGACGGCTTTAAGCCGGTCAACGACACCTATGGACATGAGGCTGGTGACCATGTGCTGATCACGCTGGCGCAGCGCATGAAAAGTGTGTTGCGCGAAGGCGATACCTTGGCGCGTATTGGCGGTGACGAATTTGCTGCTTTGCTGGTGGATTTGGATCAGCAAAGCGACTGCGAACTGCTGTTGCAGCGCCTGCTCGAAGCGGTGGCTGAGCCAATTGCGTTTGGCGAGCATAAGCTGCAGTTGAGTGTGAGCATTGGCGTGGCCTTGTATCCGCAGGTGCAAGACATCTCGTTAGACCAGTTGATGCACCAGGCTGACATGGCCATGTACCGTGCCAAAGAAGCTGGCAAAAACCGCTATTCCCTGCACCATGAGCGAGTAGCACCGGTTTCATGAGCGGTTTGAGCCGGCTTGGCGCGTGCCCAGCACAGCGGCTCCCACAATCATCAGTGCAGCCAGTGCCACCGGCCAGCTCAGCGTTTTACCGTTGACCAACAGCAACAGTGCGGTTGAGAGCAAAGGCGTGAGATAGCTCAATATGCCAATATGCCGGGCGTCGCCGGTTTTCAGTGCTTGGTCCCACAAAAAAAAAGCGGCACCCATCGGCCCAAGACCCATCAGGGTGATGCGCATCCAGTCGTGCAGGTTCAGGCTGGTAGCGGGTTCGATGAGTGCATGACAAAGCAGCGACAAAAGCCCCGATACCAATGCGAAGCTGCCGATGGCTGCGTTGGGAAATGCTGCGACACGTTGCGTCCACAAGGAATAGCTGGCCCAGATGAAGGCCGAACCTAGCGCGCTGACGTAACCCCAGGCGTTGCCACCGGCACCCATCGTTGGGGCGTCACCCAAAATAACCACCGCAGCGCCAGCAAAGCCTAATATGGCGGCCAACACATGCGCCGCTCGCCAGGTCAACTGGGGCAAAAATACAGGTGCCAGCAGCACCATCAGCAACGGCCACAAATAATTCACCAGGTTGGCTTGTAAAGCCGGTGCGTTGCGCAGTGCCAGAAAGAGCAGAAAGTGAAAGCCAAACAAGCCATAAACGCCGAGCAACAGCGTTTTAAGCGGCACGCGCCATTGCGCCAGGCGAAAGCCCGACAAGGGTAGCGCAAGCAGACTGCCGATCAAAAGCGCCAAGCCTGTTAGCAGAAACGGTGGCACATGTGACAAGCTCACACCCAGCGTGGCCAGGCTGGCCCAAAGCACTATGGCAGCCAGTGCCAGTTGTGTCGCCGGGGGTGCTTTTTTGCTGGGGGCGCTCAAGCTGTTTGCGCGCTGGAGGAGCGTTGCCACAGGTTGATGCCGCCTTCGACCGCATGCTGGTCAATGGCGGTCAGCTCATCCGTGGTAAATGAAAGCTGCTGCAGTGCGCCAGCCAGCTCGGTAATTTGCTCTGGCCGGCTGGCACCAATCAAGGCCGAAGTTACACGGGTATCGCGCAGCACCCAGGCAATGGCCATTTGCGCCAGGCTTTGGCCGCGTGCCAGCGCCATGCTGTTTAAGGCGCGCACGTGCTTGAGGTTGTTCTCGCTCAGGTGTTCGGGCTTGAAACTTGCACCGCCCGGGCGGTTGATGCGGGCGTCTGCCGGCGTGCCGTTGAGGTATTTGTTGCTGAGCAGACCCTGCGCCAGAGCGCTGAAAGCAATGCAGCCCATGCCCGTGTGCGTCAGGGTATCGAGCAGGTCTTCTTCGATCCAGCGGTTGAGCAGGCTGTAGGACGGCTGGTGAATCAAGGCGCTAACCCCCATGCCTTGCAAAATGGCCACCGCCTCGCGGGTTTTGCTGGCCGAATAACTGCTCACGCCCACATACAAAGCCTTGCCTTGCTGCACGGCGCTGGCTAAGGCGCCCATCGTTTCTTCGAGGGGTGTATCGGGGTCAAAGCGGTGGCTGTAAAAAATATCCACGTAGTCCAGCCCCATGCGCTGCAAACTCTGATCCAGGCTGGCCAGCACATATTTGCGTGAGCCACCACCTTGCCCATAGGGGCCAGGCCACATGTCGTAGCCCGCCTTGCTGGAAATAATGAGTTCGTCGCGATAAGGCTTGAAGTCGTGACGCAGGTGCTGGCCAAAATTGCTTTCCGCGCTGCCGCTGGGTGGGCCGTAGTTGTTGGCCAGATCGAAATGGGTGATGCCCAAGTCAAACGCTGTGCGCAGCATTTCGCGCTGGGTGTTTTGCGGTGTGGCATCGCCAAAGTTGTGCCACAAGCCCAGCGAAATGGCGGGCAGCTTGAGACCACTTTTGCCGCATCGGCGGTAAGACATGCTGTCGTATCGGGTTGGATTAGCGTGGTAATTCATTCAAAGCACTCATTCAATTTACAAGGATAACGCTGCTAGCGTAGCACTTTTGGCAAAATTGCTGCCGCAATGGGCTTAAGATGCGAGCCTGTCGCTCACATTGCGCTATTTTGAAACGGGATCATTGACATGGCTGCACCACTCACCAAAGAAGAAGCTTACGCTCGCTTGGGCTCTATCACCCGCGAAATGCACGAGGCGTTGTCCTTGCTGGGCAACAACCAGTTACAAAGCATCGTTGAAGAGATTCCCAACGCACGTGATCGGCTCACCTATGTTGGCAAAATGACCGAGGATGCAGCCAACAAGGTGCTGACGCTGGTTGAGCAATCAAAGCCGAGCTGTGATGATTTGGCCGTGCGTGGGCGTGAGCTTGGGCAGGCGCTTACGCGCATGGGCGCTTCGGCCGATTTCACCCCTGAGCGCGCGCGCGGCATGATGGTGGTGTGCAGCAAGTTTGCTGACCGATCTGCCAATTTTGCACAAAATCAAGCGAATGCTTTAAGCGACATCATGATGGCGCAGGATTTTCAGGATTTGTCGGGGCAAGTGATCAAAAAAGTGGTGGACATCATCAACCGCACTGAAGTTCAATTGGTGCAGTTGCTGCTTGACAGCGCCCCCGGGTCTGAAAAAGCAGCCGACAGTGATACGCCAGTCGTGCCGGCCGATGTGCATACGCACAAACTGGACGGTCCACAAACAGCAGATAAAGCGCTCAAGCAAGATGATGTGGATGACTTGCTGGCTTCGTTAGGCTTTTGATTAAGGTTTTAAGATGAATACAAAAGTGGCAGATAGTCAGCGTGTCTTTTCCCGCGTTCCATTTCATGCCCCGGTGAGGCTCGAATTGTCCGGCCAAACACGCACGGTCACACTGCTCGACATTGCGCTCAAAGGTGCATTGGTCAGAACGGCAGAGCTGGTACCGCTGACACTGCAGGAGCCGTGCCGCTTGGTTTTGTCGCTGTCAGAGGGTGACGACAGCATTGAAATGAGTGGCCAGGTGGTGCACCTGGAAGGGCAAAATGTTGGCATCGCGTGTACCGATATTGATGTGCTGAGCCTGACCCGCTTGCGCCGTTTGCTCGAACTCAACACCGGCGACGCAGACCTGATGGATCGTGAGCTCTCACACTTGTTTATCAAGCGCTAATCTAAAGTTGGTAGTTGAAAGTTAGTAGTGGGTAGTTCAACTCAAAACTACCAACTAAAAACTAAAAACTAATAATTCATTGGATATTGCACTCATGGCGCAGCAGCGCCAGTGCATCGCTGAGTTTGGCATCGTGGTCACTCAGTAGTGTGGCTTGGGCTTGCGCCACAAAATCTTGCCAGAGTTGTTCAAAATCGCTTTGATAGGGCTCAGGTGCGCGCGCGCGGATGAAGTCGCTGCCGAGTTGGGCTTGCAGGCCGCTTTTGCGAATTTTGCGCACCAGGGTGGCTGCCGCTTTGTCGCTCAGCAGAGCTTTGGGGGCTGTTCCAGCGGCGATGCAAAGCAACAGGGTGAGTACCGTGCTGTCGTCGGTATGGCCTTGGGTTAATTTTTGCCAGGCTGCTGACTGGTTGCGGTCGTGCTGATCGACTTCGCTCAAGGCGTCTTCGAGCCAGAAGTAGCGCCCCATGAAGGCTGGCAGTTGGTCAAACAGTTTGCGAATGGGCAACTTGGGGTCGATGATTTTGGGCAGATCGCTATGCACACTTTGCAGCACGCCTTGTACCACCGAGTGCAGTGGTGCCGGTAAATCAGCTGGCATTGCCAGCACAACAGTAGCAGTTTTTTTGCGCAGGCTCTGAATCATTTTTTCAAACGTGACCCAGTCTGGCATGTCAGGCTGGCGCGTGGCCTGGGCCAGCAAGGCGGTTCGAATCACGGCTTCGGCGTCGGGTTCGGCGTCGTGCAGGTCATCCGGTGCTAGGCCTAATTGGCTGGCCAGCCAAAAAGCGGCTTCAACCGTTTGGGCAGCACGGCTGCGCTGTGCAAGTTCAGCTTGATAGTCGGCGTAACCAAGCAGCGACCAGCGCTCGAGCTGGGGAATATGCCGGTCGTTGAAAGCACCGCGCTCGTTCATGCCAAAGTGGCTGTTTTGCGGCATCACAATGAGTGCTTTGAGCATGTCTGAGCCAGCTTTGGAGCGCGACAGCAGGGTGTTGTCACGCAGACTCTCAGCCGCTAAGCGCAGGTCGCCCTGGCTGCTGTGTTGCAACGCCAGGCTCACCAGATTGACCAGTCGCTCGCGTGCACGCTCCAGATCAGGGCGCAAAAACTCGCTGCCAAAATAGCGTGCAATCTGCACCATGCCCTTGGGCGCTTCTACGTCAAAGGCGTCGAGTTTGGCTTGGTTGAGCAGGCCATGCTGCAAGCCGAAGTGCAGCGCCTGCTCAAAAAACGGCCGCGCGTCAAACAGGGCAACCGGGGCGTTCATTAAATGGCCGACTCTTCGTCAGATTCGTCAAGCGCAGCCGGTGTTGCTTTGCCGCGGTCGGTGTCACTGGTCTCAACCTTGCCATCGTCATCGCTGGCTTCTTCATCTTGCTGCCCTAGCTCAAAGGCGCGTGCTTTGGCACGCAGCACCAACAGCATCTCGATGAACAGATCGGGATTTTTGGTGCGCAGCAGCCAGGCCAGTTGCATCCAGTCTTGGTCGGCCACCTCGTCCTCATCGAGTTTGGGGCGAGCGTAAGCATTGGCATATAGCTCGTCTTCAGAGACAACACTGCCATCGTCTTCAGCTGCCTCAAAACTGCCGGTGCGTGCAAAGCTTTCGATGCGGCTCCATTTTTCGTCAAAATAATCGGCCAGCGCTTCGCTGCCACCTTCAAGATCACCGATCGCATTGACAAACTCCAGTGTGTCGGCGTCGTCACGAAAGATGATCGAGTTGACCATGCCGCGCAAATGGGTGCGGGTCAGGTCGCGGTATTGTTTTTCGATCACCACCGCGCGGGCGAATTGCTCAGGCGTGAGCATCAGGTTGATGATGGACGACTTGGAGCTGTCGTATTCACGAATCACAGCCAGCACGTCTTTGGGGGGCAACTGCTCGAGCACCAGCATCAGTGCATGGTCGCCTTCGGCATCCGCCAGTGCCACCAAGGCGGATTCGGCGCCCACAATGTCGCCAGCCGCAATCAGGCTCTGGGTCTGTTCAATCAAGGCCAGGTGGTGCATGGGTGTTCTCTCTTATTCTTTGCGGTCAAAACCCTGACCTTCGAGCCAGTTGGCACTGGCTTCGTCGTGGTCAACATCGTGGTGATGATCGTCATCGGCATCAAAGTCGTGCCCATGGTCCTGATCACGTCGCTGGGTTTTGCCGTGCGCTGTTTCGTCTGAACCCTGTTCGTGGGCCTCATCGCCGTGTCCATGGTGGTGTGACGAGGGGCGTTGCAGCAAATATTCGAGCGCTGCCGCCACGGTCATGAACCATTCACCTTTTGGCTCTTGCAGAACCCCATCGGCCAATTCTTCTGCCCAAGGGGTTAATTGCACGGCGTCAGCCAGGCTGTCCCATTCTGGAAAGTCTTCAGGCTCCAGCGTTAGCACATGCTCAATGGCTGCGGGTTGTTCGAAATGAAAGCCGCCATGAAAGGCTGCTGCGACCATTTCAGGGTTGATCTCAATCATTTGGCGCAAAAAAGCCATTTGACTGCGCTTTTCGGCCAGGCGGTGACGCAACACGTCGCGGCCTTCCGAATCGGTGCTGAGGTCGTCAATCTCGGCTTGGTAAGCGCTGCGCAAGTTGCGAAAAAAAGAAGACATGCTCATGGTGTTGACTTCGAAAGTTGGGTTTAGGGAGTGGGCACGATGCGCCGAATATAGTTTTGCCAGATCGTGCGCGCCGTGTCGATCGGGCTGTCGAGCAAATTGCGCTGCCGATTGTCGTCGTAAGCTTGGCGCTTGCCAGCATCGGACAGCACATCGTAAGCCTCTTGCACCGTGCGAAAGCGTGCAGGCGCGTCTGGCGCAGCGTTGCGGTCCGGGTGCACAAGTGCGGCTTGTTGGCGAAAAGCCTTTTTGATGTCGGCCAAGCTGGCGCTACTGCGCAGGCCTAGCGCGGCGTAATGGTCTTGCATGAATCGGGGCTGGGGTGGAGTGGGTGCTTATTTTCGCACTTCAACCAAACAGTCGTAAAAAGTCGGTCCGCCGCCCAGGTCGGTGAGCTTCTGGCTGGTGAGTTGATTGACATTGGTGCCATCCAGACCAAACTTGCGCCACCAGACACCCAGACCGTTGACGACACCTAGGCGCGCGCGCGCACTGATGTGGGCTTTGCAATGGTGCGTGCCGCGTGCGTTAAACACGCAAACCGTGTCGCCGCTGGCAATGCCGCGTGCGGCAGCATCGGCAGCGTGCATTTCCAGCAGCGGCTCGCCTTCGATGTCGCGCAAGCTTTTTACGTTGACAAAGCTCGAGTTCAAGAAGTTGCGCGCGGGCGGTGAAATCATGGCCAAGGGGTAGCTGCTGCAGCTGTTGAACGCTTCGTGATTGGGCACATGATCGGCCAGGCCATCGAGACCCAGCTGTGCTAAGCGCTCGCTAAAAAACTCGCAGCGCCCGGACGGAGTCGGAAAGTTGCCTTCGGCAAAGGGTGCATCTGGTGTGGGCAGTGTGACAAAACCTTTCGCCAGCAGCACCTCAAAATCAATGCCCGTGCCAAACGCCTGGCGGCACAGGGTTTCATCGCTGTCGTCAAAGCAGCCATCGGTAAAGCCCATGCGTTGCGCCAATTCGCGAAAAATTTGTGTGTTTGGCTTGGCTTGGCCAAGTGGCGCGATGGCTGGGCGATTCAGCAACACGTCGGTATGGCCATAGCTGCGATGGATGTCCCAGTGCTCCAGCTGCGTGGTGGCGGGCAGGATGTAGTCGGCATAGTCCGCCGTGTCGGTTTGAAAGTGCTCCAGCACCACGGTAAAAAGGTCTTCACGCGCGAGGCCTTGCTGCACCTTGGCGGACTCGGGAGCTACCGCCAGTGGATTGCTGTTGTAAACCACCAATGCCTCAATGGCCGGGCCAAACTCGGCACTGCAGGGGCGCAGCAAGTCGTCCCCCAGTGTGCTCATATTGATAGCACGCGGAGCACGTCCAGCAAGCAGTTCGGACTGTTGAAGCCAATTTTGTTGAACCGGAAAACTGCCCGAACTCGACAACAGAACACCCCCTGCGCGGTTGCGCCAGGCGCCAATCAGTGCGGGCAAAGCCGCAATCAGGCGCACCGCATTGGCACCGCCGTGCACGCGCTGCAGACCGTAGTTCATGCGAATGGCGGCTGGTTGCTGGTTGTTTGCGCAAGCGCCGTAAGCGAGCGCCAGTGCACGAATCTGCTCGGTTTCGATGCCACAAACCAGCGCAGCGCGCTCAGGCGGCCATTGCAATGCCCGCTCACGCATGGCTTGCCAACCCAGGGTGTAACGCGCTAGGTAGTCGTGGTCGAGCCAGTCGTGGGTGATCAGCTCGTGCATCAAGGCCAGCGCCAGTGCGCCGTCGGTACCAGGCAGCAGGGCAATGTGCTCGTGGCATTTGTCAGCGGTTTCGCTTTTGCGCGGGTCGATGCAGATCAGCTTGGCGCCATTGCGCTTGGCCTGGTTGGCATAGCGCCAGAAATGTAGGTTGCTGCTGATCGAGTTACTGCCCCAGATCAGGATCAGTTTTGACTGCGCAAAAAATTCGACCCGCATGCCCAGTTTGCCACCCAGCGTGTGCACCAAGCCCTCACCCCCGGCAGCTGCGCAAATGGTGCGGTTCAGCAGTGAAGCACCGAGTTTGTGAAAAAAGCGCGCGGCGATGCTCTCGCCTTGCACCAAACCCATGGTGCCGGCGTAGCTGTAGGGCAGGATGGCTTGCGGGTTGCGCGCTGCAATTGCAGCTAGGCGCGTTGCAATGTCGCTCAGCGCGGCATCCCAACTGACCGGCTCAAACTGGCCCGAACCCTTGCTGCCCACGCGCTTCAAGGGTTGCACGACACGCTCAGGGTGATAGGTGCGCTCGGTGTAGCGCGAAACCTTGGTGCAGAGTGCACCATCGGTGTGCGGGTGGGCCGGGTTGCCTTGCACTTTGATGGCGATGCCGCGTTCCACTGTAGTGAGGAGCGAGCAGGTGTCGGGGCAATCGTGTGGGCAAGCACCCAGCACTTGGGTTGATGTGGGGGAATTTGGTGAATGGGTCATGGTGTTGCGTTCTGAATTGCAGGGTTGATTCTGTTGCGCCAGCCCAAGCCACGGGTGGTGCCACCCGGCAGTGCGCCCAGACGCGGACGGTATTCGCAGCCGATCCAGCCGGGGTAGCCCAGCGTGTCGATCAAGGCAAACAAATACGCATCATTAAGTTCGCCGCTGTCGGGCTCCTGGCGCTCGGGCACACTGGCAATTTGGATGTGGCCGATGCGTCCCCGGCTCAGATCGCGGCGCAGTTTGCTGGTCACGTCGCCCTCAGACACTTGACAGTGGTACAGATCCATCTGGATTTGCAGGTTGGTAACGTTCAATGCATCGAGGACTGCGTGGGCTTGATCTTGCCGGTGCAAAAAATAGCCGGGCATGTCGCGCAGGTTGATTGGCTCAAGCAGCAGGGTGACAGCGCAGCGCGCTGCTGCTTCGCAAGCCCAGCGCAGGTTGCCCAGCAACACATTGTGCAGATGATCTCGTGCTATCCCTGCTGGCATCAAACCGCTCATCACATGCAGGCGAGGGCATTGCAGCGCTGTGCAGTATTCCAGCGCCAACGCCATGCCTTGACGAAACTCGGCTTCACGGCCTGGCAGACAGGCCAGGCCACGCTGACCGCTGTCCCAGGCGTGTGTGTTTGAGGCACCATTGGTGCCACCGGCTGGTGCATTGAACAGCACTTGCTGCAAACCATTAACGCGCAGGCGGGCGCTAATTTCGTGGCTCGGCCAGGCGTAGGGAAACAGGTATTCGACCGCAGTAAACCCATCGCGCGCTGCCGCCTCAAAACGATCCAGAAAGGCCAGTTCGGGGTATAAAAAACTCAGGTTGGCAGCAAAACGGGGCATATTTCAAACATTCCTCAGGTATTTTGCACGGCTTGCCCGTTGCGTAGGGCGGCTTTGCTGTGCACCAGTTCGTCCACCAGCTGCGTGAGCCAGTCGGCCAGGTCGAGTGTGTTGGCTTGGTCTTGATGAATGTGCAGCAACAGTTCGGTGGTCTTGGCCCAGGCCAGTAAGTCTAGCCATTCAATGCGTTGGGCTTCGAGCAGCTTGAATTTGATCAGCACCTTGGCTGCATAGCGAATGTGACGCTCGGGTGATTGCACAAAGCCCGCGAGGCGCCGGCGCGCGCGCCCAATGGCTGCTGAGACATCGCTAAACGCGCCGCCATGTCCGGGTATGACCAAACGCGGTGCCAGCGTTTCGATCAAGTCCAACGTCGTTGCGACATCGTCAAAAGCCTGGTCGCCGTCGAGTTCGGGGAAAACCACGCCAAAACCGTTTTCCCAAAGGGCATCGGCAGAGAGCATGAGTCTTGACTGCGGCTCAAACAAAATGACCGAGTCGGGGTCGTGCCCGGGCGCTGCGTGTACTTGCCAAAGGGCATCGCCCAGACGGATTTCGCTGTTCGCCTGCAAGGTGCCGGTATAACTAAATGCCGGACATTGCTGACCGGTTGGGGTGTACGACAAGGCGTGCGGGTTCCATGGGCTTACATGCCTGGCTTGTCCTGGTGGAATCAGCGTTTGCATGGCCGGGTAGCGCTGTTGCAGCGCCGCATTGCCGCCACAGTGGTCGCTGTGCAAATGGGTGTTGAGCAGCACATCGAGGCTGCGCCCTTGCAACTCGGCTTCAAGCAACGCCAGAGTTTGACTGGCGTGGGTGGCGTAGCCGCTGTCGATCAGTGCGCAGTGATCTGTGCCGCAGATCAACACGTTATTGCTGGATAACCAGCCGCGCTCAAGCAGCGTCACGCCAGCGGGTAAATGAAAAGTTTGGTGCATCGTTATTCTTGACTAGCAATCAAGTTCAGCCCGCCTTGAGATGAAATCGGTGGGAAGATGAAAACGCAAATCAAAATCCATTTCCAAGCGGATAGAACGTAGCGAATTGAACGTCATTGAGGGTCAAGACGTTATTTACCACTGCGCAACTCACGGCGCAGAATTTTGCCGACATTGGACTTGGGCAGTTCGTCACGGAACTCAATGTATTTGGGATGTTTGTAGCCGGTCAGATTGTCGCGGCAATAGCGGGCTACGTCGTCTTCGCTGAGCGTTGGGTCGTCTTTGATGATAAAAACTTTGATGGCTTCACCCTGTTTGGCATCGGGAACGCCCACAGCAGCGCATTCGACGACACCTGGGCAGAGCGAGATCACGTTCTCCAATTCATTCGGATAGACGTTGAAACCACTCACCAAAATCATGTCTTTTTTGCGGTCAACAATGGTGGTGAAGCCGCGCTCATCCATGATGCCTATGTCGCCGGTGCGCAGAAAACCGTCGGGTGTGAACGCTGCCGCCGTCTCTTCGGGTTGCCGGTAATAGCCGCTCATGACGTTCGGCCCTTTGATGCAAATTTCGCCTGCAGCGCCCAGTGGTCGTGCTTCACCAGCATCGTTTTTGATAGCAATTTCAATGCCGGGCAGTGGCAGACCAATGCTCCCGGTAAATTCGTGACTGGTGACCGGGTTGTTGGTGCCAATGGCACAGGTTTCGCTCATGCCCCAGCCTTCGATCATCGGGCTACCGGTCACTTTGAGCCAGTGTTGTGCCGTGCCAAGTGAGGCGGCCATGCCTCCAGCCTGCGCTACACACAGCGATGAAAAATCGACATTTTTGAACTGGGGATGCTGCAGGAGCGCATTGAACAGGGTGTTGACCGCTGGCAGCAGGTGAAACGGACGCATTTTGAGTGTTTCGACAAATTTGCCGATGTCACGCGGGTTGGGAATGAGCGTCATGTGTGAGCCCCAGCGCATTGACAAGAGCGACAGCGTCAGCGCAAAGATGTGGTAAAGCGGCAGCGCAGTGATGTTGTTGGCATCGCGCATGTCGCCGATGCGTCCAAGCGCCGGGGTGAACCAGGCTTCTGCTTGCAAAATAGCAGCCACGATGTTGCGATGCGTCAGAATGGCGCCTTTACTCAGACCCGTGGTGCCGCCGGTGTATTGCAAAAATGCAATGCTATCGAGCGTGCAATTGCTGCTTTTGAATGGCAAACTGGCTCCGATTTGCAGTGCATTCATAAAGGGGGTCACACTGCGGCCGTTGGACAGAGGCAGGGTGAAAGCGGGCACCATTTTGGCCAAGTGGCGCACGGCAAACGTGATCCAGTGACCATACCAGAAGCCCAACAGGTCACCCATTGAGGCCAGCACCACATGCTGCACGGCCGTTTGGTCAATCACTTCGGCCAAGGTTGCCGCAAAGTTTTCCAGAACCACAATCACGGTAGACCCGGAGTCATTCAACTGGTGTTTGAGTTCGCGTGCGGTATAGAGTGGGTTCACGTTGACGCAGGTGTAGCCACTGCGCAGCACGGCGGACATGGTC
Organism: uncultured beta proteobacterium; assembly: GCA_903930255.1. GTDB lineage: Bacteria > Pseudomonadota > Gammaproteobacteria > Burkholderiales > Burkholderiaceae_C > Rhodoferax. The sequence goes on from CAIYYA010000255.1 coordinate 52,153, forward strand.
ACTGAAAACTGTGGAATATTGGGCAACATGATGGCCACGCGTGCGTCGCTTGGCAAACCCAGCGACTGCAACCAGGCTCCCAGTGCGTCGGCATACTGGTGCACTTGTCGGTAGCTAAGCCAGCGCTCCATGCAGATACAAAACGGCCGATCGGCATTTTTGCGAAAGGACTCATCCAGCAAGGCGCCCAGCGACGGGTATTGTTCGGGCCGCACGGTATGCGGCACACCCTCGGGATAACTGTTGAGCCAAACCTTGTTCATGGTGTCCATTTGCAGATGAGTTCTTGAGCACCCATTGTGGCGGCAACTTTAGGTTTGCGGGCTTGGGGCTAACGCTAGGGTTTGCTGCAATTGCGAGCTGCAGCGACTGGCTTCGTCATCAAACAGACGCGTAATCCAGTCGGTTTCACGCGCCTGGATGGTTTCCAGAAAATACGCAACTTTGCCGCCTTGGCGCGCCATGCTGGCAAAGTGTTCAAAACCAGACTCTAAAAATGTATGCAAAGCTGCCAAACCGGCCAGCTGTGCGGGTTGCCGCATCATTTTTAGCAGCATGCGCAAACCGGGCTTGCGCGTGAAGCGACCCAGCGACTGGCCAATTTCAATCACCGTTGTCAATTGCCAAAGGCGCTGCTGGCGTTGACCAACCCTGCGCCAGGCCTGCACATAGGCTTGCGCGTCGGGCGCTGATTCGCCGCTTGGCCAATTTTGGGCCATGGCGAAATCGAGCGCTTCGGTCGCCTGATGCAGTTGTGCCAGCGTCAGTGCCGTGCTGACCACCGATTCAGGCAGTGCGCGCTCGAGCGTTCCAGCCATGCGCGCAAACTGGGCATCGCGTTCGCTGAAATCACGGGCACTGTAAAGGTCTTGCAGAAAAAAACGGGTGCTGGAACCATACATGGGTGAATTCAACAGGTCAGCGTAGGTGCCAGCAAAGCGCAGTGCTTGCAAGGACTTGACGCGCACGCAGGTCATCTGCAAGGCGCTGTGTTGTGTGGATAATTTGCGCAACTCGGCAACTTGGCTCAGTGCGTGGCGAATTTCTTGGGCTGCGTGCATGATGGACAAAGTTTATCGGCTGAATTTGTCTGGTGTCCACAACAACAGGGGTCGGAGTGCATTGATTAGAGCTTTGCATCTAAGGGAAAACCCTTACATTAGTCGCATGAACAACAGTCCTACCCTCGATTCTGCAACTGAGCCCACGCCGCCGAACTCTGTGCTGATGGTGCCAATTCGCTCGTTGGGTGAAAACCACCGTGACCGTATCGCCGTGCATCTGAAGGCGCTCGATGCAAACGATCGCTATTACCGCTTTGGCTATGCCGCCAGCGATAGCCAGATTGACGCCTATGTGAGTGCACTGAATTTTGCGCGTGATGAAATTTTTGGCATTTACAACCGTCACCTGCGACTCATCGCCATGGCACATCTGGCTTTTGCTCGCACGCCGGCAGGTGTTCCAGTGGTTGAGTTTGGTGTGTCGGTGCTGGCAAAAGCCCGTGGCCGCCAGTATGGCGCACGCCTTTTTGAGCGCGCCGTAATGCACGCACGCAACGAAGGTGTGCAGGTGATGTATGTGCATGTGCTGAGCGAAAACACCGCCATGCTCAAAATTGCCCGCCATTGCGGGGCTGTTTTTGTGCGCGATGGCGCAGAGTCCGAGGCGCACCTGAAATTGACCCCTGCCACCTTGAATACCCACCTCACAGAAATGGTTGAGGAACACATGGCGCAAGCCAATTACCTGATCAAGCGCCATGCCAAACATTGGCGCGATGCCGTCGATGATTTGCAAAGTCCGTGGATTTAACTTGCATTAATCCGCTATCCTCGCGGCATGTTCAACAACCGCATGTCCTGCAGCACTGCCTGTGTCTGACCCTTCTCCTGCGCGCCCGGATCGGGATGACAAGCGCACGTTTTTTCAAAAAATTGCTGAATTTATTCACCCTGGCCCTGACTCGACGGATGAATTGATCGACACCCTGGCTGAGGCCGAGCATAACCAGCTGATCGGTGCTGAGTCACGCAAAATGCTCGAGGGCGTGATCCGTATGGCGGACATGAGCGCGGGCGATGTGATGGTGCCCACACCGCGCATGGACATGATCGACATTGATGCGCCGTTTGACGAACTGCTGCATGGTGTGATCGACACGGCGCATTCGCGTTTTCCGGTGTTTGAGCGCGAGCGCGAGAACATCATTGGCATTCTCATGGCCAAGGATTTTCTGAAACTGCAGCGAGCTCCCGAGCTGAGCATTCGCGCTTTGTTGCGTCCGGCGGTTTTTGTACCCGAGAGCAAGGTGCTCAATGATTTGTTGCGCGATTTTCAGAGCAACCACAACCATTTGGCCATTGTGATTGACGAATTTGGCAGAGTTGCTGGTTTGGTCACGATTGAAGACGTGCTTGAAGAAATTGTGGGTGAAATCGAAGACGAGTTTGACATTGCCGACGATGAGGGTGACATCTTTGGGCTGGTCGATCGGAGTTATCGCGTCAGCGGTGACACCACCATTGAGCGGGTCGAGCATGCGTTTGGTGTCAAGCTGCAAAGTGCCGATCCCGATGATGACTTTGACACCATTGGCGGTTTGATTGCCCACGCCATGGGGCATGTGCCACGCCGTGGTGAGCGTCATGAGATTGCCGGACTCGACTTTCTGGTGATGCTCACCAAAGGCGGTGCCGTCAAATGGTTCAAGGTCGCGCCGGTGCGTAATGAGTCTGCCTGAGTTCGGTGCATGAGCAATGGGTGAGGACTGAGGGATGCAGAAAATACAAATATCCCATTTCAGGCGGCACTGGCGAGCGCATTGCTTCGTTGCTCATCGCTTTTGTGGTCTTGCCATACCGCACTCTGAAGGCCTAGCGTTGCATCCCTCCAGCACTCGCCAAAAACGGAACATTTGCAATTTCTGCATCTCTAATTTGTTCGCATTGCTCGCGGGTGCGCTGCTCGCCGCCAGCCTGGCCTGGCCAACCAGCGTGCCGCAAGCCCTTGCCCCACTTGGGTTGGTGCAGGGACAGCCGCTCTGGTGGGGGGCTTGCCTGGCCATGACCGTGTTGGCAGGCTTGCTGGATTCGAGCCAGAGCTGGCGCACGGCGGCTCTGCGCGGTTGGCTCTTTGCCACGGCTTGGCTGGCTTGCACCTTCGGCTGGCTGTTTACCTCGATGCATACCTATGGCGGATTAAGCGCTCCGCTGGCTTTGTTGGCCGTCATCATTTTGGCTGGATTTTTGGCAATTTACTATGCGTTTTTTTGTGGTTTGTATAAGGCGCTAGCGCCCGTCAATCAAGCGCTAAGCGCTCTTTGTTTTGTAGCGACTTGGTTGCTTGCAGAGCTCGCACGAGGTGTCTTGCTGAGCGGGTTTGGCTGGGGCTCAGTGGGTTATACGCAGTTGGATGGCCCTCTTGCAGGGTGGCTGGCTTGGCTGGGTGTATATGGTTGCGGTGCCTTCGTGGCGAGTTTGGCGGCCTTGCTGGCGCTGGCTTGGCGCACGTCGAACGGGCGCCGCGCCGCTGGCCTGGCTCTGGGTTCGCTCGCTTTGCTGCTCTCGGGCACCCTGTTGCCGCAGCTGCAAGGCGCTAGCGCCGGACTATTGAACGTCACATTGCTGCAAGGCAACATCGCGCAGGAAGAAAAATTTGAAGCCAGTAGCGGTGTGCCCAAGGCGCTGCGCTGGTATGGTGAGCAACTTCAGGCCAGCCGCAGTGCGCTCATCATTACCCCCGAGACTGCGCTGGCCTTGCTGCCCGAACAACTGCCAGATGGCTACTGGCAGGCTTTGCAACAGCGCTTTGCCACGGGAGAGCAGGCTGCCCTGGTGGGAATTCCGCTGGGCAGTTATACCGAAGGCTATACCAATTCGGTGGTTGGCTTGAAACCGGGGCAAGCTGCACCCTGGCGTTACGACAAGCACCATCTGGTGCCGTTTGGTGAGTTCATTCCGCCGTTTTTTCGCTGGTTTACGAATCTGATGCACATTCCCCTGGGTGATTTCAGCCGGGGTGCTTTGCCGCAACCGAGCTTTGAATGGCAAGGCCAGCGATTGGCGGCCACTATTTGTTATGAAAATCTGTTCACCGAAGAACTCGCCACGCAGTTCGCCGATGCAGCGCTGGCACCGACCATTCTGTTCAACATCAGCAATATGGGCTGGTTTGGCGAGAGTCTGGCAATGAACCAGCATCTGCAAATTGCCCGCATGCGTGCACTGGAATTTGGCCGCCCTTTTTTGCTGGCTACTAACACAGGTCAAACAGCCATCGTCAACTACCAGGGCAAGGTTACGCACCTAGCTCAAGCGCATGTGGCAACAGCGCTGCACGGTGTGGTTGAAGGGCGCACGGGTTTCACGCCCTATGCCGGCTGGGTTTCGCAATTCGGACTCTGGCCACTGTGGCTGTTCGGGTTGGGGGTGTTGGGGGCATTGCATTGGACGCGAAAACATCGATCACTTTGAAGTCAAAACCAGTTTGCTTGAGCGATTTTTGCGCGTTTAACTTCTCTAATTTTGTTTTGCCGTAGTTGCCCCACTCTCCCCCAACCCCTCTCGCCCCGCCGGGCGAGAGGGGAGCTTTTAACAGCCACATTTGGCCGGTGCAAACTTCGAAGTTTGTGATCAACAACCCTGTATTTGTGTACGGATATCAATATCCAAAATGGCGATTGATGCCGGTTGGATTTTGTGACCAACACTTTGTACCCAGTTCATCACGAAGCAATGGTGGTTGCTCACACTTATCGCCATGCTAACCGGCCAAATGTGGCTGTTCGGCTCCCCTCGCGCCCGTCGGGGCGAGAGGGGTTGGGGGACATTGAGTTTGAAGCGAAAACATCGATCACTTTGAAGTCAAAACCAGTTTGCTTGAGCGATTTCTGTGCGTTATGGCTCGATTGGCTTCTTTTTGTAGCACTTACCCCCACTCTGCCTGCAGCGGGGATCACTTTGGTTTTGAAAAACCTGCAATGTGAAAATTAAATCTTCACATTGCAGGTTTTTTGCTAACATGACCCCATGATTGAACGCACCATCACCCCTTTGCTGCGGCAACTGGCCAGCCAATACCCCGTCATCACCCTCACCGGACCGCGCCAAAGTGGCAAGACCACGTTGGCTAAGAGCCTGTTTGCTGGCAAGCCCTATGTGACTCTTGAAGACCCTGACATGCGCCGCTTCGCAGCTGAAGACCCCTGGGGATTTTTGGCGACTTACCAACAAGGTGCCATCTTTGACGAGATTCAGCGGGTACCCGAACTGGCCTCATATTTGCAGGGAATGGTCGATGCCGACCCACAGCCTGGACGTTTCTTGCTGACGGGTAGCCATCAGTTTGAGTTGATGACACAAGTGTCGCAATCACTGGCTGGGCGCACGGCCGTGCTACGCCTGTTGCCGTTTACGCTGGCTGAGGTGCAGCGCATCAAGGTGGAAAATGCACCCGATCTGGCGCAAACCCTGCTGACCGGTTTTTATCCTCGCATCCATGACAAAGGCCTGAACCCTTCGCAGGCGTTGGCAGATTATTTTGCAACCTATGTGGAGCGGGATTTGCGGCAACTGGCGGCGGTGCATGATTTGCAGAGGTTTGAGCGGTTTGTGCGTTTGTGTGCCGGACGCACCGGGCAATTGCTCAACCTTAACAGCCTTGGCAACGATGCAGGCGTGTCACATGTCACGGCTCGGGCTTGGGTGGACCTGCTGCAAACGAGCTACATCGTGCATTTGCTGCCCCCCTGGTTTACCAACAGCGGCAAACGCCTGATCAAGGCATCCAAACTGTATTTTTATGATGTCGGACTGGCCTGTTGGTTGCTGGGCTTGCGCACCGCACAGCAGGTTGCACGCGACCCCCTGTGGGGCAGTTTGTTTGAAAATTTCATCATCATGGAAGCCATGAAAGACCGGCTGAATGCAGGGGAAAGTGCCGAAATGTATTTTTACCGCGACTCAGAAGGCAATGAAGTTGATTTGTTGCTGCCTACAGGGGGCAAGATGCACGCCATCGAAATCAAAGCGGGGGCAACGGTGAACCCGGATTATTTCAAAGGGCTGAAAAACTTTGCTGCGCATCACCCGGCAGCGGTATCGGGTGGGGGGGTGGTGTTTGGCGGCACGCAAAACCAAAACCGCAGTGACTGGCCGGTGTATTCATGGCTAAGTTTGAAGAACAAGCCGCATGCGTAAACTTCAATCAAGACCATTGCGCCCCAGCCCGTAAAATCGCCCCCTTGCACGCTGCTTCTGGTGTGCGGTTTTCAACTTCTGGGCTGTTGTTGCCCCTTCCATTTATGTTGACATTTCAGCAAATCATTTTGAAACTGCAGTCGTACTGGGATGCTCAGGGCTGTGCGTTGTTGCAGCCCTACGACATGGAAGTGGGCGCTGGTACGTCACATACAGCTACATTTTTAAGAGCGCTTGGGCCAGAACCCTGGAAGGCTGCCTACGTGCAGCCAAGCCGTCGCCCAAAAGACGGGCGCTACGGCGAGAACCCGAACCGGCTGCAGCACTATTACCAATATCAGGTCGTGCTGAAACCGGCGCCGAGCAACATTTTGGAGTTGTATCTGGGCAGCCTGGAGGCGTTGGGCTTTGATTTGAAAAAAAACGACATCCGCTTTGTCGAAGACGATTGGGAAAACCCAACCCTGGGTGCCTGGGGTCTTGGCTGGGAGGTTTGGCTCAACGGCATGGAAGTGACCCAGTTCACCTATTTCCAGCAGGTTGGCGGCATCGACTGCAAGCCCATCACGGGCGAAATTACCTATGGGCTGGAGCGCCTGGCGATGTATCTGCAAGGTGTGGACAACGTTTATAACCTGCTCTGGACGCAAGCTGCTGATGGCAGCCAGCTGACTTATGGCGATGTGTACAAACAAAACGAGGTTGAGCAGTCCACCTACAACTTTGAGCACAGCGATGCCGATTTCTTGTTTACGGCCTTTAGTGCCCATGAAAAACAGGCCAAGCATCTGATGGATGTGCAATTGGCTTTGCCCGCTTATGAACAGGTGCTGAAATGTGCGCACAGTTTCAACCTGCTGGATGCGCGTGGCGCCATCAGCGTGACTGAACGCGCAGCCTACATCGGGCGCATTCGCAATCTGGCGCGGGGTGTGGCACAAAGCTACTTTGACAGCCGCGAGCGCCTGGGTTTTCCCATGGCACCGCGCGAGTGGGTTGCCCAAATGAGCAAAAAGGCAGCCTAAGGCTTGGTTCCTGATAGCAACCGCACCCAACATCATGACTTCTCAAAACCTCCTTGTTGAACTATTCGTTGAAGAGCTGCCACCCAAAGCGCTGAAAAAGCTGGGTGACGCCTTTGCCATGCAACTCGCTGAGCAATTGCGCACACTGGGCTTGGCTCGCGCAGACTCAGTGGTCACTGCTTTTGCTTCACCACGACGCCTGGGTGCTCACATCACCGATGTAGCCGCCAAGGCTGCTGACAAAGCCGTGCAGCAAAAACTCATGCCGGTCAGTGTCGGTTTGGATGCCTCGGGCAACGCCACTGCCGCGTTGCTGAAAAAGCTGCAGGCACTGGGAGCCGATGTGTCTGATCCGGTGTTTGCCGTGGCCGCCTTGCGCAAAGCGCCTGACGGCAAGGCTGATGCACTGTTTTACGACAGCCAGGTGAATGGTGCGACGCTCGATACAGGTCTGCAAGTGGCGCTTGAGGCAACCCTGGCCAAGCTGCCGATCCCCAAGGTTATGAGCTACCAGCTGGAGACTGATTGCGCCTTGCCAGGTTGGAGTAGTGTGAATTTTGTGCGTCCGGCGCATGGTTTGCTGGCCTTGCATGGCAGCACGGTGGTGCCGGTGAAGGTGCTGGGGTTGACGGCTGGCAACACCACACAGGGTCACCGTTTTGAGGCAACAGTGTCGCCAGTGCTGATTCAAAATGCCGATGACTACTCGCAAACCCTGGCACGCGACGGCGCGGTGATGGCATCCTTTGCCGAACGCCGTGCCGAGATCGTGCGCCAGCTCGGTGCTGCAGCTGAAAAAGTGGGTGGCGACTGCAAGCCGATTCAGGACGAGGCGCTGCTTGATGAGGTGACCGCTTTGGTCGAACGCCCGAATGTGTTGGTGTGCAGCTTTGAAAAAGAATTTCTCGAAGTGCCGCAAGAGTGCCTGATTTTGACCATGAAGGCCAATCAGAAATACTTTCCGCTGCTCGACGCCCAAGGCAAGCTGACCAACCAGTTTCTGGTGGTGAGCAACATCAACCCGGCCGATGCCAGTTTTGTGATTGGCGGCAATGAACGCGTGGTGCGCCCGCGCTTGAGCGATGCCAAGTTTTTCTTTGACCAAGACCGCAAAAAGTCGCTTGAATCGCGCGTGGCCGGGCTCGACAAGGTGGTGTATCACAACAAGCTGGGCACGCAGGGCGAGCGCATGGCCCGGGTTTGCAACATTGCCTACGCGCTGGGTGTGCAGTTGGGCGATGCCACCCTGGCCGAGCAGGCTGAGCAGGCCGCAAGATTGGCCAAAACTGATTTGCTGACCGACATGGTGGGCGAGTTCCCAGAGTTGCAAGGCATCATGGGCGGCTACTACGCGCGCCATGATGGTTTGGGTGAGGTCATTGCTGAGGCCATAGAAGACCATTACAAACCGCGTTTTGCCGGCGATGCACTGGCACGCAATGATGTTGGCCTGGTGGTGGCGCTGGCCGACAAGCTCGAAACCTTGGTGGGCATGTTTGGCATTGGCAATCTGCCAACCGGCGACAAAGACCCTTTTGCCCTGCGCCGCCATGCACTCGGGGTGATCCGCATGCTGGTCGAAAAGGACCTGCCGCTTGATTTGAATGCCTTGGTTGCTGCGGCCATCCCTGCTTTTGGCAACAAAATTGTCGATGCCAATGTGGCTCTGTGCGACTTTGTCTTTGACCGTCTGGCAGGCTCCTTGCGTGAGCAAGGTTACAGCGCGCTCGAGGTCGATGCCGTGCTGGCGCTGCGCCCACAGTGTTTGGGTGATGTGCCCGCGCGCTTAGCTGCAGTGCGCTCTTTTGCCGCGTTGCCAGAAGCGCCGGCCTTGGCTGCGGCCAACAAGCGCATTAGCAATATTCTGAAAAAAGCCGACAACGCGGCCATTGCAGACGCCCATGTGAGCGTTGTGCTACTCAAAGAGCCAGCAGAAATTGCACTTTACGCTGCCATGCAAGCCATTGCCCCAAGAGCGTTGGCGCAGTTTGATGCCGGGGAATATGCCGCTTCGTTGCAAGCATTGGCAGCGCTGCGTGAGCCGGTGGATGCATTTTTTGAAGGCGTGATGGTGAATGCCGAGGCCCTGGACGTGCGCCTAAACCGCCTTGGGTTGCTGAAAACCCTGCACCTGGCGATGAACCAGGTGGCCGATTTGTCACGCCTGGCGACCTGAGCCGCGTTACACCCCCTTCCTTCAAGGCACATCATGATTCCAATCAAACTGGTCATTCTCGACCGCGATGGCACGATCAACCACGACAGCGACGAATACATTAAAAACGCTGATGAGTGGCAGCCGCTGCCTGGTGCGATGGAAGCTATTGCCAAGCTGAACCATGCGGGCTGGCATGTGATTGTGGTGTCGAACCAATCGGGTTTGGGGCGCGGCCTGTTTGATGTGTCGGACCTGAACGACATTCACGCCAAGATGCATCGCTTGCTGGCATCTGTGGGTGGACGCATTGACGCGGTGTTTTATTGCCCGCACGCACCCGATGAGGTGTGCAATTGCCGCAAACCCAAGAGTGGGCTTTATGAGCAAATTGCTGAGCGTTACAACATCGATTTGAAAAATGTTGCGACTGTGGGCGATTCGGCGCGCGACCTGGTTGCCGGTGCCAGCATGGGCTGCGAGCCACACTTGGTGCTAACCGGAAAATCAGCGGTGCTTAAAGGGCGCGCCTTGACAAGCGAGTTTCCGCCGGGAACCCAGGTGCATGCTGATTTGGCTGCTTTTGCCGAGTTTTTTGTGCAGCGTGAAGCCGTGTTGAATGAGCGGTTGGCCTGAATATTGCTATATTAATTGAAGCTGCTGACGCATTCTGCATAAGCGCTAGAGCCCAATTATTCAAATGCCTTTGATTCGTTCTATTTTGCACATGACCTGGCTGGTCTGCACGGTGATTCCGTGGGGGCTGGCTCTCTTGCTGATCTCGCTGGTGGCACCGCGCAACACCGTGTGGTGGACTGCCGTGCGCTGGTTTCGCATCGTCATGTGGGGCACGCGGGTTATTTTGGGTGTGCAAATGCGAGTCATCGGCTTGGAGCATCTGCCCAGCGGCGTCAACAGCCCGGCTGTGCTGCTTGCCAAGCATCAGTCCACGCTCGAAACCCTCTGGCTGCCAACGATCATGCCGCACCCTTTGGCTTTTGTTTTTAAGCGTGAGTTGCTCAAAATCCCATTTTTTGGTTGGTCGATGGCACGCATGGACATGATTCACATTGACCGTGAATCGCGCGCTGCAGCCATGAAACACGTGATTGAGCAGGGTCGGCGCTTGCTCGCGCACGGCACTTGGGTGCTGATGTTTCCAGAGGGCACGCGCATTGCGCGCGGCGAAAAGGGCACCTACCAAACCGCTGGGACGCGCCTAGCCGTGGAAACCGGTGCACCTGTGATTCCGATTGCGCTAGCCACTGCACGCTGCTGGCCGCGCCAGGGCTTCATCAAGTATCCGGGCGTGGTCACGGTGTCGATCGGCCCAGCCATGTCCAGTGTCGGGCGTGACCCTAAAGTGCTGATGCGCGAAGTTGAGACCTGGATTGAGTACGAAATGCACCGGATTGACCCCGAGGCTTACGCTCATCCATAAAAGATGCATCCGCTGCTGCGCTTTACACTGGATTTGTTTGGGTCAAATATGCCTCTGGCGCCCGTACAAAAAGCGCCAGTAGCTATTGATAAAAGAGAAAAAACCCCACCCCCAACCAGGCCACCCAGGTTGCGAGCTCCGGTGTCAGCACCCGGCAGCGAGTCGTCCAAGGGGTTATTTCCAGCTAATTTTCACCATCCACAAGCCAATCGCCAAGCACATTTGGGCGAAGTGCTGGTCGCCTATGCGTTCAAACGTGCGCAACGGCGCAGCATCGGGTTTAGCGTGGGTCCGCTGGGCCTGGCGGTGCGTGCCCCCAAATGGACACCGCTGCATGCCGTGGATGCAGCCCTGCAAGACAAAGCCGCTTGGATTTTGCGCAAACTGCACGAAACCAGCACGCGCCATGCTCAACAAGAGGCACAGGTGATCGATTGGCGCGACGGTGCCAGCATGCTTTATCTGGGGCAACCCATCACGCTGCATCTCGATCCGGAGCAAGGCTTTGGCGCTGCAGCTGCGCAATTGATCGCTGTGGATGCGCATGGCCAGGGCGCAACGCCTTCAGCCTCCATGCGTTTGCATATTGGGCTGACGCACAGCGCAAGCGCCGAACAGATTCGGGATGCGGTGCAAGCCTGGCTGATGCGCCAGGCGCGTGCGCTTTTTCAGCAGCGACTCGAGCACTTTGCGCCCCAACTCAATGTGCAATGGAAAAAACTCAGTTTGAGCAGCGCCCGCACACGCTGGGGCAGTGCCCGCGCCGATGGCTCAATTCGCTTGAACTGGCGCTTGCTGCATTTCGAAATGAGGCTGATTGACTATGTGGTGGTGCACGAACTTAGCCATCTGCGGGAAATGAACCACAGTCCGCGATTTTGGGGCGCGCTGGCACAGGTTTTACCTGACTATGCTGCCCTGCGCCGAGAACTCAAAAGCAAAATTGCACCGCATTGGGGCTGACACACTTTTGTCATAGTTTTTCGCTCTACTCAGAATAACTTCAGCGCGGATACCCGATGTTCGTGTGTCATGCGGAGCTGTTGTACCTTGAAGTGAGAGTAGAGATGAAACACCATTTGAAAACGCACCTTGTGCTTGCCATGGCAGCCAGTGCACTGCTTGGCGCATGTGGCGGCAGTAGCGCTCCGGCAACGGTTACTGGCGTATTCCTAGACGCCGCAGTTGAAAATCTTGATTACGTTGCAGGTACTGCTGCCAAGTCAGCCACCAACGCCAGGGGTGAGTTCACTTGCAAAGTGGGTGAAACCGTTAGTTTCAGCATGGGTGCTGTCAATTTGGGTTCTGCGCCCTGCGGCAGCATCGTCACACCATTAACCCTGGCCGGTGGAACCGATATCAAGGCAGATAAGGTGATGAATCGGCTGCTGGCGCTGCAGTCACTTGATGAGGATGGTGACCCCTCCAACGGCATCAAGCTCACAGCTGCGGTCAAAGCGGCATTGGCTGCAAACGCAATGGATTTCACGGCAGCATCGGCAAGCTTTGACACGGCACTTGGAACGACCCTTGCCGCTTTGCCTGCAGCCTATCAATCGCGTGTCCCGAGTGATGCCAAGCGTCTGTTGGTGCGCGAACATTTCGAGGACTCCTTGGCTTCCAAGGCAGGTGCACCAGTCGGCGATGTGTTAACCCAAACCAATGGGCTGGGCACGGTCACGGCGACCATCACACGCATGTCGCTTCAGGCCGACAAATCGTTCTACATTCCCTATGAGGGCACGGTGCAGAGCATCAAGGCCGATTTTCCTGACGGCTTTTTGCCTGCCTATGGCTCCGGCCTGGCTTTCAAGGGCAAACTGGCCGATGGTACGCTGGAGTTTTACGCCATCACCGACCGGGGTCCCAATGCCGATGGCCCGATGGTGCCTAACAACACCGCTAAAACGCTGTGCTACACCCGCAAGGACGGTAACTGCGACGCCAAGATATTCCCGGCGCCCAGCTTTGCGCCATCCATTGGTGTGGTTGCCGTTGGCAAAACTGGAGCCGTGCTCAAGTCAAGCCTGCCGATTCGCGTGAGCAGCACCCTCAAAACCACAGGCTTGCCTGCGGGTCTGAACCAGTTGGGCGCATCGGGCGAGTCCCCGCTGACCGATAACCTGAAGTACGAAGCCAGCACCAAGGCCACGTTCAGCACTGACGGGCTCGACCCCGAGTCTATGGTCGTTGATACGGCACGCAACGCCCTGTGGACATCAGATGAATATGGCCCGTTTATCTTCAAGATAGACATGGTGAGCGGCATCATCTTGAAGAAGTACGGCCCCGCCATTCCAGCGGGCTCAGCTGTCACGGCAGCGAGCGGCATCACAGCCGTATTGCCGTCAGTGCTGGCCAAGCGGCGTGCCAACCGGGGCATGGAAGGCCTGGCGCTGGATGTGGCGAGTGGCAAGTTGCACGGCTTTCTGCAAAGCCCGCTGACTGATCTATCGGCTGCAGGGGCTGTTGCCTCGAGTAATTATGTTGCGCCAGCAACTTGCAGCGGCAGCTCAGCAACAGGAACCGTTGAGCGATTTGCAAGGTTCACCCGCTGGGTAGAGTTTGACCCGAGCACCGAAACATCAAAGATGTATGCCTTCCCGATCAACTGCGCTGACTACAAGGACAACCGCACCGGCAACGCCAAGCTGGGTGACATGGTGTCGCTGGGCAATGGCAAATTCATCGTCATTGAACAGGGTGCCAGCAGTGCCACGGGCAACCCGGTATTCAACCGGCTGATGCTGGTTGAACTCGGTTCGGCGACTGACATTGCACAAACAGCATTCAATCCTGAGTCATCAGACCTTGAGAAAAGCAGCATGGGGGGTGTGGTTGTGAATGGCGCTGATTTTGCTGCCGTGACAGTCATCAAGAAAACCCTTTTGCTCGATCTGAATGCCGCGGGCTGGCTGGCTGAAAAAGCCGAAGGGTTGGCGCTGGTCGATGCCATGACGTTGGCGCTCACCAGCGACAACGATTTTGGTTTGCGCAACATCGTTTTTGACGCTGCCGGGGCAGAAGTTGCCGGTGCCGACATCACCAAATGCGTGTCAACCGACGGCGTTCTCAGTGGCTGCGGAACCGGAACAGCGTCTCGCGTGGGTCGTGGCACTGATGCCGAACGCCCCACTCGTTTATGGCTCATTAAATTTGGCAAAGCGCTGTCTGGGTTCAGTGTGCCCACTGCAGCGCCCTGAAACGACTTTTTCTAACGTGATCAAACCCGCCTTGTGCGGGTTTTTCGTTATTAAGGGGCTGATGAATTGGGATGACCGATGCACTGAGTGATTGAGCACCATTGGTAAACATGTCATAACAGTCTAGCGGACGCAAAATTAACACCCGCGACGGAGTTGCGGTCATGACTTGGCACGGGTTGTGAAGGAGGCCAGACGTGCTTTACCGCTTTAATGTGCATGGTCTTCCCGCAAAGTAAACATCCAACAGCTACGATTAGTTGGGGACAGAGCAAGCTCACTACCCGCAATTTGATTGCGCATGTAGCCTTGGTCTGTCCCGCAAAGTAAACATCCAACAGCTACGATTAGTTGGGGACAGAGCAAGCTCACTACGTGTAGTCTTGGTCTGTCCCGCAAAGTTTCACATATTTCTTCTGTACTGCCCGCCCACCTCAAACAGCGCGTTGGTGATTTGCCCCAGTGAGCAGCAGCGCACCGCGTCCATCAGCACCTCAAACACGTTTTGGTTGTCCATCACGGCTTGTTGCAGGCGTTTGAGCTGGGCTGGGGCGGTGGCGGCGTGTTTGGCGTGGAAGTCGGCCAGGCGTTGCAATTGGCTTTGCTTTTCAGCTTCGGTGCTGCGCGCCAGTTCCAGCTTGTCGTTGACCGGATCGCCATGCGGATTGCGGAAGGTGTTGACGCCGATGATAGGCAACTCGCCGGTGTGCTTGAGCATTTCGTAGTGCATGGATTCGTCCTGAATCTTGCCGCGCTGGTAGCCGGTTTCCATCGCCCCCA
>CAIYYA010000256.1 GCA_903930255.1 uncultured beta proteobacterium
ATCAACGGAAATGAAGCACTATCCAAAAAACATGGAAAGTTCAGAAACAACTAGAAATAAAAACTCGACACCAGCAAAAAACGGCTCTTGTCAGCCAAACCATCGCTGTTGTTGCCCGCAACGCTGCGCCCCGGGTTGCTACCCACCGTTTGCGCCCACAGCGCACGCACGTTGTAGCTACCGCTGCGGCTCAGGGTCAGCCCCAGGCCAGCGCCGGTCAAACCATAGTTGTTGGTGTTGTCAAAATTGGTGATGGCCGCAGGCCCCCAGACATTTTTATTGAGGGTGATGCCACCCGTGTCAACAAAAGCCATCCACTGCAAATTGCCCATTGACGTTGGCGCCGGCATGTCATAACGCAGCTCAAGACTGGCTGTCCAGCCCGAGTCACCCGAAGCCTCTCCACCGGGATACGCACGCACGCCACCACTACCACCCAAAATAAACTTTTCGGCTGAGTCGAGGTTGCCATTGGCAATTTGTCCATTCAGGTTGGCAAACAACGAGAAAGCGCCAGGGAGCTTTTGCAGCCGACCATAGGCGTAATTGATTTTGGCAAAGTTGCCGTGGGTGCGACCTGTAGTTAAATCGAGTACTAAATCGGCAGCGTCTTTACTCAGGTCGAGCCGCCCCTGCACCAGATTGATGCTAAAGGTGTTCACCGCGCCGCCGCCCAAAGTGTCCTGGCTGTCGCCGGCCAACGAAGCGCTCCACGTAGTCAACCGTTTGTCACGCAGCGAAAGACCATTGCCCAAGTCGTTAAGCGCCTTGTAGTCAGCCGCCAGCGTGCCACGCAAGTTCAGCAGGTTTCCCAAAATCAAGGGATAGCTCACATTGGCACCCAGAGTTCTGGCAGTGCCAGTGAATGCTTTCGCCGACAGATCAGCGCCAAGCTCATAGCGCAACGCACTCGCATTGGTGGCAAAACTCCAGCCTCTGGCGCCAAATGGCACGCTGTAGCTGAAAGCGCCTTGTGCCATGCCTTGTGAGGCTCCTGCGCTGAGCGTGATGGCGTCGCCAGCGCCATAGGGATCCATGATGCGGATTTGCCCGTTGGCACGGTTGGTGCCGGTATAGCGATTGCCAGTGTTGTCAAAGCTGGCACTTGGCATGAACAATGGCCCTTCGGTCACGGATATTTGCAAGCGGCTGGTGTCGGGCGCTTTACCACGGTCAAGCGCAGCTTGCGAATTGATACCTGGGATTTCGTTGAGCGTGAGCAGTGCACGCTCAAGATCAGCTGAATTGATTCCCAGGGTTTGCGCCTCTAACAACGTGTTGGCCAAAATACCGCGAATATGCTGTTCACTTAAACGCACACCCGGCTTTGATAGATCAATGCCTGCCAAGCCGCCATCGAGCCGGGCGGAAAGCAGGGCGATTTCAAGTGTGCCGTCCGTCAAGTCTTGCTGAGGCAAATAAGCTCGGGCCAAAAACCAGCCTTTGGCTTTGAGGAAATCCGTTACCCGATCAGCCAGCTGCTGCAATTGTGGGTAACCAATGGGTTTGCCAATGCTGCTTTGAACCAGGCTTTGCAATTCGGCAGGGGTTGCCAAACCGTCAACGCCACTGAAGCGCACCGATTTCACCAACACCGAGACGCCACTGATTTCAGGCATCGGTGGGCGCACCAGTTCTTTTTCGGCTGCACCGGGTCGTTGCAGCGGCTTTAGCGGCGCAGCCAACTCTTGTTGACGCAATAAGGAACCCGCCGAGGGCTGGGTTTGGGCAAATGCCGCGCCGACCCAAGCCAGTTGCAGAGTGCCGAAAACGATAGGAATGGCAATACGCTTCATTGTGATGACATGACTGCAAAATTTGCGGTGAGTTGATTCATATCAAAGTATTTTCAATTAGATTTCAAATTTTAGATGGCCAATTGAATTTCGTAGTCCTAGTGTTTACCCTCATCAATTGATCTGTGTCAACTTTAGATAATAGCTTAGCGCACAACACGCACTGCTGAACCATACAAACGAACAAACTGACAACCAGTTCAAGCAAAAAGCCTGCCAAATTTATTAACTTTTGTGCACCATTAGAATTCGGCGATTTATTTTGACCATCACTTGAACCGAACGATCATAAAAATTGTATGTCTGTAAAGTATTTATCGTTCAAAGGTCGCTTGATCATGCTTGGGTTTGGTGCCATTGGTCAGGGGGTTCTGCCAC
>CAIYYA010000257.1 GCA_903930255.1 uncultured beta proteobacterium
CCTGTGTGGGCTGCAAGGTCTGCACCATCGCCTGCCCATTTGGCACGATCAATTACGTGCAAGAGACTGGCAAGGTACAAAAGTGCGACCTCTGCGGTGGTGAGCCGGCTTGTGCCGAAGCCTGCCCGACCAGCGCCATCACCTTCATTGATGCCAACTGGACCGGTTTGGGCAAGATGGAGCAGTGGGCTGACAAGCTTGGCAACCAGGTTAGCGCGACCTGACCCCTTTCCGTTCGGGCTGAGCTTGTCGAAGCCTTTCGACCATGCTCAAGGCGAACGGGCTAAACCAACACTTAAAGGAAACACATCATGTCATGGGCTGGAAAAATCCTTCGCGTTAATCTGACTGCTGGAACGGTCACTTCTGAACCTCTCAATATGCAGTGGGCACAAGCCTACATTGGCTCGCGTGGACTGGGTACCAAATACCTGGTTGAAGAAGTCGATGCCACGGTTGACCCGCTGTCACCCGACAACAAAATCATTTGGGCCACCGGCCCGTTGACTGGCACCATGGCCTCAACCGGTGGCCGCTATACGGTCATCACCAAAGGTCCGCTGACCGGTGCTGTAGCTTGCTCCAATTCGGGCGGCTATTGGGGTGCTGAATTCAAAATGGCCGGCTGGGATATGGTCATTTTTGAAGGCAAATCAGACAAACCCGTTTATTTGTATGTGAACGACGACGTGGCCGAGCTGCGTTGCGCCGCTCACCTGTGGGGTAAGAGCGTCTGGCAGACTGAAGACATCATCAAAAAAGGTCTGCAAGACCCGTTGGTACGCGTGTCCTCCATCGGTAAAGCCGGTGAAAACGGCGTGTTGTTTGCTGCCGTGGTGAACGACTTGCACCGTGCAGCTGGCCGCTCAGGCGTGGGCGCTGTCATGGGCAGCAAAAACCTCAAGGCGATTGCCGTGCGCGGCACCAAAGGCGTGGGCAACATCCGTGATCCCAAAGCCTTCATGTCAGCCGTCAAAGCTGCCAAAAAAGTGCTGGCCGACAACGGGGTCACCGGCACTGGTTTGCCCGCCATGGGCACGCAAGTGCTAATGAGTGTGATCAACGAAGTGGGCGGCCTGCCCACGCGTAACCACCAGGACAACCAGTTTGAAGGTGCCAAAGACATCGGTGCCGAAGCCATGGCCACGCCGCGCAAGACCGACGGCAAAAAACACCTGGTGACGAACCAGGCCTGTTTTGGCTGCACCATTGCCTGCGGGCGCATCAGCAAGATGGACGAAGGCCACTTCACCATCGAGAACAAGCCGCAATACCGCGGTGCCAACGGCGGCCTCGAATACGAAGCCGCCTGGGCGCTGGGCGCAGCGAACGGCGTGAACGATCTGGAATGCCTGCAATACGCCAACCTGCTGTGTAACGAAGAAGGCATTGACCCGATCAGCTTTGGTGCTACCGTGGGTGCGGTGATGGAACTCTATGGCATGGGCGTGCTGAGCAAAGAGCAAATCGGCATTGAAGCGCCGTTTGGCTCGGCTCGTGCGCTGGCGTTTTTGGCCGAAGAAACCATCAACGGTCGAGGTTTTGGGGTTGAAATTGGCCAGGGCTCCAAACGCCTGACCGCCAAATATGGCCACCCCGAACTGTCCATGTCATCCAAGGGTCAGGAATTCCCGGCCTATGACGGGCGCGCTATTCAGGGCATTGGCCTGGCTTACGCCACCAGCAACCGGGGCGGCTGCCACCTGCGTGGTTACACCATTGCGTCTGAAATTTTGGGCATTCCGGTCAAGACCGATCCGCTCGAATCGGCTGGCAAACCTGATTTGGTAAAAGCCTTCCAGGACGCAACCGCTGCATTTGACTCCTCCGGCTTGTGCATCTTCACCACCTTTGCCTGGGGTTTGCAAGACCTGTCACCGCAAATGCAAGGTGCCTGTGGCGAGCAATACACCATTGAAGAACTGGCTTTGATTGGTGAGCGCATCTGGAACATGGAGCGCGAGTTCAACAACCGGGCCGGCTTTACCGCCAAAGACGACAGCCTGCCGGCGCGTTTGACCAGTGTTGAAGGGGCTTGCAAAACCGGCCCTGCCAAAGGCAAGTTCAATGAACTGGCAACCATGTTGCCGCTGTATTACGCCGCCCGTGGCTGGGACGCCGAAGGCCGCCCCACCGCAGAAACCCGTGAACGCTTGAGTCTGTAGTAGATTAGGGTCAGTTCTAGGTTAACGGGGTCAGATCACCGCCCGCAGGGCGTGTGCTCTGACCCCATTAACCGGTATACGACTAACGGTGTGTGTGCTCTGACCCCATTAACCGGAAAACAATGAACTGCATGCACAGCTCCGATTAACTTCAGCCCGCCATCAAGCAGACCCAAGCGAATCCGTTAAAAATTCTCAAGCGGACTTGCACGACCGTTTTTTTCTGGAGACCCCCATGACCCACCACGTCATTCTCGGTGCCGGCCCGACCGGTGTCATCGCTGCCGAAACCATTCGCAAGCTTAGCCCCAACGACGAGATCACGATCATTGGCGACGAGCCCGAGCCGTCTTATTCGCGAATGGCCATTCCCTACCTGCTGATGGGCAATATCGACGAGGCCGGAACCTACCTGCGCAAGAGCCCCACACACTTTGCAGAATTAAAGATAAATGTGCGTGTAGCGCACGTCCAGTCTGCACAAGCAGCTACCAAAACCATAGTATTAGACGACGGCGA
This sequence comes from uncultured beta proteobacterium, assembly GCA_903930255.1. GTDB lineage: Bacteria > Pseudomonadota > Gammaproteobacteria > Burkholderiales > Burkholderiaceae_C > Rhodoferax. The sequence goes on from CAIYYA010000257.1 coordinate 2,685, forward strand.
AAGCATCGCTTTTGACACCCTGCTGGTAGCTACCGGCTCGCGTCCGGTGACACCGCCCATTCCCGGCATCAAGTCCGAGGGGGTGCACCGCTGCTGGACACTGGCCGATGCGCGCGCCATTGCGGCACTGGCAATACCCGGTGCCCGCGTGTTGCAACTGGGTGCGGGCTTTATTGGTTGCATCATCATGGAAGCGCTGGCCGCGCGTGGCGTCAAATTGAGCGTGGTGGAGATGGGCGACCGCATGGTGCCGCGCATGATGGGCCCGACGGCTGGCGGCATGATCCGCGACTGGTGCGAGAGCAAAGGTGTCGAGGTGTTCACCAGCACCCGGGTCGAGTCGATCGAGCCCGGTGCACCGCTCGCCGTCAAGCTCAGCAATGGCAAAACTATGCAAGCAGACCTGGTGATTAGTGCCGCCGGTGTGCGCCCCGCCATCGGTTTTATGGAAAACTCAGGGGTCACCTGTTTGCTGGGGGTGTTGACCGATGAGCACATGCAAACCAACGTGGCGGGCATTTATGCTGCTGGTGACTGTGCCGAAGCCTTCGACAAGGTTTCAGGCAAGATGATTGTGAGTGCCATCCAGCCCAACGCCGCCGAGCAGGCGCGTATTGCGGCAGCCAATATGGTGGCCTATGCCAAAGGACAAACGGCGCAGGCGCAGCTCAAAGGCGTGACACAAATCAACGTGCTAGATACGCTGGGGCTGATTTCGACCAGCTTTGGCGAGTGGCAAGGTGTGCCGGGTGGTGAGCATGCTGAGCTGACCGACAAGGCTGCGGGTCGGCACTTGAGCTTACAGTTTAAAAACGATGTGCTGGTAGGCTGCAACAGCGTGGGTTGGACAGCCCATGTAGGAGTGATGCGCGGCCTGGTTGAAGGCCAGGTCAAGCTGGGCGAATGGAAAAACACCTTGCTGCAAGACCCCACCCGCCTGATGGAAGCCTACCTGGCCTGTGCGCAGGGGCAGGGCGAGTGGTCAGGTGCGCAGGATGCGCGGCGGCGCTAAACTGTTTCGCATGAACATCACCCTGAAGCTATTTGCCTCTCTGACCGACTACCTGCCAGACGAGTCCAAATACACCAACATCGTGGCGCTCGATGTGCCCGCCGACACCACCATCCTGCAATTGGTTGAGCAGTACCATTTGCCAGAGAAGCTGGTGCACTTGGTGCTGGTGAACGGCAGCTACATTGCGCCCGAGCTGCGTGCCAGCAAAACCTTGCAAGAAGGCGATGTGCTGGCTATCTGGCCACCCATTGCCGGGGGCTGATTTGTTAGGACTTACGCAAAACCGCCCCAGCGTCGTTGTTCCTCTTGGTCGTAGGTCTGTACTGTCTGCGTCGGCGTGCCTAGCTGGGAAACTTTTGCATCAGTTCTTTTTGTATAAGAAATAGGCCTCTGACGCCCGTCCAATGGGCGTGGCTAGCTATCAAAATGCAATCGTATTACCCTGAACAATTCGAGCGTGAAATGGCTTGTCTGGAAGCCGATTGGCTGCGCTGGTTGCCGGCCGCGGTCGGCGATCATCATTGGAAACTCCACACCGGTTCAGCGGGTGTGCGCTTGGGCGATGGCGCTTTGGGCTTGAAGTGGCGGCAAGCTGCGCCGCGCATCATTGGCCTGGTGCAACTTCCGGTGCTCAAGGTCAACTTTCGTTTTGCCGGTGTTGCTGAGCCGCAGCGCCATGAATTCATGAAGCGATTTGATCTTTACATGCAGCGTGGTGGTGGTTGACCCCGTAGCACAAGCTGCCATACTTGCGACCAAGCTATTTTCGATATTCATGCAAACCACCCAAATCACTCCCAATAAAGATCAGATTGCCCTGCTAGCCGAGTTTGTGCGCTTGAGCCTCGAGCGTGTTTCGTCGGTTCTCACTGGGGCACAAGCGCAAGCCGCTCAGGCTGAATTGATGGCCACCACGGCGTGGGGCTTTGACACCGAATCAAAACCTACTTTTGTCCAGGGTGAAATATCGGATGGTCCGCACATTGTGCAATTGGCCACTTTGGACAAGGCTTGGGTGTTCCAGTTGCATGATCCGGCTTGTCGTTCGGTTGTAGCGCAGTTGTTGGCTGAACCTGGCATTGCCAAGGCCGGTTTTGGCTTGGGTGACGACCGCAAACGCATTCGCACCAAATTGGGCGTGGATGTGGCCGACATGTTGGATCTCAACAGTGTGTTTCGTCAGCGCGGTTATCGAAAAGACATGGGGGTTAAAGGCGCGGTAGCGGTGTTGTTCAATCAGCGTTTCATCAAGTCAAAAAAAGCGGCTACCTCGAATTGGGCCTTGCCTGGCCTGAGCGCAGCCCAACTGGTCTATGCCGCCAACGACGCCTATGCAGCAGCGGTGGTATGGCAGGCGCTGAGCCATTGGCCAAGCCCGCCCGGCACGGGTGTTGCGTCGCCGTAGCGCGCTACACAAGCGGGTTGTAACAACGCATTGCACTTGTCAGCGCGGCCGAACCGTTCAAGTAATTTTTTGACTCGATTTCTAAGCTGCCTTGGGGACGGCGCGTTTGGCCCGAGCTCTGGCCAGCGCGGCTTCGATCACGGCGCGCTTGTTGTCGAGCACGACAGGGTCGGTGTGCTGCGAGTGCTCGGCCAAATCTGAGAGCTTGAGCAGCGCTTTTTCTTCAAGCCTTTTGTCGTTCTCAAGCCCATCGCGCGTGCGTCGAAGGCTATAAAAATCGTAGCGTTGACGAGCTTCATCGGCTTGTGCTGATGACCAGGCCGCCCAACCGGTGGCAGCGCCAGAGGCATTTTCGAGAATAATGCAATCAACCGGGCACACCGGCAAGCACAGTTCGCAGCCGGTGCAATAGCGCTCGAGCACCGTGTGCATGCGCTTGTTGCTGCCCATGATGGCGTCAACCGGGCAGGCTTTGATGCACAGCGTGCAGCCAATGCACCAGTCTTCATCGATAAAAACCAGGTTGCGTGGCCCTTCGGTTCCGTAAGTCGGATCCAGCGCTGTGGCAGGCTGCCCTGTCACGGCAGCCAAACGGCGGATGCCTTCAATGCCACCTGGCGGACACTGGTTGATGCCGGCCACGCCTTCAACGATCGCTTGCGCATACGCAGCGCAATCAGCAAAACCGCAGCGCGTGCACTGCGTTTGAGGCAGAACCGCCAGAATGTTGGCGGCCAGTTTTACCATTATTTGCGAGTTGCAGTGCGCTTTGCAGGGGTTTTGCCCGGCGCGGCCAGTGGCAGTGTCGGAGCCGCAGCCTCACTGGCTGTAACCCTTGCAACTTCAACTATGGCCGGGGCTTGAGCTGTTTCGCTTTCAACGGGTTGCACTGGCGCAGCAGATTGGTTGATGATTTCTGGTTTTGGCAACGCGACGGGCTGGACAGCAACCAGCACCGATTTGATCGCTTGCGGTGTTGGCGCTTTTACAGTGGCAACTTTTGAAACTGCAACACGCTTAGGAGCCGGCTTTTTGGATGTCACTGGCGCGACGGCTGGCCGTGTTGTGCCGGGTTTGGCAACGGCTTTGGCTTCAATAGGGGATGGCGTGGCCGGTGCGGCGAGCACGGGTGCTGCCGTTTCTGCAGGTGCAACCGTTGGTGCAGCAGCTTCGACGGCGGCTTGCACCGGAGCTTGCAACACGCTCAACACGGGTTGGTAGTTGCGAATAAACGCCTTAACCTGCGGATAAACCACTTCGCGCCAGCGTCTGCCGGCAAAAATACCGTAGTGCCCGGCGCCTGCGACTTCGAAGTGTCGCTGGTTTTTAGCGTCGACACCGCTGCAGATGGTGTGCACCGCAGCCGTTTGGCCAGAGCCTGAGATGTCGTCGAGCTCACCTTCAACAGACAGCAGTGCTGTTGTGCTGATGTCTTGCGGACGCACGCGCTCAACCTTGCCTTCAGGGTTCTTGACATCCCAGGTGCCGTTGACCAAATTGAACTCCTGGAACACGGTGGTAATGGTTTGCAGGTAGTAATGGGCGTCCATGTCGAGCACCGCGTTGTATTCGTCATAGAACTTGCGGTGCGAATCAGCGCTGGAACTGTCACCTTTGATTAAGTCTTGGAAATAATCGTAGTGGCTGCGTGCGTGGTTGCTTGGGTTCATGGCGACAAAGCCCGAGTGTTGCAAAAAGCCTGGGTATACCTTGCGCCCAGCACCGGGGAAGCGGCTAGGCACGCGGTAAATCACATTGTTCTGAAACCATTCAATGCTTTTGTTCATGGCCAGGTTGTTGACTGCCGTGGGTGACTTGCGCGCATCAATTGGGCCGCCCATCATGACCATGCTCAGCGGCGTGGTTTCGCCCCGGCTGGCCATCAGTGACACGGCAGCGAGCACCGGAACGGTAGGCTGGCAGACGCTCATGACATGGCAATTGCCATAGAGCTTTTGCAGATGGCGGATAAATTCCTGCACATAATTGATGTAGTCGTCCAGATGAAAATCACCCTCTGACAGGGGCACCAGGCGTGCGTTAGTCCAGTCGGTGATGTACACCTTGTGATCTTTGAGCATGGTTTTGACGGTGTCGCGCAATAGCGTGGCGTAGTGACCCGAGAGCGGCGCCACGATCAGCACGGCGGGCTGGTCTTTGAGCGAGGTCAGCGTGGCCTGGTCATCTGTGTAGCGTTTGAAGCGGCGCAGTTCGCAAAACGGTTTTTTTAACTCAATGCGCTCGTGCACCGCAACTTCAACGTGGTTCACGTCAACGGTGCGCAAACCAAACTCGGGCTTTTCATAATCTTTGCCCAAGCGGTGCAGCAAATCGTAACCCGCCGAAATTCGTTGTGACAATGGATGTTGACCCATCAGCGACAGCGGATTGCCATACACCTTGGCAGCTGAGGCGGCCAAGTCGGTGAAAGGTTCCATCAGCGAGCGCTGGGTTTCATAGAGTTTGTAAAGCACGTGAGGACCCTCTTGATAAAAAATGTTGCAGTGCAATATAACAGACAAGCAAGGGTCGTGATGACGCTTTCACGACAATTAGACGATTCACTCAAAAATATTTTATGAACCTATTCAGAAGCTTACAAAGTTCGCCGCGCATGCCGGTTTTGTTCCTTGGCCACGGTAGTCCGATGAACGCCATCGAGAACAACCCATATCGCCAAAGTTGGCAAAATCTCGGTGCCCAGTTCGGCGTGAAATGGCCCAAGCCGCAGCTTATTTTGTGCATTTCAGCCCATTGGTTGACTCAGGGGTGGTGGCTCACCGCCATGGCGCAACCTAAAACGATCCATGACTTTGGCGGGTTCCCACAGGCTTTGTTCGAGCAGCAATATCCCGCTCCAGGCTATCCAGCCGCTGCACGCGAACTGGCAGTGTGGTTGCGTCAGCCGCACAGCCAGCAACCTGTGCAGCTTGACACTGACCAGTGGGGTTTCGATCATGGCAGCTGGGCTGTGCTCAAACCGATGTTCCCGGCTGCCGATATTCCGCTGATTCAGCTCAGCATGGACTATCAGCAGCCGCCAGGGTCTCACTTTGCAATGGGGCAACAGCTCAAAACTTTGCGTGATCATGGTGTGCTGATCGTGGCGAGCGGCAACATTGTGCACAACCTGCGCGCTTTGCAAATGGGTCCACTGGCTGAGCAAGGCTACGACTGGGCGCGTGAATTTGACAGCACCGTGGCAACATATTTGCAGCAAGGAGATGTTTTGTCGCTGCAAAATTTTCAGCAACTTGGCAGCATTGCCCAACAGTCACACCCCAGTTTTGAGCATTTTCTGCCCCTGCTCTATGCGGCTGGGGCGGTTGATGCGGATGAACGTCCGGAATTCTTCAACACGGGATTTCAAGCCGCATCGATTTCGATGCGCTCAGCGGTTTGGGGCGTCTAACCGGTGATCGACTGGATGTCGTGATAGAGCGGCTTTAAGCGCTGGTACATGCGGCAATAGACGCGTCGATACAACTGATCGTAGGTTTTGGCGTGCGCTGGTTCGGGCAAAAAAACCTGGCCAGGGCGTGTCATGGCCGCCATTGCACTGGCAAAGTCTGGGTGTAATTTCAAGCCGACCGCAGCCAGAATGGCCGCACCCAAGCCACTGGTTTCGTACAAGTGGGGGCGTTCACAGGGTAAATTGAACACGTTGGCGGTGATTTGCATGGCCGCATCACTTTGTGAACCGCCGCCCGAAACCCGCAAGCGCGTGATCGCTTGGCCACTGCGTTTTTCAATGCGTTCCTTACCCTCGCGCAGGGCGTAAGCCAGGCCTTCGAGAATGGCGCGGTAAAGGTGCGCTCGGTTGTGCACATCACCAAAACCAATGATCGCGCCACGCGCTTCTGGGCCGGGGATCTTGATGCCCGGGTTCCAGAAGGGCTGCAGCATCAAGCCGTGTGCGCCGGGTGGCACGGCGTTGACCAACGCATCAAAAAGGCTCTCGGGCGTGACGCCTTGTTGGTGCGCCATCTGCTGCTCGAGCAGGCCAAACTGCGTTTTGAACCAGTTGACCATCCAAAAGCCACGGGTAATTTGGATTTCTGTGTTGTAGTGCCCAGGCACCGCGGCCTGATAGGGTGGCACAAATCGGGTGGCTTCGATGTAGCGCGGGGTGGTGGTGTTGATGGTGGCTGCCGTGCCATACGAGAGACACGCCACTTCGGGTGTCAAGCAGCCACTACCAATCACCTCGCAGGCCTTGTCGGCCGCACCGGCGATGATCGGCAAGCCCAGCGGCAAGCCCGTTTGCTGTGCGACATCGGCACTGACTCGTCCGATGATGCTTCCCGCAGGCAGCAGTTCGGGAAGCATCGCGGGGGTGATGGGCAGCGCTTGCCATTTCCAGTCGTGTGCAGCGACCCAGCAGCCACGTTTGTAGTCAAACGGCACGTAGCCCACCTGCGCGGCGACCGAGTCAACAAAACGCCCACTCATGCGAAAGTTCAGATAGCCCGAGAGCAGCAAAAATTTGCTGGTCTTGGCCCAAAGCTCGGGTTCGTGTTGTGCCATCCAATTGGCTTCGGCTTCATGCTGAAAATGACGCACGGTTTGCAGCATGCCGATGCTGCGCAAAGCCGCTTGCCACCACCAGGACAGTCTGGGGATGTGCGTGGCACGGCGTTGATCGAGCCAAATCAGTGCCGGGCGCAGCGGCTGAGCCTGCGCGTCAAGAGCCACCGTGGTGCCACGCTGGGTGGTGATCACCACCCCTTGGATGGCGCTGTGTGGAATGGCTGTTTTTGCCAGAAGTTGCTGGCAGGCCTGGCACAAATAGTGCCAAAACGCCTGCGCATCGGTCTCCATCCAGCCGGCTTGAAGTGACTGGTAACTGTCGATGCTGACCTGGGTTTTGTCATGCAGTTGCCCCTGCAAATCGAATAGCAAGGCGCGTACGCTCTGGGTACCGCAATCGATCGACAGCAGGTAGTCTTTTTTCACAGTGGGGCGGTTGCAGCCGCCCTTAGGGATGCAGAAAATGCAAATATCCCATTTCTGGCGGCACTGGCGGGCGCATTGCGTCGTTGCTCATCGATTGTGTGGTCTTGCCACACTGCGCTCTGAGCGCCTAGCGCTGCATCCCTCCAGCACTCGCCATAAACGGTACATTTGCAATTTCTGCATCCCTTAGATGACTTTGGCTATGCAGGCACAAACGTAATCGATGTTTTTGCTGTTCAGTGCGGCCACGCACATGCGGCCGGTGTCGGTGCCATACACACCAAATTCATTGCGCAGGCGCACCATTTGGTCTTTGGACAGACCCGAGTAGCTGAACATGCCGATTTGTGTGGTGATGAAACCCATGTCTTGCTGCACGCCGGCGGCTTTCAGGCCATCGACCAGTTTTTGGCGCATGGCTTTGATGCGCACACGCATTTCGCCCAGCTCGCTCTCCCACAGGGTGCGCAACTCGGGGTTACCTAGCACGCCCGCCACAATTGCGCCACCGTGCGTGGGCGGATTGCTGTAGTTGGTGCGAATCACGACTTTGAGCTGGCTTAGCACGCGAGCGCAATCGTCTTTGGTGGCGCACAGCACACTCAAAGCGCCGACACGCTCGCCATACAAGCTGAAACTTTTAGAAAACGACGTGGCAACAAAAAAGTCCAGCCCCGCATCGACAAACTTGCCGATAACCGCACCGTCTTCAGCAATGCCATAGCCAAAACCCTGGTAAGCCATGTCCAGAAACGCGACCAGATTTTGGGCCTTCACCGTCGCCACCACTTCATCCCATTGGGCTGCGCTGATGTCATAGCCGGTGGGGTTGTGGCAGCAGGCATGCAACACCACCACGGTGCCTGCCGCAGCTGCATTGAGGTCGGCCAGCATGCCTGCAAAGTCTAAGCCGCGAGTGCTGGCATCGTAGTAGCGATAGCTCTCCACCACGAAACCGGCGTTACTGAAGAGGGCGCGGTGGTTTTCCCAGCTAGGGTCAGAAATCAGCACCTTGGCGCTGGAGTTCAGGCGTTTCAGAAAATCAGCGCCAACCTTTAGGCCACCCGTGCCGCCCAGGCATTGCACGGTGGCAATTCGGCCCGACTTGACGGGCTCGCTGTCGGCGCCAAACACCAGCCCTTTGACGGCTGCATCATAGGCAGCAATGCCGTCAATGGGTAAATAACCGCGTGCCGTGGGCTTGTCCATCATGGTTTTTTCGAAAGCTTGAACACATTGCAGCAGCGGCAGTTTGCCGTTGTCGTCGAAATAAACACCCACACCCAAATTAACCTTGGCGGGGTTGGTGTCGGCGTTGTATTGCTCGTTCAAACCCAAGATTGGGTCGCGCGGGGCCATTTCGACATTGGAGAAAAGTGACATGAAAAGTCCTGAAAGAGGTGAAGGCAAGTAAGAAAAAGGGGGTACGGTGAAAATTTTACCCATTTCAAACGGCTTTCGGTGGCGCTGTCGGGTTTTACGTGGCGGCGCTAAAAACTTTTTCTTTGGCCGATTTGCTGATCGCCACAATGGCCGGGTGCGCCAGTTTGCGTTCGGTGGTGATGGCGTACACATGCTCGATGACGGAGTCGATCCGCCCTATGGCAAGCACTTCGTATTGTTTGCAGACCTGTTCAACGATGGTGGTGGGCGCTGCAAAAAGACCGGCGCCGGCTTGGCCAAAGGTTTTCATGAGTGCGCTGTCGTCAAACTCGCCCACGATTCTGGGGCGCAACTGGTTGGCTTGAAACCATTGCAGCAGGCGTGTGCGTATGGCAGCGTCTTCACCGGGGAGTAAAAACGGGGCTGAATTGAGCAGTGCCGGAAAGTCGCCGCGCAAACTGGCCACCAGTTCAGGGGTACCAAATACGGTAAGGCTGCTTTCGCCCAGCAGATGGCTATAGCCGCGCACATTTAAATTGCTCGGCATAGGTCGGTCGGCAAGGAGCATGTCGAGCTGATGGATGGCCAAATCGGCCAGCAAGGGCTGTAAACGCCCTTCGCGGCACACCAGGCGCACGGGCTCTGTTTGCATCAAAGCGGGCTCGACCAGCCGGTAAGCCACCGATTTGGTGACCGAGTCAGCGATGCCAATGCGAAAAGGTTCGGTTCATTTTAAAAAATTCACAAGGAGACAAACATCATGAAGAGTGTGTTGCTATCCATTGATGGATCTGCGTGCGCCTTGCGCTGGCAGACTTATTCACGGGCTCAATCACGCTCAAAGTGGTGCATCTGGCTCGCGTGCCGGCGCTGTTAGTCAAGTAATCGGACGAGCAGGAATAGAGCAAACTTTAATAGAGCAAACTTTAGGCCTTTATGTTATTAATCGGTAGTTGGGAGTTGTTAGTCAGCAGTCCAGCTCAAAACTAATAACTCAAAAATAACAACGGATCAAAAATGACTGGATTTCCGATGAACAACACCCCTGACAGCAGCGCCTGGCATCAGCGCGAGGCGCATGAGCTCGTGCGCGAGCATGAGGTAGACCCTGCCCACGGCCTGATTGGTGCGCAAGTTCAGCAGCGGGCGCAGCGCTATGGCCCCAATGAATTGCAAAGCCGTGCGCAGCGTGGGCCACTCGGAATACTGGTTGACCAGTTCAAAGACTTCATGGTGCTGGTGCTACTGGCTGCAGCCGTCATCTCCGGCGTCATCGGCGACATGATCGACACCCTGGCGATTGTGGTGATCGTGCTGATCAACGCGCTGATCGGTTTTGTGCAGACCTGGCGTGCCGATCGCGCCATGGAAGCACTGCGACAACTGGCCGCAGCGCACGCCACCGTGATGCGTGGCGGGCAGATTCAAGAAGTGCCAGCCAATACCCTGGTGCCAGGCGACATCGTGCTGCTGGAGGCCGGTAACCAGGTGCCCGCTGACCTGCGCCTGATCGATATGGCGCAACTGCAGATCGATGAGTCGGCCCTGACCGGCGAATCGGTCACCGTGGCCAAGCACACCTCGGCCTTGCCCCAGTCCGGTGACTGTGCACTGGGCGACCGTCTGAACATGGCTTTTAAAGGAACGACCGCCACCCACGGTCGCGCCCGCGGCCTGGTGGTGGCCACCGGCATGGCGACCGAGTTGGGCAAGGTGGCGCGTTTGCTTGACGGTGATGACCGCAGCACCCCACTGCAACGTCGTTTGACCGCGTTTGGCAAGCGTTTGGCGCTGGGCGTCATCGGCATCTGCGGGGTGGTTTTTGTCGTCGGCGTGCTGCGCGGCGAAGCGCCCCTGTTGATGGCCTTGACCGCCATCAGCCTGGCCGTGGCCGCCATCCCGGAGGCACTACCAGCCGTGGTGACCGTGCTGCTGGCGCTGGGCGCCCGGCGCATGGTGGCGCAGAACGCCTTGATCCGGCGCTTGCCCGCGGTTGAGACGCTGGGTTCGGTCACCGTGATTTGTTCCGATAAAACCGGCACCCTGACGCAAAACCGCATGCACGCCGAACTGCTGCTGGCCGACGCACAGCCGTGGATACCGGGCGATGCGCTGCCAGGCCTGGTGCATCACGAAGCGCTGCGGGCGGCAGTTCTGTGCAACGATTCGCGCCGCAATAGCCAGGAGGAGTTTGAGGCGTGGCAAGGCGACCCGACCGAAACCGCGCTGGTACTTGCGGCACTGAGCGCAAAGATTGACAAAGCGACGCTAGACCTGGCTTGGCCGCGCGCGCAGGAGCAGCCTTTTGACGCTGAGCGCAAGCGAATGACTACCTTTCACCGGGACGCTGGCGCTTATGTGGCCTATACCAAAGGGGCACCGGAATCTGTGTTGCCGCGCTGTTCCGCACAGTGGACGCCTGCCGGAGCAGTGCCGCTCAAGCAGGCAGACCTGCTAGAGCAGGCCAGCGCTTTGGCCGCGCAAGGCCTGCGTGTGCTGGCTCTGGCTCGACGTCAGCACGCCCGCCTGCCCGACACCAACGCGATAGAAACCGTCGAGAGCGAGCTTGAGTTCTTGGGTCTGATCGCATTGATCGATCCGCCCCGCCCGCAGGCTCAGGCTGCCGTGAGCGACTGTCTGTTGGCTGGCATTATCCCGGTCATGATCACCGGTGATCACCCGGCTACAGCGCGTGCCATTGCACACCGGCTGGGCATCGTGGCTGACGCTCAAGCCCCGGTGCTGACCGGGCAAGACCTGGCCACGCTCGACGATGCCGCCTTGCGCCAGCGGGTCTGTCAGGTGCGGGTTTACGCCCGCGTTGACCCGGCGCAGAAAATCCGCATTGTCGAGGCGCTACAGGCGATGGGGCATTTTGTCGCCATGACCGGCGATGGCGTCAACGATGCGCCCGCCCTCAAACGCGCAGACATTGGCGTGGCGATGGGAAAAGGCGGCACCGATGTGGCGCGCGAGGCCGCCAGCCTGGTGTTGCTGGACGACAACTTTTCCACCATTGTGGCGGCGGTGCGCGAGGGTCGGCGCATCTATGACAACATCCGCAAGTTTGTGCGCTACGCCATGACCGGCAATTCGGGCGAGATATGGACCCTCTTTCTGGCTCCCATGCTGCTGCTGCCGATCCCTCTGCTGCCGATTCACATCCTGTGGGTTAATCTGGTGACCGACGGCCTGCCTGGCTTGGCACTGGCGGCGGAACCGGCGGAGCGCGGCATCATGCGTCGGCCACCGCGCGCACCGGACGAGAGTATGTTTGCTAATGGCATGTGGCAGCACATTCTGGGCATTGGGCTGCTGATTGGGGGGCTGAGTCTGAGCGTGCAGGCTTGGGCCTTGGCTAACGGCAACGCGCATGGGCAGACCATGGTGTTCACCGTGCTGACGTTATCGCAAATGGTCCATGTGCTCACGATCCGGTCCGAGAGTGAATCGCTGTGGCGTCTCGGGCTGGACTCCAACCGCCCCCTGCTGGGCGCCGTGTTGCTTACTTTTTTTCTGCAAATGGCGACGATTTACGTGCCCGACTTGCAACCGATTTTCAAGACCGAGGCCTTGAGTCTTGCGGAATTGCTCATCTGCCTGGGCGTCTCAGGCGTCGTGGGTGTGGCGGTGGAGCTGGAGAAAGCCTGGCGCCAGCGCAAATCCCTACGCCAGCCCGAGGGCGCCACCGCATGAGTCCTGTCATGGAATTGCTGAAAATTTACTTTCGGACACGGCGTTAGAAAGCGATTTGTCGTGCCATCGCCAGCTAAGGGTGATGGCCAAAATCTCAGTTATGAAGCCAGCAGCGCCCGGCGTAAGCGGAGCTGATTGGGTAGTGGCACCGAGCGTTGCAGCACGTCCTGCCCCAGCCAAAGGGCAGCACGTTGGGCACGCAGCGCGACAACAGCTGGCGCTATTTGCTGATGCTCGCGCGTGCAGGCGCAGGTGACGGCTGCTGGCATGCTGATGTTGGCTCTGCGCGACCCTGTCTGGCTAGAAAATTGGCTGTCCACCCATGAACTCAAGGCCTACTTGGTGGGGGCGCTGAATGTAACCATGCCGATGGGTCATGAGAGCAGCGAAGACGCCAGCAGTCGGGTGCTCCCCGTGTTGTTGGAAACCGCCCGAGCCATGCGCAATTTAATATGATGAGCCCTTAAAACCGTTACGGTGCCCAGCGGCTGCCGACTTACCGAAACTTCAAAGCATGCTCGAGTTTGACGTTCAATACCGATAAAACGGGCGGCTTGATGATGTAACCCGATATGCCCAAAGGCACCCAATCGTTAGGCATTTGTCCGCTGCTATCGGCGCTCATCAGGATAACCGGGATTTTTCGCAACGCTAAAACGGCATGTGTGCGCAGTCTTTTGACAAATTCGAGCCCATCCATAGGCGACATGTGGATATCTGACAGAACAATGTCGGGGTTGAAATTGCTGGCCAATTGCAAACCTTGCTGACCATCGGCTGCCTCTTGGATGTGATGTGCGCCAAGCCTGCTCAAAAGGTTGACAACAAACATCCGCATCACCGTATCGTCGTCCACCAGCAGGATTTTGGCATCTTCAATTTTCATAAGCCTGGATTCTCAATGAAGCAGCACGTATTTATTTAACACCCATCGATTTCTGCAAAATCTCCAGCACCGTGTTCAGGTCTTCGATCGGCACCTGACCGGGTGCCGAGCTGGCTGCACCCACGGCAAACGTCAGAGCCGAGCCAAAAGTCCAGCCAAACAAGCGGGTGAGCGAACCAAACGGCCCCATCGACAGGCTGATGAGCGGAATACGTAGTTTTTTGCTGGCTTCGTGGGTGGCCGTCAACAGGGTCAGCACATCGTCCAGATTGCGCGGCATCACCGCCACTTTGGCCACGTCGGCTCCTAATTGGTCAGCCATCAAAAATTTGGCAGCCAGCGTTTCCAGTCCGGGGGTGTAAGAAAAATTGTGAAACGACAGCACCAGCTGAATGTCATTGGCTTTGGCGATGGTGCGTACCTGAGCGATGTTGGCAGGGTCGTTAGCCATTTCATAGTCGATCAGGTCGATGCTTTTGCTCTCGCAAACCGCTGTGTACATGGCAATCACCTGGCCTTCGTTCAAGGAAATTTTTTCACCGCCCTCCAGGGTGGAGCGGCGCGTGAACAGCAAAGGAATCTCGACTGCTTTGTTTTTAATAGCTTGCGCAGCAGCAATGACGGCCGCTGAGTCGCCAATTTGCTCAAAGAAATCAACACGCCATTCGAGCACGTCGGGCTTTTTGGGTAGCACCACGTCAAGCTCGGCCATGATTTTTTCAAACGTGCGCCCGACCAGTGGCGTGCAGATCAGTGGGAACTTGCCACCAGCAATGGGCTGGCCGTGAACGGTGATGGGTTTGGATGTTTGCATAAGGTTGATTTTCAAGAGGAAATTAAGGGTGGAAATACTCTGGCAACATGTACCACGGTGCGCACGGTCACCGTGCAAGTCGGTTCGTGCTGATCGAAATAGACGATATAGTTTTTGTGTGCCACCAACTCAAACGCATTCGCCACACGTTGACTGGGTCGACGCGGAAAATTGCAGTCGGCTAATTGTTCAACTTGCTCGTCAATGTGCAACCACATGTCAATGCCAGCCAGCGGGTTGTCTTGTGCGATCCATTGTTCAATCGCATTCAAGTCTTCGATGTATTCAGGGCGGCGAATGACCTGCCAATGATCACAACTCATGTGGCCTGCTCGGCCAAAAGCGTTGCGCGTTGCGCTAGTTTTGCGGCACGAACAACTTGCCAGGTTTGCTCGGTCAATGGCAGTCGGGTGTCGTTTCGGCTGTTTTCCACCTTAGCACTCACCCATCTCTCGTATTGCGCTGCATGGTTGAGTGCAACTGAGCGGTCTGGCCGGCTGCGGCGGTGGTCTGCTGCTTGCTCGGGGCGCCAATTTTCGAGTCGTTCCACCGCGATGCGGCGCACGCCTAGTTTGTGCAGCAGTTTGAGTGCGCTGTCTAATGTGCCAAACAGTCTGGGTTCGGCTTTGCGGGCTTGCACCAGCATCGCCTCACCCGTCAGTGTCAGCGCTTTAACAGCAAACTGCGAACCATGGGGCTCAATTTCAACGGACCGCACCGCACCATGTTCAAACGCAGACTGAAATTGAGCTTGGGACAAGATGTGCATGATGCTTTAGTAATGTTAATTGCTGAGAGTTTAAACGTTATTCTGGCACATCAAATGAGCAAAATTTAGGTGCAGAACAAGCCCCACTTTCAGCGCCGCGCCTTATAGAATCCAGAACTTATTTTTAATAAACTTCGCAACTCAGGGGCTAATATGAAAAAATCAGCACAGCACAGCACAGCACAGCACAGCACAGCACAGCACAGCACAGCACAGCACAGCACAGCACAGCACAGCACAGCACAGCACAGCACAGCACAGCA
>CAIYYA010000258.1 GCA_903930255.1 uncultured beta proteobacterium
ACCCACAAAGTGACCCTGAGGCTCAGGATGTGTGGAAAAAAACTCATCCAAACGCGTCCAAGACCTCTGCAAAGACTGGCAAGAAAAATCCATCCGATTGATGTTTCAGGACGAGGCGCGGTTCGGGCGCATCAACGATGTGCGCCGCTGCTGGGCCTCCAAAACCGATTCGCCCTTTGTGCCAAGCCATGCTCACCCATGAGTACACCTATGCCTACGCATCATGCGAACCAGCCACTGGCACGATGGATGCGTTGATCCTGCCCAAGGTCAACACTCAGTGCATGCAGATATTTCTGAACACCGTGGCAGCCAGACATGCCAATGATCACATCGTGATGGTGATAGACGGAGCCGGTTGGCACTCAAGTAAAAAACTCGTGGCTCCGAGCAACATTCGCTTGCTCGCGTTGCCGCCCTACGCGCCAGAACTCAATCCGGTTGAACATCTTTGGGACGAACTGCGGGAAAAGTGTTTTCACAACAAGGTCTTCTCTAGCCTTGATGAGCTTGAAGACGACTTAGTGATGGGCTTGTTGGCTATTGAAAATACACCAGAGGTGATCAAGTCGATCACCTACTGGCCATGGATTATTGATGTCTTATCGAAGTGGAAATTGAATAACAGACGCACATCGTTGATTTTTCCTGGACTGACACGTTGCGCACTGAAATATTGCGCCAACTCGGATATTTCATCCTCACTCAGGGCAGAAGCAGCCGTCGTCATGTCCTCATGACGACGCGTCGCTGAAGCATATAACCTGAGCTGCTTGCGAATGTAGCCGGCTTCTTGACCCGCAATTTTGGGGATTTTGGGGTCAACGCTGTTGCCGTCCACCTGTTGGCAGTTGGCACAACTTGCGAGAACAATTTTTTGCACATCGGCCGCTTTGGCAGTAGCCACCATGCCATTCCCAACAACGAACAACATGAGCGTTGCAATGACCCGGCGCTGACGCTTAAACTGATGCTAAACCAGATTGACACGGGCAAATTTTCTTTTACCAACCTGCACAACATAAGTACCAGCGACCAACTTCAGTCCTTTGTCGCTGACCACATTCGAGTCAACACGGACCCCGCCACCGTCAATCAGCCGATTACCTTCACCACTCGAAGCCGCCAGACCCACCATTTTTAGCAATGCTGCAATACCAACGGATGCACCCCCCTCAGCCAGTGGCAACGTCATTTCGGCAATGTCATCAGGGATGCCGCCCTTGCTGCGATTGATAAAGTCTTGCTCAGCCGCATCAGCAGCTGCTCTGGAATGAAACCGCGTTGTGATTTCTTTGGCCAAGGCGACTTTGGCGTCTTTCGGGTTGCGCCCGGCAAGCACCTCGGCTTTGAGTGCGGCTATCGCAGCCTCGCTCTGAAAACTCAGCAAGGTGTACCAGCGCCACATCAACACATCCGAAATGCTCAGCACCTTGGCAAACATGGTATTGGCATCTTCGGAAATACCAATGTAATTGTTTTTGCTCTTGGACATTTTTTCAACACCGTCGAGCCCCTCGAGCAAAGGCATCGTCAAAATGCACTGCGGCTCCTGACCGTATTCGGCTTGCAAATGACGCCCGACCAGCAGATTGAACTTTTGATCAGTGCCGCCCAATTCAAGATCACTTTTTAGCGCCACGCTGTCATACCCCTGCATCAACGGGTACAAAAATTCATGCACGCTGATCGGTGTGCCGGCATAAAAACGATCATGAAAATCATTGCGCTCCATCATGCGCGCCACAGTGTATTTGGCTGCCAATTGAATCATGCCACGCGAACCCAACGCATCACCCCATTCGCTGTTGTAACGAATCTCGGTTTTGCCGGGGTCGAGCACCATCGAGGCTTGGCGGTAATACGTCTGCGCATTGGCCTCAATTTGCTCGCGGGTGAGCGGTGGTCGGGTGTTGTTGCGCCCCGATGGATCGCCGATCAGGGTGGTGAAGTCGCCAATCAAAAAAATGACTGTATGCCCCAAGTCTTGCAACTGGCGCATTTTGTTCAGCACCACTGTATGGCCGATGTGAATATCTGGCGCAGTGGGATCCAGCCCAAGTTTGATACGCAGCGGCGTGCCTGTAACTTCAGATCGCGCCAGTTTTTTTAGCCAGTCTTCTTGCGGAATCAGCTCTTCACAACCGCGCAGGGTGACTGCCAAAGCCTCCCGAACACGGTCTGTTACAAAATTTTCAGGATTTTTTGCGTTTGTCATAAGGGTTTTTATGGATGCGCGGTGTTGCGCGCGATTTATACTCTGCCGCTTTACTTCTGTGTGATTTTAGGTTGACTGAGCGTCGCTATTTTTTCACGGATGTTGCAACTACCCAACAAATACATCAACCGGACTCGCCTTTTGATTCAAAACATCCTGACCCTCGGCCAAAACCTTTGGCACCAAGCCAGTGAAATCGTGCAGCAATATCCCAAGCGCATCACAGCGGTTTTGGTGACAGCCTTGCTGGGCGGCGGTGGCGGTGCCTTTGCGGTAGCCAGCCTGGCACCCGACACAGCCGATATTCCGGTGCAGCAGATTATTGAACTGGTGCAACCTTTAGCCTATAACTACTCTGCATCCGAAGTCGCTTCTGCTCCCGCTCTGTTTTATCGCACCGATGTCACTCGCTCAAGCGACAGCGCTGACACACTGCTGAAACGTCTGGGTGTGCACGATGCACAAGCAGCTGCATTTTTGCGCCAAGACAAAACCGCCCAACAACTGCTGATGGGGCGCAATGGTCGCATCGTCACTGCTGAAGCCCTGACTGACCAACGCCTCAACAAACTCACCGCACGCTGGAGCCCTGACTCAGATGGCCGCTTTAACCGCCTGGTGATTGAGCGCCAAGCCAGCGGTTTTGCAGCACGCCTCGAAACAGCTGATTTGACTGCCACAACGCGCTTAGCCAGTGGCAGCATTCAAAGCTCTCTCTTTGCCGCCACCGATGACGCCAAAATTCCCGATGCCATCGCAACCCAATTGGCCGAAATCTTCTCAGGCGACATCGATTTTCACCGTGCCCTGCGCAAAGGCGACAGCTTTTCGGTGGTGTATGAAACCCTTGAAGCCGATGGCGAACCGCTGCGCAGTGGTCGCGTGCTCAGCGCCGAATTCATCAACAAAGGCAAAACATACCAAGCCATGTGGTTTCAGGAACCCGGCAGCAACAAGGGCAACTACTACACGCTCGATGGCCAAAGTCTGCGTCGCGCCTTTTTGGCATCTCCCATGGCGTTTTCACGGGTGACCAGTGGCTTCAAAATGCGCATGCATCCGATTCTGAAGACCATGCGCGCTCACTTGGGTCTGGACTACGGTGCTCCTACTGGCACACTGGTGCGCAGCGTAGGTGACGGTGTGGTTGAATTTGCCGGCAAGCAAAATGGCTTTGGCAATGTGATTTTTGTTCGCCATAACGCCAAGAACACTACGGTGTACGCCCACCTGAGCCGCATTGATGTGCGCAAAGGTCAAAGCATCGGTCAAGGCCAAAATATTGGTGCCGTGGGCTCCACCGGTTGGGCCACAGGGCCACACTTGCACTTTGAGTTCCGCATCAATGGCCAACACCTGGATCCGTCCACACTGGCCCGTCAAAGCGAAACTGTGCCTGTGACTGCTGCAGCCAAACCTGTTTTTAACCGTGAGGCAGCACTCACCCGTGTTGCGCTGCTGGCCGCTGGCCAAATGCAAACAGCCAGCGCCCAATAAGTCAGCACATTGGGGCTGAGCGCGTCATGACGCAGCTTTTTATCGGCCTGATGTCAGGCACTTCACTTGACGGGGTCGATGGCGTTGTCGTAGCACTAGAAGCTGACCGCCTCAACGTGCTGGCACACGCCAGTGCCGCATTACCCAGTACCTTGGCAATTGAACTGTTGGCGCTCAATCTATCTGGCTCTGACGAATTGCACCGCAGCGCATTGGCGTCCAATGCGCTAATGCACGTCTATGCCCAAGTTGTCGAGCTACTGCTCGCGAGCAGCCAGCTGCAGCGCCAGCAGATCGTGGCCATAGGTGCTCACGGACAAACCGTGCGACACCAGCCGCAAATGCATGCTGGCACCGGCTACACCTTGCAATTGGCTAATCCAGCCCTACTGGCTGAGTTGACTGGCATCGACGTGGTGGCAGATTTCCGCAGTCGCGACGTTGCGGCGGGTGGACAGGGTGCCCCTTTGGTGCCGGTTTTTCATCAATCTGTTTTTGGCAAGACTGGACAAACCACAGCTGTAATAAATATTGGCGGCATGGCTAACCTGACCGTGATCGGATCCGCCAATGAACTGATGGGGTTTGATTGCGGCCCAGGCAATGTGCTGATGGATACGTGGTGCCAACAAAACTTGGGGCAGCCTTTTGATGCCAACGGTGCATGGGCCGCCTCTGGTCAGGTGCATGCCGAGTTACTCAGCACCCTGCTAGCCGATCCTTTTTTTGCGTTAGCACCGCCCAAGAGCACTGGACGCGACCTGTTCAATCGGCCCTGGTTAGACAAACAGCTTCAGCCATTTACCGATTTAACGCCCGAAGACATTCAGGCCACATTGCTCGAATTGACCTCTAGCGCTTGTGCTACATGCGTGAGAAGCTACGCAAAAAATAGCAAAAACTTGATCGTTTGTGGTGGTGGGTCATTCAATCTGCAGCTGATGCAGCGCCTGCAAGCCCTGCTCCCTGAACTTGCCGTTGAATCCTCTGATGCACATGGCCTGGCAGCGATGCACGTTGAGGCAGCTGCTTTTGCCTGGCTGGCTCAGCAAACCTTGCTGCGCAGAGCCCTTGACTACTGCGCCATCACAGGCGCACAAGGGCCACGTGTGCTGGGTGCCATTTACCCAGCCTGAGTTAAAAACTTTATTCCGTTTCCAGATCAATACGACGTTAGGCGCGAAGCCACTGGCAGTGCTAAAGCACGACAAGGCGAAGCAACAACACGTCGAGTTGATATGGGAATGGAATCAGGTCGAAAAACTTGAACCACAACCACAGGTGGTCGTAGCATTGGGATTCTTAATGACAAACTGGGCGCCTTGCAAATCTTCTTTATAGTCGATTTCCGCACCAACCAGATACTGGTAACTCATGGCATCAATCAGCAGGGAGACACCATTTTTGCTCATGATGGTGTCGTCTTCGTTGGTAACTTCATCAAACGTAAAACCATACTGAAAACCCGAACAGCCACCGCCTTGCACAAACACACGTAACTTCAGGTCTGGATTGCCTTCTTCGGCAATCAGATCCGCCACCTTGGCAGCAGCACTGTCGGTGAACAAAATAGGATCAGGCATTGCAATCTGGATATCGTCGGCCACGGCACTCATGAATTTCTCCGTTAAATTGAATTGGTTAATAGTACAGCAATTTGCTCAAGTTTAACGTCACTGATTATTTGCCGCTAATTTCAGTGTGGGTTTTTCTTCGACTGTCAGTTTGGGACACAAACGGCCGTCAACCAGCGCACCCTGATGCATTTCAAGGGCCTTGTAAATCACATCACCATTGATCCGTGCTTTGGGCTGCAGCTCCAACATCACGCGCGCATGTACCGGTCCATTCACCGTGCCATTGATGATGATGTGGTCGGCCTGCACCTCACCCTTAACCGTTGCCGTATCCGAAATAACCAAAATGCTAGGTGATTGCGCCAACCCAACGATATTGCCACGCACGTCACCATCGACACGCAGACCATCTACAAAACTGAAATGCCCATCAATCTGACTACCTTGTGCGATCAAACTCTTGATGGCGGGTTGTTTGTTTTTGTTAAACATGGCTAATACTCCTGAAATTTCAACTCTGAAGAATGAAGCGAGTGTCATAGTTTGACACTCTGCACAGCTTTGCTGACATTACCTTCAATGACTTTGGCCGTAACGCCCTTCACCTGAACCTGTGCTGGTGGCTGATAAATGCCCTGCAAACGGCCATATTGCTTGAACTGCAAGGCCAACGTGGCACCAGGAGGACTTTCTGACCACGGCTTGCCGTTTTGCATGCCTGTAAACGTCAGTTCGAGTTTGCCATTGAATTCTGGCGCATTTTTAACCGCTTGAATGACCAGCACTTGCCATTTAAGTTCACCCGTTTTATGCAACTCAGCCTGCAAGCCACGAATTGACAGAGCCGGGCCGTTCGAAGCGGGAATCAACTGCTCAAAAAAACCGAGATCATTTTTAAGGCGCAAATTTTCTGTTTCGAGCTGTTGATTCACATTGACCAATTTTTCTTGTGCAACCTTTTCTGTGGTTAGCAACGTACTAGCAGTGTTGGCAATTGACTGGGCTTTGTTGTGAGAATCAGTCAGCTTACTAACCTGGGTGTGCAGCGCTTCATTTTCCAAGCGCAGCTGATGCACCTGTTGCTTGCTATCGCCATCAAGTCCGGCAATATCCTTACCAAACTCAAACGCCCACAGGGCAATGGCAGCACAAAAGCCAAACACAATGGCAATAAACGCCCAGCGAAACGGCCACGGCAAAGCAGTGTGCACCGCCATGCGCGGGGCACTCACCGTTAACCGACGAAGCAGCAGACGAAGGCGCATTTAACAGCTACAAAATATTGGGGAAAGAACTGGCTCACTTCCCGCCAGAATATAAAAAACAAAAAGCCGCCTGAACTCGCATTCGGGCGGCTTTTTGCGAGGCTCGAAGCGGAAATTAACGCTTGCTGAACTGCTTGCGACGGCGCGCGCCGTGCAAACCGACTTTTTTACGTTCAACTTCGCGGGCATCGCGGGTCACGAAGCCGGCTTTGCTCAACTCGGGCTTCAGCGTTGCGTCGTAGTCGATCAGGGCGCGGGTGATGCCGTGGCGCACAGCACCGGCTTGACCCGACTCACCACCACCTGCCACATTGACCATCACGTCAAAAGTATCGGCGTGGTTGGTCAACATGAGGGGCTGCTTGCAGATCATGATCGAAGTAGCGCGACCAAAAAAGTTTTCAATGGCTTTACCATTGACGACGATTTGGCCAGAGCCTTTTTTTAGAAAAACACGGGCGACGCTCGATTTGCGACGGCCGGTACCATTGTTCCATTCACCAATCATTTAAAGCTCCTTAAAGTACCAACACTTTGGGTTGCTGGGCAGTGTGCGGGTGCTCAGCGCCACCGTACACCTTGAGCTTCTTGATCATGGCGTAACCCAGGGGGCCTTTGGGCAGCAT
>CAIYYA010000259.1 GCA_903930255.1 uncultured beta proteobacterium
GGTGTACCGATCTGACGAGGCGTTTCTTGCGCAAATCCGAGATGCCGCACAGCAAACGCATCAGTCCGAGCGATCCTTTCACCACTACATCCACATGGCGCGTGGGAACTACCGTGAGTACCTGCGCGGTGAGACCGTGCGGCTGAAGAAATACCTTTACGTCTTGCGGCCATTGCTGGCTACCCTTTGGGTCGAGCAGGGACGTGGTGTTGCGCCCATCCGGTTTTCTGACCTGGTGGATGCGTTGGTGACCGATCCAACATTGCTAACAGCGATTAACGACTTGCTTGCGCACAAACGCTCAGCGAAGGAGACCGAATATGGCAAGCCCTGGCCCGTCATCAATGAGTTCATCGACCGGGAATTGACCCGGCTGGAGTTGGTCAGCCCACCAGCGCAGCAAAAGATCGACTTTTGCGTTCTGGATCGCCTGTTGATGGATTTTGTGATCAAAAACACACTGAATGTTGAAACTCTTCATTAAGGCTCACTAATTGAGCCCGCATTGCAGCATGATGACTGCATTGATGTGCTTGATGAATTGAGAGAGTTGTAAATGCAGAGATTGGGTGACTACTTGGCAGGTTTGTATGCTACCCACCTCCTTGTTGGGCATGCATCATGCTGCTGAATGATCGCATCGTGCATGCCGTGGAATTCGCAATTGCCGCGCACCACGGTCAAACACGCAAGTACAGCGGCAGACCCTATATTGAGCATCCGCTCGCTGTAGCCCGCATGGTGAGCCGGTTTGAGCATGACGAAAACATGATCATTGCGGCGCTGCTGCACGACACGGTTGAAGATACCTCAGTGGCGATTGAAGATATCCAGCTTGCTTTTGGCACGGATGTCGCGGACTTGGTCGGTGACCTGACAGATGTCAGTTGCCCAACCGATGGAAACAGAAAAACCAGGAAACAGAAGGATTTGTGCCATACCGCTGCCGCGCAGCCACGGGCCAAAACCATCAAATTGATGGACCTGGTTCACAACTCGGTGTCGATCATCCGCAATGACAAAGGCTTTGCGCGTGTTTTTCTGGATGAGATGGACAGGATGATGGACGGGTTGCAAGACGCATCAGATTCACAGGCATGGGTATTAGCGCAGAGGGTTTATGTCAGGGCACGCTTTCGTGTCCAACTTGAGGGAATGAAATGAAGAAATCACAACGAAGACCAGTCTGGTACGGAAAATTCTTTGGCTGTAGTCTTTGTGCTCGGATGGCAACATGGTATTACGGCCCTTGGAGCAAAGGTGATGACGAGAAGACTCACTATTTTTGCGACGAATGCGTCTCACGCGGTTGCAGTTGCCAAATCGATAGCGATACTGGTCTGGCAAGACTTGACAGAAAAGGACGCGAACTGCCGTGCGTGGAATTTTCGAACTATCCCAACGGGTGCCTCATTATTCCGTCAATACCGTCACGTTTTCGCAAACGTCCGCCTGGTGATTTGCGAAAGAGGTATGACGGTCCGCAGCGATTTGACCGGCGTGAATGGCACGGTGACTTACGTCGCTGGATTAAAAAGCCTGTTGATTGGTGGCGACCGGGAGCTATCAAGCGGGTGCGCAACAGTTTAGTGGCGACCCGACTAATGAAAGTCATCTATCCCATGCTGATGGCGATCAAGGCGCAGAAGGCACTGCAAGTCGTGTCAGAACCAGTCAACTGAATCTGTCAGAAACGCAAATTTCAAGTTTTAAGGAAAACATTATGTGGATGTTCACGTCGAAAAGCTTTATCAGCGTTGTTCAAAAGCCGGGTGACACTGACCTGCTCAC
>CAIYYA010000260.1 GCA_903930255.1 uncultured beta proteobacterium
GTCCAATATATTGGCAATGATCGGACCGAAGACTGGACCGAGTTTTACCGTGAGCTGTTTGGCTTTACCGACTTGCCGCCAGAGCAACGTTTTGGCATTTTGCCCAAGGGCCGCATTCTGCGCAGCCCCTGCCCGGCAGCGTCGCGCTTCTACATACAACTGATCGAGCCCGAAGCCTCCGTGCTGGATGTAGAAGATGACGAGGGACTGCAGCGTATCGGCCTGGGTAGCAGCGACGTGCTGACCACCGTGGCTGAACTGACACAGCGCGGCGTTGAGTTTGTTGACTCCCCCAGCGTGCGCACCGATGCGCGTGGCGCACTCAGTAAAACTCGGCTGGGCAGTGTCAGCTTTGAGATCGTGCACAACCAGCAAGGTGCAGCATGACCGATCCGTTCGCCAATATGCAAGATATCGGAATCAACAGCCTGGCTTTGGCCGGACCACTGACGGACAAACTGCGGGCGTTTCAATCGGCAGGCTTCCAACAAATCCTGCTCGCAGCGAGTGACTTGATGACACACCCAGAGGGTTTGGACGTTGCGTTGACCCTTGTGCGCAGCAGCGGGCTGAGGGTGATGGGCCTGCAAGCGTTGAATGACTTTGAAGGTTTGTCCGGCGCGGCACACAGCTATAAAGTTGATGTTGCGAAGTCCATGCTGGGCTTGTGTCAGCGACTTGATTGTCATTTGCTTTTAGTCAACGCATCAACACTCGAACAAGCCACATCTGACACCGATGCGCTGTGCGTCAATCTGCGACAACTGGCCATGCTGGCTATTCCAATGGACATTCGAATTGCTTACAAAGCATCACCCAACGGGCGAGCCATCAGCAACTATGGTCAGGCTTGGGACTTGCTGTGCCAAGCCGACATGCCCAACCTGGGTCTTTGCCTGGATGCCATGGATGCACTAACATGGCATGGCCCCCATGATGATCTTGAAATGCTTGACTGCGAAAAAGTATTCCTGACGCAATTGACAGATGTCATGGGCGGTACAGAACCAGGACAATGCGTTTTTCCGGGTGAAGGTGATAACAGCCCGGCACTCGCCCAATGTGTGACGACATTACACAACATTGGTTATCGTGGCAATTACTGCCTGGGCGCGTTCAACCACGATAACACACAGTTGCCACCCGTGGATGTCGCCCAACGTGCCCGCCGTTCAGCTTTGTGGCTGGGTCAAGATGTTCTGCAACGCTCGGTGCCATTACCCAACCAAATTCGCCTCAAACGAAGACAGATCGCCTGATTGCGCATGAACTGCTTGTTTGAGAGTTTTTTGGCCACGCCAGAAGTAACCGATGCGCTCGGTGACCGCGCGGTCGTGCAAGCCATGCTACGCTTTGAGGCGGCACTGGCGCGTGCGCAGGCAAGCGCCGGACTGATCGATGCGGCCTTGGCACAATCGATCATCGGTACCTGTCAAGTCGAGTTGTTTGATGTGCCAAAACTGGTACGCGAAAGTGCATGTACACACAGTCTGGCCACACCACTGGTCAGTCATCTGCGCGAAACCGTGGCACTATTCAACCCGCAAGCAGCCCATTTTGTACACATGGGCTGTAGCGACACCGATTTGGTGGACACGGCGCTAGCCATCGTTTCACGAGATGTGCTGAAACTCATAGCATCTGATCTGGCACAAACGATTGCAAGCTTGCTGAGTTTGGCCGATCAACATGCTGGCGATGCCATGTTGGCACGATCACACTTGCTCAGCCCATGTCTGAACAGCTTTGGGTTGACGCTTTGCCAATGGAGTGCCCCCCTGGTACGCAGCCA
>CAIYYA010000261.1 GCA_903930255.1 uncultured beta proteobacterium
AGAAACGGGCCTTTTGATAGAGAGACTCAAAATCAATCAATCACGTTCACCGCCAAAAATTCCGAGCAGAGCCAGCAGGCTTTGAAAAACATTCATGATGTCAAGATACAGAGCCAATGTGGCGCTGATGTAATTGGTCTCGCCACCATCCACAATTTGTTTTAAATCATAGAGCATGTAAGCACTAAAAATGCCAATAGCCGCAACAGAAATGGCCATCATGCCTGCAGAAGACCCAACAAAAGCGTTGATGATTCCACCGACCATCAAGACAATGGCACCAACAAAAAGCCACTTGCCCATGCCCGAAAGATCACGTTTGATGACACTGGACAAACTGGCCATAAGAAAAAACACGCCAGCTGTTCCGCCGAAAGCCGTCATGATCAGATCAGGGCCGTTTTTGAAGCCGAGCACCATGGCGATCATGCGCGACAGCATCAGCCCCATAAAAAAAGTGAACCCTAACAAAACGGGAACGCCTGCCGCAGAATTTTTGGTTTTCTCGATGGCATACATGAAGCCAAAAGCGCCACCTAAAAAGACAACAAGACCCAAGCCTCCGCCCAGTGATTGGGTGATGCCGCTGGCAACACCCAGCCATGCTCCCAAAACGGTGGGGATCAAGCTGAGTGCTAGCAACCAATAAGTGTTGCGCAGAACTTTGTTGCGTTGCACTGCGGTGGATTCAAAGCCATAGCCGCGCTCGAGGGTTTGGACGTGGTCTGACATAGTTGGATTCCTTTGGAACAGGTTAGGAAGAATAGAGCTCACATTTTAGGGCGTATGCTGTGGTTTCAAGTCAATTTTCATTGGCACCTTACTTTTAGTGAGGATTATTTATCCTTAAACAAGGGTAAAAGAGCTGTCAACACGGGCTAAGCTCAGCACTTTTAAAAGGCCTACACGATGAAAACCAAACCAACACTTGAGCTCTTGGATGTAAAAAAAATCATGGCTGCTGCTGAAGCAGAAGCCATTCAACATAGCTGGCACGTCACGATTGCTGTTGTCGATGATGGGGGACATTTGCTGGGTTTACAGCGTCTGGATGGAGCTGCTGCTATTTCTTCACACATTGCACCAGCTAAAGCCCATACAGCAGCGCTCGGACGGCGTGAAAGCAAGATTTATGAGGACATCATTAATGGCGGTCGGAGCTCTTTTTTGAGTGCGCCCACCTTGCACGGCATGCTTGAGGGAGGGGTGCCAATTATTAAGGATGGCTACTGTTTGGGCGCTGTGGGCGTGAGCGGTGTCAAATCGACCGAAGATGCTCAGATTGCCAAAGCGGGAATTGCAGCATTGGATTTTTGAACATCTCTATCGAGCTCGGCAAAGAGCCTTCGGCTAGTCCCCAGCGGGTTTCAGTAGGTCAAGCGTTCTGGCCTGATTTCTTGCAAGATGGTGGTCGAAATTTCTTCGATGGATTTGGTGGTTGTGGACAACCAACGAATGCCTGAACGCCGCATCATCGATTCGGCCTCCCTGATTTCCTGTTTGCAATTCGCCAGCGAAGCGTATTTGGAGTTGGGACGACGCTCGTTGCGGATTTCGCTGAGGCGCTCGGCTTGAATCGTCAAACCGAACAGTTTTTTGATGTGAGGTTTAAGCGCAGGGGGCAAGTCCTGTCGCTCAAAGTCTTCGGGAATGAGTGGGTAGTTGGATGCTTTTAAACCATATTGCATGGCCAGGTAAAGCGACGTGGGGGTCTTGCCACTGCGACTGACGCCGACGAGAATGACATCAGAGCTCGCTAGGTCTCGATTCGACTGCCCATCGTCGTGGTCGAGTGAGAAGTTGATGGCCTCGATGCGCGATTGGTATTCTTTGCTCTTGCTGGCATCACTGAATCGTCCAATTCGGTGGTTCGACTTCATGTTCAACTCGAGCTCCAATGGGTTGACAAAGGTGCTGAACATATCCATCAAAACACCGTTGCAATGTTGGGTCAGCACACTGAGCACTTCTTCGTTGGCCAAGGTTGTAAATACCAGGGGTTTTTTGTTTTCAAGTGCGCCAACTTGGTTAATTTGACGCACCACCTGATGCGCCTTGTCAACCGTGTCGGTGTAGGGAAGTCGAATGTGTCTAAATTCGACTTCAAATTGATTCAGAATGGCATTTCCAAAAGTCTCAGCAGTGATACCCGTTCCGTCAGAAACAAAAAATACAGTTCGATTTGGCATGATTTTGTGATGAAAAGAAGGAGGTTTTGTGCAGCCTACAATGATGGATTATCCAACCAAATTTTGGGCGGTTGTAGGCTCTTTTGAGAGCTACAACACGTCTACTTAGTGTGGGCGTGCAGCTTGGCTAACGTGCCACGAAGATCAGTTTTTTTACTTCTGGAGTCTTCCCATGTCAGCACTTTTTGCACCGACCTCTCTGGTCGTCCCTTTCGAGCTTTTAAGAATGACCGACGTTGAGTCTGTGGGTGGAAAAAATGCCAGTTTGGGTGAAATGATTTCAAATTTACCGAATGGAGTCAAGGTTCCTACCGGATTTGCGACAACTGCTTACGCGTTTCGCGAGTTTCTGGCTTTTGCTGGACTGAGTGACAAAATTAATGCACGTTTGTCGGCGCTGAATACCGACGATGTCGGCGCACTTGCCAAAGTTGGAGCAGAAATTCGCAACATGGTTGAGGCGCAACCTTTTCCAGCTCAACTTGAAGCTGCTATTCGCCAGTCTTTTATGGTTTTGTGCGGCCTCAATAGCGAAGCCTCGTTTGCGGTTCGTTCATCTGCCACAGCTGAAGATCTGCCAGATGCCTCATTTGCTGGTCAACAGGAAACATTTCTGAATGTGACTGGAATTGAAGCGATATTGCACAAAATCAAAGAAGTTTTTGCTTCTCTTTACAACGATCGTGCCATCAGCTATCGTGTTCACAAGGGTTTTGCACATGAAAACGTCGCACTGAGTGCTGGCATTCAACGCATGGTGCGTTCAGATTTGGGGGCGGCCGGTGTCATGTTTACTTTGGATACTGAGTCTGGTTTTGATCAAGTGGTCTTCATCACCTCAAGTTATGGCTTGGGCGAAACCGTGGTTCAAGGTGCCGTGAATCCGGATGAGTTTTATGTTCACAAGCCCATGTTGAAGGCTGGAAATCAAGCCTTGATCCGGCGAAACTTGGGTTCCAAGTTGTTGCAAATGCATTTTTCAACACCACAAGAGAAAGCCGCTACTGGCAAACTTGTTAAAACTACGGATGTGCCAACTGAGTTACGTAACCGTTATTCGCTAAGCGATGCAGATGTGCATCAATTGGCACGGTACGCACTGGTGATTGAAGACCATTATGGTCGACCCATGGATATCGAATGGGGTAAAGACGGCGTTGATGGTGATTTGTATATTTTGCAGGCTCGCCCTGAAACCGTCAAAAGCCAGTCGTTCGACAAAGCGGAGCATCGCTACAAACTTCTAGGAAAGGGGGCGGTTCTTATTGAAGGCCGTGCAATTGGTCAAAAAATTGGTACCGGACCAGTTCGCATTGTGCACAACTTGGCTGAAATGGACAGTGTTCAGCCGGGTGATGTATTGGTAACCGATATGACCGATCCTAACTGGGAGCCCGTCATGAAAAGGGCAGCTGCGATTGTCACCAACAGGGGCGGTCGGACCTGTCATGCAGCCATTATTGCGCGTGAACTCGGTATTCCAGCAGTTGTCGGTTGCGGCCATGCGAGTGACATCTTGAAAGATGGCATGCTCGTCACAGTCAGTTGTGCAGAGGGCGACACGGGTTTTATCTACGACGGACTACTTGAAACCGAGGTCACCGAAGTTCGGCGCGGCGTCATGCCCGAAATAGATATCAAAATCATGATGAACGTTGGCAATCCGCAGTTAGCGTTTGATTTTTGTCAACTGCCCAATGACGGTGTTGGTTTGGCACGTCTCGAGTTCATTATCAATAACAACATTGGTGTTCATCCCAAAGCCATCCTGGATTATCCGAATGTGGATGCGGATCTAAAAAAAGCGGTCGAATCAGTGGCTCGTGGACATGCCTCGCCGCGCGCTTTTTACGTGGACCGGGTGGCAGAGGGGGTTGCCACGATTGCTGCGGCATTTTGGCCAAAACCTGTGATCGTTCGTTTATCAGATTTTAAAAGCAATGAATATCGCAAGTTGATTGGTGGAAGTCGTTATGAACCCGAGGAAGAAAATCCGATGCTTGGTTTCAGAGGCGCTGCACGCTATATCAGCGCCGAATTTGGCGAGGCTTTTGCTATGGAGTGTGAAGCTTTGAAGCGTGTCAGATCTGATATGGGACTTAGCAATGTCCAGGTCATGGTGCCGTTTGTTCGCACTTTGGGGCAAGCGCAAAAAGTAACGGAGTTGTTGGCGGCGCAAGGTTTGCAGCGCGGCAAAGATGGCTTGCAGTTGATCATGATGTGTGAGATACCCAGTAACGCGATTTTGGCGAATGACTTTTTAAAATATTTTGATGGGTTTTCAATTGGTTCCAATGATCTGACGCAGTTAACGCTAGGGCTCGATCGTGATTCTGGCTTGGAGGTTTTGGCCAAAGACTTTGATGAAAGAGATCCAGCGGTACAGGCTTTGATCAGTCTGGCGATACAAGCTTGTCGTGCCCAGGGCAAATACATTGGTATTTGTGGGCAAGGTCCAAGCGATCATCCGGACTTTGCAGTTTGGCTCAAGGCGCAAGGCATCTCGTCGATATCGCTGAATCCAGATACCGTGGTCGCTACCTGGCATCAACTCGCAGTGCAATAGCTTATCAAGCCTAGATTGATGTGGCGATCCAATAAGTTGATCGGTGGATGACTAACTATCAGCAAAACAGCTCAAACAATCAACCGATTGCCAACTTTACACGTTTGCATGGTTGGTTGTTGTTGGCTTGGTTTGTGTTTTCGTTTGGGTTCGTTTTTTTTGCGCGCGATCTGCAGCAAATTATTTTTGGCTGGCCTTTTGCCTATTGGTTTGCAGCTCAGGGCAGTGTGATTGCTTATATTGGCGTGATCGCGGTGTTTGCTTGGATCGCTAATCGTGCTGAGCCGGATTTATTGCCAAGCAGCCTGACGGACACTATCTACAAACAGCGAATTCACCAAAGGTTTTTTATTTTTGTTGTGCTTTTGGTCTTGTTTATGCTGGCGTTGGCAGTCGCAGAAAAGGGCGGTTTACGTAAAATTTGGGTTGGAGCCATTTTTCTTTTTGCGACCGTGTTTTTATACGCGCTCATTGGTATTTACGGGCGCACATCTAAAGCATCTGAATACTATGTTGCCGGGCGTCGTATTCCTGCTATGTACAACGGTATGGCAGTTGCTGCTGACTGGATGAGCGCTGCTTCTTTCATCAGTATGGCAGGTGGCCTGTATTTGCAGGGATTTTCGGGCACTGAAACAAATCCTGGAGGGTTGGTCTATATATTGGGCTGGACCGGAGGGTTTTGTCTGCTGGCTTTGTTCGTGGCGCCCTATTTGCGCCGAATGAATCTTTATACCGTACCCGATTTTTTCGGTGTTCGATTTGGTGGTCGTTGGCCACGCATCATTGCTGCTTGGTCTGCTGTTTTATGCTCGTTCACTTATGTTGTCGCCCAAATTTATGGTGTTGGCTTGATCACTTCGCGACTCACAGGCGTTCAGTTCGAGATTGGAATTTTGCTGGGTTTGGGGGGGGTGCTTGTATGCTCTTTTTTGGGCGGAATGCGCGCCGTCACCTGGACGCAGGTAACGCAATATGTGGTCGTTATTCTTGCGTTTCTGATACCTGTTTCCTGGTTGGCGTACAAACAATTAGGTAGTCCCTTTGCGCCTTTGGTATACGGTCAACAATTGCAAAAAATATCCGAATTGGAGCGCAAGCTGCAGCGTGATCCGGCTGAGCAGCAGGTCATTCAAGAATATGCGAGGCGTTCAATTGAATATGCAGCAAAGCTGAAGAATCTTCCGGCATCTTTAGATATAGAAAGAAAAAATCAAAAGGAACATATTCGCTTTTTAACCGAGTCGCATGCAGAAGAATCTGTCATTGTTGCGGCACGGCGTGAACTTGCCGGGTTGCCGCGTGACGAAGCAAGTGCACGCTTGCGGTGGATGCAGCTCATGCAAGAAAATCAGGCGCGGGCTTCTCCATTGGCTGGGATGCCTTTGCACACCCAAGTTTTTGCAGGTGTTGCAGGCGGCAATGCCGATGAGCAAAAACTTTTTGAGAAATCACGCATCAATTTTCTCGCCCTGATGTTTTGCCTGATGATCGGTACGGCTGGGTTACCGCATTTGCTAACACGTTTTTACACAACACGCAGCGTGACTGAAGCCAGAAGCTCAGTCACTTGGTCACTTTTTTTTATTGCGTTGCTCTACCTGTCTGCTCCAGCTTTGGCGGCACTCGTCAAATACGAAGTGATGAGTCAATTGGTCGGTTTGCGTTTCGAAGATTTGCCTGTATGGATTGACCAGTGGGCAAAGCTTGATTCCAGTTTGATTTCTGTGAGCGATATCAACGGTGATCAAATTCTGCAATTTGCAGAATTAAAACTGGGTGCAGATATCGTGATGCTGGCAACTCCTGAGCTCGGCGGGTTGCCCTATGTCGTGTCAGGCTTGGTGGCTGCTGGTGGCCTAGCGGCAGCGCTTTCTACCGCTGACGGACTGCTTTTGACAATTGGTAACGCCCTGGCGCACGATCTTTTTTTTCGTGGTATGAGTGATCAGTCCAGCGCGGTAAGACGCGTCATGTTGTCCAAATTTGCTTTGCTATTGGTCGCTTTGTTTGCCGCCTATGTCGCTGCACAGCGTCCTGCGGATATTCTTTATCTGGTTTCTGCTTCGTTTTCATTAGCGGGCTCTGCATTCGTTCCGGTCATGATTCTGGGCATTTTTTGGTCGGGTGTTACACGTACTGCGGCTGTTTTGGGTATGTTGACTGGATTGGGCCTAACGCTGTATTACATGGTTATCAACATAGCTTTCGTACGTTCCTTTTTGGGTCTGCCCGGCTCAGGTTTGTGGTTCGATATTGAACCAGTGTCCGCGGGTGTTTTTGGTGTGTTCGCAGGTTTGCTCGTGACTATTTTGGCAAGTTTTGCCAGCAAAACCTCCTCGAATTAAAATTTAGAGACGATAGCCTTCTTTCATTTACAATCTCAGGTTACCTTTCCACACTCCAAATAGACGCTGGAGGTGGATTCCCAGCCTCTATGAGGTTTTATCCATAAGGAGTATCAATGCGTCATTACGAAATTATTCTCATGATCCACCCGGATCAGAGCGAGCAAGTTCCAGCGATGTTGGAGCGTTACAAAGGCATGATTGTTGCCGGTGGCGGTAAAGTTCACCGTGTCGAAGACTGGGGTCGACGTCAGTTGGTGTATTTGATCAATAAATTGGCAAAAGCCCATTACTTGTGCATTAATATTGAAGCCAGTCAGCCCGTGATGGCCGAACTAGAGCACGCTTTCAAATTTAACGATGCCGTTTTGCGTCACTTGACCGTCTTGAAGAAAAAAGCAGACACTACACCTTCTTCGATGATGAAAACGGTTGAGCGTGAAGACGCTCGTAAATCACAGCAAGCTGAATACCAAGCTTAATTCGTTTGAGTGAACACGCAGCATGTCAATTCTCTGTGGATACCAATCAATTTTGCATATCGGCTCGTTTGCTTGAGTGCGATGCAATTAGATATACGCCATCTGGGGTTCCAGCACTGAACTGCCGTTTGGAGCATACATCTTCAGTTACCGAAGCTGGTGTGCTCAGGCAAGTCAAATTATCCTTGAAGTGTGTTTCTTTTGACTCAGTAGCTGAGACATTGGTGGTGCAAGAGATTGGTAGCTGTTGGCGCTTTGACGGTTTTTTGGCGAATCCCAAAAACAGCAAGCAAGTTGTGTTTCACATTCAAAAATTCGAAAAAATTTAAGACATATTTTTAAAATTAAGGAGTCCATCATGGCCGGACCAAAACGTTTCAATAACAAAGACAAACGCCCAAAGCGCCCAGCACAAAATCTGCTTTTCAAGCGTAAGCGCTTTTGCCGCTTTACGGTAACAGGTGTTGAAGAGATCGACTACAAAGACATTGATACATTGCGCGATTTCATTGCTGAAAACGGAAAGATCATTCCTGCACGTTTGACAGGTACACGTGCCATTTTTCAGCGTCAGCTCAACACAGCCATCAAGCGTGCCCGCTTTCTGGCGATGTTGCCCTATAGCGATCAGCACAAAATTTAAGGACATTAACCATGCAAATTATTCTGCTCGACAAGGTCGTGAACCTTGGTAATCTTGGTGAAATCGTTCGCGTGAAAGATGGTTTTGCGCGTAATTTTCTGATCCCAACAGGTCGTGCGCGCCGCGCTACTGCTGCTGCCAAGCAGGAGTTTGAAGTGCGTCGTGCCGAGCTCGAAAAAGCAGCCTTGGCTAAATTGGCTGATGCACAGGCTGTTGCTGAAAAGCTCGCAGGCACTGTTTGCAAGCTGACTCAAAAAGCTGGTGTTGATGGTCGTTTGTTTGGCTCTGTAACGAATGCCGATATAGCTGAAGAACTTGTGAAAACCGGTTTTGCAGTCACTAAATCGCAGATTCGCATGCCCAATGGTCCGATCAAAACGGTTTCTGAAAGCAAAGTCAGCATTGCTTTGCATACCGATGTTCTCGTTGAAATTACGGTGGCTGTTTACGGCGAAACCGCATAACTCAGCATTAATGAGAACAGGCTGAGCCTATGGGCTCGGCTTCAATAAAAGCAGCCGAGGGCTGCTTTTTTCATCAACAAGGCCACACTGAACCCTGCTCTGGCACGATCGCACGCCAGCCGAGCGATTGTTTGATGTGCGCGCGCAATTGGTCAGCTGGACCACTTTCACCATGCACTACATAGACTTGGTCAGGTGCTTGGGGCATGCTGCGTAGCCAAGCTAGCAATTGTTGCTTGTCGGCATGTGCTGAGGCAGCCTGCAATTGCACAACTTCGGCGTTGACTTCAACGTCATGTCCGTGAATACGTACAGATTTGGCGCCACTCGCGAGCGTTGCACCACGTGTGCCAGGCGCTTGATAGCCGGTCAAAATAATCATGTTGCGATGATTGCCAGCGTAGTGTGCCAAATGGTGCAGCACGCGACCACCCGTTGCCATTCCACTGGCCGATAAAATCACCATGGGTCCGTGACGACTGGCTAAAGCACGTGATTCCTCTGTGCTGTTGATCATGGTTGCAGCATGCGTCAGGGCATGCGTCTCTTGACGGGTTAATCGGTGCTCACCAGGGTGATCTTCAAACAATTGCGTGCTATGGACGGCCATCGGGCTATCCAAAAAAATTGGCAAAGTGGTGGGGATTTCACCTTTGAGCTTGAGTTGGTGAATGGCGTGAAGTAAGGCTTGCGCACGTCCTATCGCAAATACTGGAACCACTGCCACGCCACCGCGTCTGGCAACGCGCAGCAGTGCGGGTGCCAGTTCTGTCAGCATGTCATGTGTTGGATGAGTTCGGTCACCATAGGTGGATTCAATCAAGACGGTATCGGCTTGCGCTGCATCAGCTGGGGGGCTCATGAGTAGATCATCGGGGCGACCCAAATCCCCAGAGAATAAAATCCGACGACCTGCAACTTCAAGCAAAATACTGGAAGCGCCAAGAATATGCCCTGCCGGACTAAAAGTAGCTTTCCAGCCTGACATAGGCGTGACGAGTTGACCAAACTCAACAGCCTTGATGCGTGGTAATGTCTCAAGCGCATCAAGCCGGGTGTAAAGGGGTAACGCCGGTGCATGTTTCGAAAAAAGATGACGATTGGCAAAAGCGGCATCTTCCTCCTGAATATGCCCACTGTCAGGCAACAGGATTCGACACAGATCGCGCGTGCCGCGACTTGCGAATATATGCCCAGCAAACCCTTCTTTGACGAGCAAAGGTAAATAGCCACTGTGGTCTAAGTGTGCATGGGTTAAAAGTACGGCATCAATTAACTGGGGTGCTATCTGTAGCGATGTCCAATTGCGCAGCCTAAGCTGTTTGTAGCCTTGAAACAAGCCGCAATCAACCAGCAGGTTCTTACCCGCATGCTGCACTAGGTATTTCGAGCCTGTAACTGTGCCTGCTCCACCTAGAAAAGTGATGTTCACGCTCATTCTCAAAACTCCTTGTGTTGGGCGCAAAAAAAGCCACTCAGCCGTTTGGTTGCTGTGTGGCCTATTTTGTAGCTGGAATAGCTCAGATTAGCTAAAAAAACTCTTTAATCGATCTGTCCAGCTGTCGCCACTGGGTGAATGTTTGCTACCGCCTCGCTTCAGCGATTCATCAAGCTCGCGCAGCAGTTTACGCTGATGCTCAGTTAGTTTCACCGGAGTTTCCACCACGATATGGCAATACAAATCACCTGGGTAACTGGCACGCACACCCTTGATACCTTTTCCACGCAATCTGAATTGTTTGCCGGTTTGAGTACCTTCGGGTATATCAATGGCGGCTTTTCCAGCCAGTGTTGGCACATCAATTTCACCGCCCAAAGTAGCGGTCACGATACTGATCGGCACTGAGCAGTGCAAATCATCGCCGTCACGCTCGAAGATGTCGTGCTTTTTCAGGCGAATTTCAATGTACAAATCACCAGGTGGTCCGCCATTTGTTCCTGGTTCACCATTGCCGGCACTGCGAATGCGCATGCCACCGTCGATTCCACCAGGAATTTTGACTTCGAGGGTTTTTTGTTTTTTGATTTTTCCTTGCCCATGGCAAGCGATGCAAGGTTCTGGAATGACTTTGCCGGTGCCACGACAAGTTGGACATGTTTGCTGAACGCTGAAAAATCCTTGACGCATCTGCACGGAGCCAGAGCCACCGCAGGTGCCACATGATTTCACCTGTGAGCCAGGCTTGGCTCCGTTGCCATGGCATACATCGCAACTGTCCCAGCTTGGAATGCGAATTTGGGCATCCTTGCCTTTGGCGGCCTCTTCCAGAGTTACCTCCATCGCATAACTCAAGTCGCTACCACGGAAAACTTGGCGTCCCGCACCTGCCCGGCCACGCTGTTGACCAAACATATCACCGAAAATATCACCAAAAGCTTCGGCGAACCCACCATATGCTTCGGCGCCACCTGGCCCACCACGCATGTTCGGATCAACCCCCGCAAAACCATGCTGATCGTAAGCCGCACGTTTTTGCGGATCAGAAAGCATTTCGTAAGCTTCTTTGGATTCCTTGAATTTTTCTTCGGCAGCCTTGGCTGCATCGCCCTGATTACGGTCAGGGTGATGCTTCATCGCGTGTTTGCGATAGGCCTTTTTAATTTCTTCGTCAGAGGCATTTTTTGGAACACCCAAAACCTCGTAATAATCTCTTTTTGCCATGGTCTATCTGTGCCCAGTTTGAATACGAACGCCGCGTTGAACAAAAAGGTGTTCAACGCGGCGTTTTATGCCTGTTTATTAAACAGAGTTGATGCAAACTCTCAGGGTTTCTTGACTTCTTTAACTTCTGCATCAACCACATTGTCGTCAGTTTGCGCCGAACCGCTGGCGCCATGAGTGCCTGCTTGTGTTGCTTGACCGGCATCGCCCGCAGCAGCACCTTCTGCCGCCTGTTTGGCTTGGAGGTCTGCATACATTTTCTCACCCAGCTTTTGGCTTGTGGTCATTAAGGCTGCACTTTTCTCATCAATGGCGGTCTTGTCTTCACCTTTCAGCGCTTCCTCGAGTTGCTGAATGGCGCGCTCGATGGCTTCTTTTTCCGCAGCATCAATTTTGTCACCGTATTCAGTTAAGCTTTTCTTCACGCTGTGCAAGCTAGCATCGGCTTGGTTTCTTGACTGAACCAGTTCGAGTTTTTTCTTGTCATCCGCTGAATTAAGCTCTGCATCTTTGACCATTTGCTGAATTTCAGCTTCAGTTAAGCCAGAATTAGCCTTGATG